>NZ_JBEYYO010000009.1:0-184588 GCF_040645615.1 Glycomyces sp. NPDC046736 | reverse complement strand
GACCGCACCGGCCGCCGCGGCGCTGCCGCCGGCCAGGATCGCCTTCACCAGTTCGGGATCGGTGGAGAACGTGGGAGGGCACTCGGCCGCGTCCACGGGCGGCCGACAACGAAGCGAGCGGGCGAATGGGCCGGATAACGGCCGGCGGGGACTCCCAGACACGCCCTAGTGCTTCGGGGCGAGCCAGGACAGGATCGCCGCGAGGAGCCCTTCGGCCCCGGCGCCCTTGAACACGTCGTCAGGGGAGCCCGCGAAGGTCAGCGGCGCGACGCCGTAGGCCTCGGTGACCGCTTGGGCCTCTTTGGACTCCGCTTCGGACTCGCTCACGACCAGCAGCACCGGCGGCGCCCCGACCGGGGTCGGGACCTGCTTGGGGAACTGCGCGGGCGAGACCAGGACCAGTCCCGCGGCCGGGTAGCGGCCCGCGGCGAGCGCGGCCCAGGCCGCGCCCTCGCGGTGTCCGATGAGGACGGCTTGGCGGGGCACGGTGACCGCGGCCTGCACCACGTCGTGGGCGCGGGCCTCCAGGCCCCCTTCGGCGGGCGGGGTGTTGCCCTGGCCGCGCACGCTCGTCGCGGCCGCGTACCGGCCCGAGGCCGCGAAGCGCTTGAGCCACAAGGCGTTGAACGCCGAGGCCCCGGCCGGGTCGCCGGTGCAGCACAGGACCGGGTTGGCCTCGGGATCGTCCTTGATGTCGGCGTCGAAGAGGTCGGCGGGCTCGAAGAACACGTACTCGCGCCGCACGGGGGCGGGCTGGGGCGTGCGGGCCCGCTTGGCCCAAGCGGAGAGGCTCATTTCGCGGGCTCCTGTTCGAGGGTGTCGATGATGCGGCCCAGGCTGGCCAGGTATTCCTCGGGGTCGACGGCGAGTCGGCGCCTGGGGGCGGAGCCGGGCTCCTCCTCGGGCTCGACCGACTCGTTGACGACCTGACGGCGGAAGTTCGCGGCCCGCTCGGGGTCGCCCTTGCGGACCTGGAGCCAGTGCGCGATGGCGTGGGTCTGCCAGTGCACGATCGGCAGGACGCCCACGCCGGGCTCGACGAGTCCGGCGACCGCGAGGGTCTCCAGGCGCGGGGAGAACATGCGCGCCAACAGCTTCGGTTCGGGCGAGTCGTCGCTGCCGCCGAGGAGCTTCGGGGGGCAGCAGGTGATCTTCGGCTGGTAGCCGGTAGCGAGGACGACCAGGTCGGGGCGCAGCTCGGAGCCGTCGGCGAAGGCCACGTCGTAGTCGTCGAAGCGGGCGACCTCGCCGCGGCGCTCGATCGAGCCGTCGCCGACGTGTTCGAGGTAGCGGCCGTTGCGCACCGGTTCCTTGTCGGACCCGCTCTCGGCCGGGGCCACGCCCATGCGGGCGGCGAGGCGGTCGGGGCCTTTGAGGAGGCGGTCGGTCAGGAAGCGGCGCAGGAACTTCGGGCGCGCGGTCAGCCGCGCCAGCGCGTAGTCTGCCGGTTCGCCGCCGAGGTACTTGGGCAGGTGCCAGGTGCCGCCGCGCACGGAGTGAACGCAGGCGGAGGCGTTCACGGCGGCCTCGCAGGCGATGTCGGCGCCGGAGTTGCCGCCGCCGATGACCAGGACCTGCTTGCCGCGCAGCTTGGAGGCGTCCTTGAGTTGCGAGGAGTGGACCACGGTGCCGCGGAACCGGTCCAGGCCCGGGTAGGTGGGCAGGTTGGGGTTCCAGTGGTGGCCGGTGGCGATGATGACCGCGCCGTAGCGCAGGCGGCGGGCGGCGCTCCCCGCGGCGGGTTTGACGACGACTTCGAAGCGGGAGCCCTCGACCGGTTGGATCTGGGAGATCTCGGAGCCGTACCAGATGTGCTCGGAGAGCCCGAAGTGCTTCGCGTACGAGGTCAGGTAGGCGAGCATCTGGGCCGCGGAGGGGTAGTCGGGCCAGTCGTCGGGCATGGGGAAGTCGGGGATCTCGGTCTGGGACCGGGAGGTGACGAGGTGGGTGTTGGCGTAGAGGGGGCTGTGCTGGTTCTGCGGGTTCCACAGGCCGCCGAGAACGGTGTCCCGTTCGTAGCAGTCGACTTCGAAGCCGTTCTCGCGGAGGTTCTTGACGGCGATGAGTCCTGAGGCCCCCGCGCCGATCACGCAGACGGCCTCACCGCGGTCGTAGGCGGCTTGGGAGGAGTACTCCTGCAACGGAACGGTCTCCTTCTGTGGGCATTCGTGCCGGACGGGCCTCCGTGCCGACTTCGGCCCTGGGGCGGTGGCCGCGGGGAGGGCGCCGGAAGACTGAGAGCAGATTACCGTGAGCGGGGCTCGTACTTTCGGGGGAGGTAGGCTGCGCGCGTGCTCTTCGAGCTGTGGAAACATCCCCGCCCCGCCGCGCCGGTGTTCCGGAGCGGCGGTCAGGTGGTGGTGGCCTCGCATCGCCTCGCCCGGGAGGTCCTGGCCGATCGGGCCCGGTTCTCGGCCGCGAACGCCCTGGACGCGGCGGTGCCGATCCCGGCCGGGCCGCTGCGTGAGCTCGCGCGGCACCGGTTCCGGCTCCCGGCCACGTTGGCCAACAACGACACCGCGACGCACGAGCACATCCGCTCGCGCTTCGCCGAGGTGTTCGCGCCGCAGAATGTAGAGGCGCTGCGGCCGTGGCTCACCGGCCTGGCCCGGCGCACCGCGGCCGGGGTGGCGTGGCGGCTGCGTCAGGGCGAGGCGGTGGACCTGGACGCGGCGGTGTCCTCGGAGATCCCGCTCGCGGCGCTGGCGCGGCTGCTCGGGCTCGACGTGAGTGCGACGGCCGAGGTCAAGCGGTTCAGCCGGGCCGCGCTGGAGCTGTTCTGGGGCGACCCGAGTCCCCGGCGGCAGCGGGAACTGGCCGAGGTCGTGGGGCCGTTCCACGCGCTGCTGCGCGGGTGGACCGGCGAGAGCTCGGGGGCGACGCGGGAGCTGTTGGAGGCGCACGGGGAGGACGCGGCGACGGCCGCGCTGTTCTTTCTGCTGGTGGCGGGTCAGGAGACCACGTCGCAGTTCTTGACGCTGCTGCTGCACCGACTGGTGGAGGAGCCTTCGCTGTTGGACCATGCGCCCGTGGCGGTGGTCGAGGAGGGGCTGCGGCTGCTGCCGCCGATCACGTCGTGGCAGCGGGTCGCGTTGCACGACACCGAACTCGACGGGTTCGCGGTGCGGGCCGGGGAGTCGGTCCTGGTGTGGCTGGCCGCGGCGGGGACGGACGAGGGCGTGGCGGCGTGCCCGGCGGCGATGGTCCCGGGCCAGCGCGGTTCGCGGCGGCATCTGGCGTTCGGCGCGGGCGCGCACCGGTGCTTGGGCAGCCAGCTCTCGCGACTGGAGGCCGAGGTGGTGATCGCCGAACTCGCGCCGCTGCTGCCGAGGTGCGAGGTGGTGACGGCGCCGGTGAGCGACCCGAACCTGTCGTTCCGGATGCCCAGTCCGCTCGTGGTGCGGCTCTCCGATGCGGGCGCCGGGGGTAGGGGCGCCCGCATCGGGAGGATATGACTCCAATTGGGCCAGTTCGAAAACAATGTAGCGGGTCCCGGCAACTCTCCGATTCGCTCCGGCGCTTCGCGCCGCATTCTTGAGGAGGCATCTGTGATCAGTTTCGAAGGCCCGGTCCTGGTGACCGGCACCGACACCGGTGTCGGCAAGACCGTGGTCACCGCCGCGCTCGCCGCCCACCTCATGGGTCGCGGGCGCAGCGTCGAGGTCATCAAGCTCGCTCAGACCGGCGACGATGACGACGCCGCCGAGATCACCCGGCTGTCCGGCGCTCCCGCCCGGGCGCTCGCCGCTTACCCGGACCCGTTGGCGCCCTTCGCCGCCGCTCGCCGTAGTGGGCTGCCGCTGCTGCCGCTTCGCGAGGCGGCGGACGCGGCTCTTGCCTCTAAGGCCGATGTCGTGCTCCTCGAAGGCGCGGGGGGCCTCCTCGTGCAGCTCGGCGAGGGAGGCTGGACGGCCCGGGACCTCGCGGTCGAGCTCGGCTGTCCGGCTGTAGTGGTCGCCCGCGCCGGGCTCGGGACCTTGAACCACACGGCGCTCACTCTCGAGGCACTATCCGCCCGCGGAGTCGATGCAGCAGTCGTCATCGGCGCGTGGCCCCACCACCCCGGCCTCGCCGAAACGGAGAACCTGCTCGACCTACCCGGCCCCAGGCTCGGCTGGATCCCCGACGGGGCGGCGGAACTCGACCCAGAAGCGTTCCGCCTCAGCGCATCCGAATGGCTCGACCTGTCCTGACCGAGAGAGGCTCGAAGTGTCGCGGCCTCGAACGAGCAGCCCGAGGATGGCCCAAGTCGGCCACGACGAAACTCGCTGCGCGCGGCACCGCCGAACGGCGCGGCAGCGCGAACAGGTCGACCCCGGCGAGCGCGCACTCAGGGCGCCAGGCCCGTCACCGGTCGCCGGAATCGAGGCAAGGGTTGCGGGAATCGCAGCGGGTGCAGTCGCAGTGCCCAGGACGCTTTCGAGTGCCGGGGCTGCCACCGGTCGCCGGGAGCTGGGCCGCGTTGCCGAATGCGAGGGCCGCCTTGCGGTCGCGCAGCAAGGGAATCGCAGCGGGCACAGTCGCAGTGCCCGGGACGTTTTCGAGCGCCGGGGTTCGTCACCGGGCGCCGGGATCGGGGCCTCGTCGCCGGACACGAGCACCGCTTCACGGTTGCGGCGGGCGGGTGGCTTGGATCGTGGTCAGGGCTCGGTCGAAGTCGGGCGCCGGGACGGCGGTGTTGATCGTCAGGCGTAGGCGCGAGCGGTGGTCAGGGGTGGACGGGGGGCGGAAGCAGCCGACCGCTATGCCGTGGTCGGCGCAGCGCGCGGCCCAGGCGGTGGCGGCGTGGGCGTCTCCGGCGGGTGGGGAGAGGACTCCGGCGGCGGGAGCGGGGGCGTCGAGGAGTTCGGCGGCGAGGGTGGCGCGGCGGGTGAGTTCGGTTCGGGCGTCGTCGGATCCGCGGGCGATGGCGAGGGCGGCACGGGCTCCGGCGATGACCGCGGGCGGGGGCGCGGTGTCGTAGATGAAGGTGCGGCCGGTGTCGTGGAGGTGGCGGCGCAGCACGGCGGGCCCGGCGACGATCCCGCCCGCCGCGCCGAGCGCTTTCGATAGCGTGGCGGTGAGGACCACGCCGGGGTCCCCGGCGAGTCCGGCCTCGGCCACGCCGCCCGCGCCTTGCGGTCCGACGGTGCCGATGGCGTGCGCCTCGTCCACGAGCAGCAGCGCGCCATGAGCGCTGGTGAGCGCGTGGATCTCGCGCAGCGGGGCAGCGTCGCCGAGCACGGAGTACACGGACTCGACGGCCACGAGCGAGGGCCGCTGCGTCTTGAGCTGGCGTTCGAGGTCGGCGAGGTCGTTGTGGGCGAACGTGTCCGAAGGCGTCCCGGCGAGGCGGACCGCGTCGTGGAGTGAGGCGTGGGCGTGGGCGTCGAGCAGCACGGGCCCGGCCAGCGCGGTCACCGCGCCGAGGTTGGCGAGGTACCCGGAGGAGTACAGCACTGCGACCTCGGCACCGGTCGCAGCCGCGAACTCGGCTTCGAAGGCCTCATGCAGGTCGGTGGTGCCGCGCACGAGCCGGGAGCCGCCCGCGCCGAGCCCGTACTCGGCCAGCGCGACAGCGGCGGCGGATAGCACCTCGGGGTGTCGCGACAGGCCGAGGTAGTCGTTCCCGGCCAGGTCGACGGCGGCCGTGCGGGGACGTGCGGTCCGGGTCAACCCGGCCTTGGCGCGCAGGGAGGCTTTGCGGGACAAGCGGTCCCACACCGGAAGCGAAGTGGCGGTCTCGGAAATCATCGACTCACCGCCGCGAGCTCGCCGACCGAGCGGCCAGGTGGTCGCGAATCGCCGCCCGGGCGGGCGGCGCGGTTCTCACCCGGATCCGCCGCAATCCTCGCGCGGCCGTGCCACATGCGAGCGCTTCGGGCGCGGCCCGGTCGTCGCGAATCGCCGCCTGTGCGGGCGGCGCGGTCCTCGCCCGGATCCGCCGCAATCCTCGCGGGGCCGTGCCACATGCGAGCGCTTCGGGCGCGGCCCGGTCGTCGCGAACCGCCACCCGCCCGGCCCGACTCCTTCGCGCGGCTTCGCTTCGGCCCGCTCATCGCATGACCTCGTCGATCGACTCAGAAAGCGCACCGACCAGCAGTTCCGTCTCTTCCTCGCCCAACGTCAAGGGCGGCATCAGGATCACGGTGTCGCCCAGCGGGCGCAGCCACACGCCGCGCTTCCTCGCCGCTTGGCAGACCCTGAAGCCCGTTCGGTCGCCGAGCGCGGCGACTTCCACTCCGATCATCGTGCCGAGGCGCCTCACCTCGACCACGCCTTCCTTGGCCGCCACCGGTTCCAGCAGCTTGCCGAGCCTCTCGCCGAGCGTCGCCGCGCGCGACACCACGTCCTGCTCCCCCATCACCCGCAGGTTCGCCAGCGCGGCCGCGCAGCAGATCGGGTTCGCCGTGTAGGTGTGGCCGTGGAAGAATGTGCGCGGAGACGTGTCCCCCGGCCGCGTCAAGAACGCCTCGTAGACGTGCTCGGCCGCGAGCACCGCCGACAGCGGCAGGTACCCGCCGGTGATGCCCTTGCCGCAGGTCAGCAGGTCCGGAACGACACCGGCGTGCTCGGCGGCCCACATGCGGCCGGTGCGTCCGATACCCGTGGCGACCTCGTCGAAGATCAGGAGCGCGCCGTGCTGGTCGGCGAGTTCCCTTGCGGTGCGCAGGAATCCGGCGTCGTAGTCGAGCATCCCGGCCGCGCCCTGGATCATCGGCTCCACGATGATCGCGCAGACCTGCTCGCCCTCCGCGGCCATGATCCGCCGCAGTTCGGCGGCCGCGATCGCATTCCGGTCGGGGCCGAGCGCGCGGTCTCCAGGGGACGGCGCTCCGGTCGTGGCGAGCAGCAGCGGCTTGTACGCCTGGTGGAACAGATCGTGGCCCCCGACGGCGACCGCGCCGAGCGTGTCGCCGTGGTACGCCTGGTCGAGGCGGACGAACTTCGGCCTGGAGTGGCCGGTCTGGGTCGAGTACTGGTAGGCGATCTTCAGCGCGGCCTCGACCGCCGACGAGCCGTCCCCGGCGTAGAAGACCTTCGTGAGCTCGGGCCCGTTCCCCTTGGGAGCGAGGGCGACCAGCGCCTCGGAGAGCTCGATGCCCGGCGTGTGGGTCGTGCCGAGGAACGTGGAGTGGTCCAGGCGCGCGATCTGCTCGGCGATGGCCGCGTTGATGTCCGGGTGGCCGTGGCCCAGCGTGGTCGTCCACAGCGACGAGACGCCGTCGAGGTAGCGGCGCCCCTCGACGTCGATGAGCCAGGGGCCCTCGGCGCGGTCGACCACGGTCGGGTCGTCGTCGGTCCAGGTGGCGTGCTGGGTGAAGGGGTGCCAGACCGCAGCGGCGTCCCTCGCGAGCCAGTCGGCGGTGGCGTCGGTGTGCATCGCGGCTCCTTAGATGGTCTCCACAAGATCCGTTGGAGGATACCGTCAGTCGCGTCGCGAGTCGAACGGCCGCTTCGAGGCCGGGCCCGGCTCGATCTATCGTTACGAATCCGAGGCCGCCGCAGGTTGCGCAACTCACCAGGCATAGGCTGGGAGCGGTTTCGAGCGGTCGGCCCCGACCCATGACGTGCGTCCGGGTTTTTGCACTTTGAACACAGTGGGACGCTTGACAACCAGATGCGACACCGGCAGACTGGTGACACTTGCGGCAATCGCGGAGGATTGTCACTTACCGCCCTTTGAGCGTCGCTTCCCCTGCGGCGCTCGCGGAACGCGGGTCGCCGCCCGCCTCCGAACGCCGCAGCAGCGTCCCCCCGGGCGCTCACCGCGGCCGTTGACGGCGCCGTTCACTGGCAAGGAAGGCCCTGTGTCGAACCAGAACCCCCCGCCTACGGCAGACCCTGCCGAGACGTCGCAGGCCGATCGCCGCCCCTCGTTCGCGTCGGTCCTCGGCGACCGCGAAGCCGCCGCCTACCTCGTGGCGCTGTGCCTGTCCAACGCCGGGGCGATGCTCAACCGGGTCGCGGTGACCTACCTCGTGTGGGACCGCACCGGCTCGGCCGTGCTCGCCGCCGCGTCGTTCGCCATCAGCTTCGCGCCCTACCTCGGTCTCGCCCAGGTACTCGGGGCGATCGTGGACCGGTACGCCTACCGCAACGTCATGGTCCTGTGCGACGTGATCCGCGCCGGGCTCGTGGCGCTCCTGCTCATCCCCGGCATGCCCGTGCCGGTCATGATCGTGGTGGTCTTCGCGGTCGCCGCGGTCCAGCCCGCGTACAACGCCGCCCGCGTGGCGACCCTCGCGCAGATCCTCACCGGCGACCGCTTGACCGTCGCCATCGCCCTGACGCTGAGCACCGCGTCGGTCGCCCAGATCATCGGCTACCTCGCCGGGGGCCTGCTCTCGGCGGTCGACCCGCGCACCGCGCTCGCGATCAACTCGCTGCTGTTCCTCGTCAGCGCCGCCGCGATCCTGTTCCTGGTCCGGTACCGGCCCTCGGTCAACAAGCGCGAAGAGCGCCGCCACGTGCTCACCGAGACCGCCGACGGCCTCAGGCTCCTGCGCGACAACAAGGTCCTGCGCACCGTGTCCATCGGGATCTGGGGCCTGTTCGCGCTCACCGCCGTCCCCGAAGGCGTGGCGATCCTGTGGGCCGTGCACCTGCGGGAAGGCCCGGAGATCCAGGGCGCCATCATGGCCGTCGACGCGGCGGCCGCGGCGATCGCGGTCCTGGTCTTCACCCGGTTCGTGCGGCCCTCGGTGCGCGACAGGCTCATCAAACCGCTCGCGTTCCTCGCGCCCGCGGTGCTCGCCGCCGCGCTCCTCGACCCGCCACTGGCCTGGGTGCTCGTCATCGCCGCGGGCACCGGCGTCGCCACGATGATCATGGGCCCCATGAACGCCACGCTCGCGCAGTGCATCCCCGAGGGCTGGCGCGGCCGCGTGGTCGCCGCCGCGAACTCCGGGCTCCAGCTCAGCCAGGGCATCGCCATCGCCGGGGTCGGCCTCGTGGTCGAGTTCGGCGTCCCGGTCCCGTACGTGGTGGGAGCGTGGGGAGTCATCGGCTTCGGCATCCAGTTCCTGGTCACCCGCAACTGGCCCAGCCCGGCCGAGATCGAGGAGGCCAAGGCCGCGGCCGCGCCGCCGCGCTGACGCCCCGGATCGCCCTGGCGCGCCCCGCGCCTTTAAGCTCGTCCCTGGCGTCACTGTGCCGACACAAGGGTCGCCGCGACCGGGAGCGACAGGAGCACCACCGTGGAACACGCAAAGACCGTCGAGCTGCGCGGACACCTCATCGACCAGGGCGTCTTCGCCCGGGTGATGGACGACGTGCTGGAGTACTCGGGGTCCTATTCGATCGACCGGTTCGATGTGGGTCGCCACCACACCGACGAGTCCTACGTGCAGCTCACCGTCTCCGCCGAGAGCGCGGAGCTGCTCGAACGCATCGTGATGCGGCTCCAGACCCACGGCGCCAACCCGCTCGAACCGGGCTTCGCGACCCTGAAGCCGGCCGCGCGCGACGGCGTCTTCCCCGAGGACTTCTACTCCACCACCAACTTCGACACGCAGATCCGCCTCGACTCCGGCTGGATCGACGTCGTCCCCTCCGAGATGGACTGCGGCATCATCGTGAGCGAGGACCGCGCCAGCGCCCGCACCCTCCCGGTCTCCGACGTCAAGGAGGGCGAGCTGGTCGTCTGCGGCGGCGAGGGCGTCAAGGTCCTGCCGCTGCCCGAACTCGACCGGGCCCACACCGACTCCTCCAGCTTCGAGTTCATGGCCTCCGGGGTCTCCTCCGAACGGCCCCAAGCGCTTCAGGTGCGCCAGATCGCCGAGAAGATGCGCGAGGTCAAGGCCCGCGGCGAGAAGATCCTGTGGGTCGGCGGCCCCGCGATCGTCCACACCGGGGCCGGGAAGGCCCTCGAAGCGCTCATCAACGAGGGCTACGCCGACGTGATCTTCGCGGGCAACGCGCTGGCCGCGCACGACATCGAGTCGAACCTGTTCGGGACCTCGCTGGGCGTCGACCTCGACAAGGGCCACGGCGTGCCGCACGGCCACGAGCACCACATCCGCGCGATCAACAAGATCCGCACCTGCGGCTCGATCGCCGAGGCCGTCGAGCAGGGCGTGCTCAAGGGCGGCATCATGCACGCGATGGTCAAGAACGGCAAGGAGTTCGTGCTCGTCGGCTCGGTCCGCGACGACGGGCCGCTGCCCGACGTGTACACCGACGTGATCGAGGGCCAGCGCGCGATGCGCGCGGCGTTGCCGGGCGTCGGGTTCGCGATCATGGTCGCCACGATGCTCCACTCGATCGCGACCGGGAACATCCTGCCCGCGACGGTGCCGCTGGTCAGCGTCGACATCAACCCCGCCACCGTCACCAAGCTGGCCGACCGGGGCTCGGCGCAGGCGATCGGGGTCATCACCGACATCGGCCTGTTCTGCGAGCAGCTCGCGGGCGAGCTGGTCGTGGGCTACAAGCGCGACTAGCGGCGCAAAAAGGTCGATTCTCAGGCGGGTAGCGCTTTCCAAAGTGCCGCCCGCCCGCTATGATCCCATTAAATCGATTCATTTCGATATTTAGATTGAATCGTTTCACCGGCACTCCGATGGGAGCACACCAATGTCCCTCACCAACCGAAGACTCGGCTTCGCCGTAGCCGCGATCGTCGCCCTGCTCGCGGCGCTCCTCGCGTCCGTCGCACTCCCCCAGCCCACCGCCTCGGCCCAGGGCTCGTGCGGCTCGGGCACCCCGCACGCCACCGTCACCGGCTCCTCCGGCGCGTACGTCACGCGCGAGGGCTCGACCACCGTCTACTCCGGCTCCGACTACCGCGCCGCCGTCCAGGCCGGCGTCGACACCATCTCCAGCGGCGAACGCGTGGCCGTGATGGCCTCGGGCTCGATCGGCGCGAACACCATCACCATCCAAAGCGGCAAGACCTTCGAGGGCTGCGGCACGATCAACGTCGGCAACCGCTCCGGGCGCGGCGCCATCGAGGCGATCGGCACCACGAACGTGCGCATCCCGTACCTGACCATGACCGGCAACCCGTACTTCGGGCTGCGCTTCTCGGGCACCAACGGTCTCAACCTCGGCCAGATCACCATGAACCTCAGCGGCGGCCTGGGCATCCGCTTCGACCGCGACGCGGCCTGGAACTACAACGTGACCATGGGCGACATCTACGTCTCGGGCGCGGGCAGCCACGCGGTGGAGACGTTCAAGATCGACGGCCTGAACATCAACAGCGTGACCGCCCGCAACGTGGGCGAGTCGGGCCTGCTCATCCAGGAGTCGCGCAACGTCTGGGTCGGGACCGTGGACGGCGACAACGTCGCGGCCGGGACCGGCTATGCCACGCTGCGGTTCGCGAACAACAACGGGCAGAACGCGAACGGCAACTACAACACCAACGTGTACGTCGACAACGTGATCTCGCGCGGCGGCGGCCGGGGCGTCTTCTGCGTCTCGCAGTCGGGCGGCACCGTGATCCAGAACGTGACCTTGACGAACAACGGCAACAACGCGGTCCTGATCGAGAACTGCTACAACTTCTCGATCAGAGGGGGCACGGTCAACGGCGGCGGCGAGGTCCGCGTCGCGGCCCGCAGCGAGTTCCCGAACACGCGGGACGTGTGGATCACCTTGACGGTCAACAACACCTCGGTGCGGGAGTCGCCGTGCGGCGACAACGTGAACTGGACGATCAGCGGCAACGCGAGCGTGAACGTGTGCTGATCGGCGGGGAATGAGAAGGGCCGGAGCTCTCGCTCCGGCCCTGCTTCACGTCAGTTCTAGGGGACGATCTCGCGGTGGCGGGCCAGGTCGGCCGCGCCGATCACACCGGCCTTGGAGCCGAGCTCGGCGGCGCGGACCTCGGCCACCGGGACGTGGGCGCGGTTGGCCAGGGCCTCGGTGTAGTGCCTGCGGATCGGGTCGAGGAGCAGGTCACCGGCGTCCACGACCCCTCCGGCGATGAGGATGACGCCGGGGTCGATGAGGTTGACCATGTCGGCGGCCGAGTTGCCCAGGTAGTAGCCGATGAAGTCGAACGCGGCGAGCGCGACCTCGTCGCCCTGGCGGGCGGCCTCGGTGACCTGGCTGCCGCTGATGCCGGCGGGGTCGCCTTCGGCGAGCTTGAGGAGGACGGCGGCCTTCTCGGGGTTGGCCTTGGCGCCGTCGCGCGCGGCCTGGGTCAGGGCCCGGCCGGAGGCGTACTGCTCCAGGCAGCCGGTGCGCCCGCACCCGCACTGGCGGCCGTCGGGCATCACCGAGCGGATGTGACCGATTTCGGCGGCCACGCCGTGGGTGCCGCGCAGGAGGTTGTCCTTGACCACGATGCCGCCGCCGACGCCGGTGCCGATCGTGTAGAGCACCGAGGAGCGGTGGCTCTTGGCCGCGCCGAAGCGGTGCTCGCCCCAGATCGCGACGTTGGCGTCGTTCTCGACGACCACGGGGAGGTCGACGACCGCGGCGACCTTGTCGCGCAGCGGCTCGTCCTTCCAGGAGAGGTTGGGGGCCAGCATGACCGTGGAGCGGTCGGAGGAGATCCACCCGGCCGCGCCGATGCCGACTGCCTCGACCTCATGGCCTTCGCGCAGCTCGTCCACGACCTCTTTGACGGCCTGGATGACGCCGGAGGTGTCGTCGGCGGGAGTGGGGCGACGGGTCGTGGCGAGGACATTGCCGTTCTCGTCGACGAGACCGCCGCCGACTTTGGTGCCCCCGATGTCGACTCCGATAGTCAGACTCACTGCTGTCCCTCCAGCGGTACACGGAATTGCGGCGTTGGCTGCCTCGCGACGCTGCGGGCCACCGACAGACTTTACGGCACGATTAATTCCCGAGGAAATCGACTGTTCCATCCCCCTTGGCGAAGGTATCACCGGGAACGGGACGCGACCGGCCATGGATGCCGGTCCGTGCCGACGCCTGTCGCCGAAGGGGCGACCACTCGGCTACGCTTTCGTTAACATCATGATCCGCTTCACAGTCCCTGAATTCGAGGAAGTCGCCCTCTTCCCGAACTAGTTGACGCGCCGGTAACATGAATGTGAGCCACTTTACAAAGCCGTGAATATGGCGTCTTGAACGGAGCAATTCCATGCGCGAGTTCGCCGTCCCCCCCGTGGTGACTGTGCCCGACGACGACAACACCCTCACCGCGCTGTGGGACGCGGCCGAGAACCACCCTGAGGCCGTCCTCTTCATGCGGAGCCACGACGACGGCGCCACCTGGCACGACGTCTCCTCCGTCGACTTCCGCGACCAGGTCGTGGCGGCGGCGAAGGGCCTGGCGGCAGCCGGTGTGCAGCCCGGAGACCGGGTCGCCCTCATGTCCGCCACCCGCTACGAGTGGACCCTGCTCGACTACGCGATCTGGGCCGCCGGTGCCGTCACCGTGACGATCTACGAGACCTCTTCGGCCGACCAGGCCCGCTGGATCCTGGAGGACTCGGGCGCGGTCGCGGTGATCGCCGAGGCCCCCGAGATGACCGAGATGATCAACGGCCTCGGCACCGGGGTCAAGCACGTGTGGACCATCGACGAGGGCGGCGTGGACGCCCTCAACACGCTCGGGGCCGACTCCGAGGTGGACATCGAGGAGCGCCGCACCTCCCGCAAGGCCGACGATCTGGCCACGATCGTCTACACCTCCGGCACCACCGGCCGTCCCAAGGGCTGCACGCTCACGCACCGCAACCTGCTTGCAGACATCCGCAACATCATCCCCGAAGTGCCCACCGTGCTCTACCAGGGCGCGCGCATGCTGCTGTTCCTCTCGCTCGCGCACGTCCTCGCCCGCATCCTCCAGATCGCCGGGATCGAGTCGCGCACCACCATCGCCCACGCCGACCGCACCAAGCTCACCGCGATCATGCCCGTGGTCAAGCCGACCACCCTCCTGGCGATCCCGCGCGTGTTCGAGAAGGTCTACGCAGGGGCGTACCAGAAGGCCGTCGACGGCGGCAAGGGCCACCTGTTCGAGAAGGCCGCGGCCACCGCCAAGGAGTACAGCCGCGCGCTCGACAAGCCCGGCGGCCCCGGCCTGGGCCTCAAGCTCCGCCGTAAGCTGTGGGACACGCTCGTGTACTCCAAGATCCGCGCGGCCGTGGGCGGCGAGTGCACCACCGCGGTCTCCGGCGGCGCCGCGCTCGGCCCCGAGCTGGGCCACTTCTTCCGCGGCGTGGGCATCACGATCTTCGAGGGCTACGGCCTCACCGAGACCTCCCCGGTGCTGTCGCTGAACACCCCCAACTCGACCAAGGTCGGCTCGATCGGCCGCCCGATCCCCGGCACCGCCCTGCGCGTGGCCGACGACGGCGAGCTGGAGGCCAAGGGCCTCCAGGTCTTCGACGGGTACTGGAACAACGACGCGGCCACCGCCGAGGTCCTCGACGCAGACGGCTGGTTCAAGACCGGCGACATCGCCGAGATCGACGACGACGGCTATGTCACGATCACCGGCCGCAAGAAGGACATCATCGTCACCGCCGGCGGCAAGAACGTCGCCCCGGGCCCGATGGAGAAGATCATGGACGCCCACCCGCTCATCGCGTACGCGATGGTCGTGGGCGAGGGCCGCCCCTACATCGGCGCGCTCATCTCCGTCGACGGCGAGATGCTCCCCGACTGGCTCGAACGCCACGGCAAGAGCCGCGACCTCAAGATCGGCGACCTCACCGAGGACGCCGAGCTGCTCGCCGAGCTCCAGGCCAAGGTCGACGAAGCCAACGCCACGGTCTCGCGCGCCGAGCAGATCAAGCGGTTCCGGGTCCTCCCGGGCGAACTCTCCGAGGATGCCGGGGAAATCACCCCGTCAGTCAAGGTCAAAAGGCACGTCGTCATGGAAAACTACTCGAGCGAGATCAACGCGCTGTACGAGAAGGCGCACGACGGCGCCAAGAGTTAGCGAGGGCAGATGGGCGAGGAGGCGGTGCTCGAACGCCAGTGGCGACTTCCCGCCGCCGCACTGAGGGGCGCGCTGTTCGCGCTCGTGGCGGTGTTCGGCTGGTCCACCGTAGGGCTCGCCGAGGCCGCGACCTGGTGCGGCATCCTCGCCCTCGCCGCGTTGCCGGGGGTCGTACTCCCCCGGCACCGGCTCCTGGCCCCCGCCGGGCGGCTCGCCGAGGTCGCCGTGGTCGTGCTCGGGACGCTCGCCACCGGCGGGCTCCCGGGCTGGATGCTCCCCTACCTCATCGCCCCGTTCGCGACCGCGGCCTTCGACGCCGCGGGACCGGGCCCGGCCGACGAGGAGGACCGGTGGTCGCGCCTGAGGGCGTGGGGTCCGCCGGTCCTGGTGGCCCTGGCCGCCGTGGGCCTGGTGGCCCAGGCCGGGCGGGTGGCCGCGTTCGAGCGCGACACCTACCTGACGACCGTGGCCGTGGTGATCGCGTTCGGCCTGGCCTCCGCGCTCGGCGCGTGGTGGCTGCGGCGCTCGCGCACCTCCGACATGCACCACTCGCAGCTGCCGTACGCCGAGGCCGCGGCGCTGCTGACCCAGCTGCGCGTGGTCGCCCGCCAGCTCCCCGGCTCGACCCTCGACCCCGGCGGCATCGCCACCGAGATCGTCGACTCGGCCGCCCGCATCCCCGGCGTCGAGCGCGCCGCGGTGCTCTCGGCGGCCTCGGGGCGCAGGCTCGTGGTCTTGGCCCAGCACGCCGACGAACGCGTCGACTGGGAGACCTCGCCGCAGCTCAACTCCCTGCTGGCCGACGCGTGGGCCGGACAGAAGCCCCAGTCGGGGCAGGTCCCGCTCTCGCGCTCGACCCAGGGCCCGGTCGCTTCCCTCGTCGTCCCGCTCGTGGCCGAGGGCCGCACCGTGGGCCTGCTGGCCATCGAATCCGACGACCCGGCCGCGTTCGGGCCCGAGACCGTCGCGGCCGTCGAAGAGCGCACCAAGGGCTCGGCGCTGCGGCTGGAGACCGCGCTGCTGTTCGAGGACGTGCGCTCGATGGCCACCACCGAGGAGCGCCAGCGCCTCGCCCGCGAGATCCACGACGGCATCGCCCAGGAGCTGGCGATGCTCGGCTACGGCATCGACAACGCGATGGCGATCCTGCCCCCTGAGGCCGGTGAGGCCCAAGGGGAGCTCGAAGAGCTGCGCTCGGAGGTGACGCGGCTGGTGACCGAGCTGCGGTTCTCGCTGTTCGAGCTGCGTTCGAACGTCGACCGTCAGGGGGGCCTCGCCTCCGCGATCGCGGACTATGCTCGTACTGTGGGCGCGTCCGCCGGGCTGCGGGTGCACCTGTCGCTCGATGAGGGCGGGGCGCGGCTGCCCGCCAGCACCGAGGCCGAGCTCCTGCGGATCGCGCAGGAGGCCATCACGAACGCCCGCAAGCACGCCCGCGCCGAGAACCTCTGGGTGACATGTGAGGTGGACCCGCCTTACACCAGGATCGAGGTGACCGACGACGGTCAGGGACTCTCCGGGGAGGCCTCGGAGGGTCGCTACGGTCTGGCGATCATGAGCGAACGCGCGGAACGCATCCGCGGGTCGCTGGAGATCCGCCCGCACCAGCCGCACGGGACCACCGTCGCGGTCGTGCTCAACGCGGGAGCGCGGCCCACGCCGCGCGCCGAGACCCCCCGCCCGGGGTCGGCGGCCTGGGCGGCGGCCGACCGCGCCGCCACGATAGAAGAGCCGGCCCGACGGCCCGACCACGGTGGTGGCCGTGGCGGTCAATGAGGAGAGAGACGCCATGAACGCTGACGCGCAGGAGACGACCGGTGGTCAGACGACGGTCCTGATCGTCGATGACCACGACCTGATCCGCAAGGGCCTGCGGCACGCCTTCGACCGCGACCCCGAGTTCGAGGTCGTCGGGGAGGCCGACACGGCCGCCGACGCCCTGCGGATGGCCGCGTCGCTCATGCCCTCGGTGGTGATCATGGACCTGCGCCTGCCCGACGGCTCGGGCCTGGACGCGACCCGCAAGCTCCGCAAGGCGCACCCGAACATGGGGATCGTGGTCCTGACGATGTACGCCGGGGACGACCAGCTGTTCGGCGCGCTCGACGCGGGCGCTTCGGCGTTCGTGCCGAAGTCGGCGCCGGCCAACGACGTGGTGTCGGCCGCGCGGCACGCCGCGTCGAACCCGACCGCGTTCAGCGCCGCCGACCTCGCCGAGGCGATGCAGCGCAGGCTCACCCCTACCGGCCCGCAGCTCTCCCCGCGCGAGTCGCAGGTGCTCAAGCTCCTGGCCGACGGCCTGTCGGTGGCCGGGATCGCCAAGCAGCTGTACGTCTCGGAGTCGACGGCCAAGACCCACATCTCGAAGCTGTACGAGAAGCTCGGCGCGGGCAACCGCGCGCAGGCGCTCATGACCGCGCTGAAGCTGGGCCTGTTGGAGGCCCCGGACCAGCCGAAGTTCTAGGGCTTGTCCGGTGAATCCGGGCGAGTCGGTATCCGAGTCGATTCGTTCGCTCGGGAGGCGGAAGGCCTTTTCGATCCCGGTGTTGGATCGGGAAGGCCGACAACGAAGCGAGCGGGCGAATCGGCCGGATAGCGGCCGGCCGGGTTCACCGGACAAGCCCTAGGCGGGTCCGCCCCTCCGACCACCGGGTCTGCCGGTCGCCGAGCGCGACCGGGCAGGCCCTCTTCGCTGCGGGTCCGCCCTCCGGACGACGCGGGCGGCCCGACTGCCTCACCGCCGGGTCCGGCGGTCGCGCGAGGCGACCGGCAGACCGCTTTCGCCTGTCGAGGCGGCGTTCGCGGCACTCGCTCCGTCGGTGTTCGGGGCGCGAGACCGCCGCCGGGCCCGATCGTCTCGTCGTCGGGTTCTGGCCTCGCCTCCGGAATCGAGCGCGGGCGTCAGACCGTCTCGCCGTAGAGCATGCCTTCGAGCCTGCCCGCCTGGCGTTCCCAGGTCCATTCGCTCAGGGCCCATTCGCGGCTGGCCTCGCCGAGTCTGCGGGCCAGGTCGGGGTCGGTGAGCACTTGGGTGAGCCGGTAGGCGATCTCGCCGAGGTCGCGGCCGTCCACGACCCAGCCGGAGCGGTCGTGGAGGACCGTGTCGGGCGCACCGCCGGAGTCCCCGGCGATCACCGGCAGGCCGCACGCGGCCGCTTCGAGGAAGACCGCGCCGAGCCCTTCGACGTCGAGGCCCCTGCGGCGGGTGCGGCAGGGCATCGCGAACACGTTCCCGGCCGCGAAGTGCGCGGCGAGCTCGTGTTCGGGGACCCCGCCGGTGAACACGACCTCGTCCTCCACGCCGTGCCTGCGGGCCAGCGCCCGCAGCCGGGCCTCGTAGGGCCCTTGGCCCACGATGAGGAGCCGCACGTCGTCGCCGACCTGTTCGCGCACATGGGGAAGCGCGGCGATGAGCTGGTCCTGGCCCTTGCGCGGCACCAGGCGCGAGACGCACACGATGACCGGGCGGTCTTCGAGGCCGTACCGCTCGCGCACCTGCGTCCCGTCCACGCCGGGATGGAACGTCTCGGCGTCGATGCCGAACGTGAGCTGTTCGAGGCGGGTGTGCGCCGCGGCGACGGGGGCGATGCGGCGGTGGGTGTAGTCGCCGAGGTAGGTCATGACGTCGAGGCCTTCGGCGATGCGGCCGAGCAGCCTCCGGGTCCCGGGCATCGCGGCCCAGCCGACCTCGTGGCCGTGCGTCAGGGCGATCGCGCGCTCGATGCCGGTGTGGTGCTTGAGTCCCGCGGCCAGGAGCCCGAGCGGCGCGGCGGCGCCGAACCAGACGCGGTCGCAGCGCCGCTCGCGGGCGAGGTCGGTGACGGCGCGGGCCACGCGCGGGGTCGGCAGGAGCATCGAGGCGCGGTCGCGCACCACCTCGAAGGGCTGCGCGGCGTCGAACTCGGCCCAGCCCGGGGAGGTCGAGGTGTAGACCACGAGGTCGTCGGAGGGCAGCCGGAGGGCCATACCGTGCACAAAGGTCTGAATGCCGCCCCGGCGGGGCGGGAAGTCGTTGGTCACCAGCAGCGTCCGGCTCATCATGTTCCCCTTCATGATCGCCCCAGTCTGACATGCCCCGGCGGCGGATGAGGCGATCCGGGATGACAGGGCGGTGAAGTGCAGCGGTCGACAGTTCCGCACGGTGAGCGCGGTGGCACACTGGTGGCCATGTTGAGCGGCGACGAGAGCAGCGGCGAAGGCCCCGATCGGGAGGGCTCGGCCGGTGCGGACGCGTCCGCGCACACTCCCGACGCGGGCGGCGGGGGCTCCGAATCCGAAGGGGCCGAAGGGGATCCGGCCGAACCGGAGACCGCCGGGCCGGTGGTGTTCCTCACCGAGCCGGTGCGGCGGCGGGCCGTGGAGATCGCGGCGGTCGCGATGCCGGGGCTGGTCTCGGCCCGCGTCCCGGCCCGGCTGCGCCGGTTCCTCAAGTTCAGTCCCCCCAAGCGCGCCAAGCTCGCCAGGTCCGAGATCGCAGCGGCGCTGTCCTCGGACGCGGCCTTCAGGGAGGGCCTGGCCGAGGTGCTCACCGCGACCGACTCGCCGCTGATCAAGGCGATCGCCTCGGGCGACGAGGTCTCGCCGATGGCCGACCCCTCGGAGGTCGCCGCGCTCACCTACCTGCTGCGGCCCGAAGGCTGGCGCGAGCTCATCGCCACCGCTGCGCTGGCGGTCCACGAGACCCCGGAGACGCCCGCGCCCGCGGCCGAGGACGCGAGCCTGAAGCGCTTGTCGGCCTTGGAGAAGGAGAACGGGAAGGTCAGGTCGGCGCTGGCCGACCAGCGGGCCGCGGCCGCCACGCTGCAAGAGGAGCTGCGGCGCGCCAGGCGCGAGCTCAAGGACGCCGAGGAGCGCGCCGCGAAGGCCGCGCGGGACCTCGCGGCCGAGCGCGGGAGGCTCAAGCTCCTCGACACGGAGCGCCGCTCCGAGCGCCGCCGCCTCGAATCCGAAGTGGAGACGCTGCGGGACTCCCTGGAGCGGGCCCGCAAGGCCGACAAGGAGACCGAACGCCTGGCCTCGTCAAGGCTGTGGCTGCTCATGGAGACGCTCTCGGGCACCGCGACCGGGCTGCGGCGCGAGCTCGGGCTCGAACCGGTGGACGACCGCCCGGCCGAGTACGTGGCCGACCAGATGTGCGACGACCCGCAGGAGCGGCTCGTGGAGGGCTCGCGGGGCCTGGACCAGACCGATCCGCAGCGGCTCGACCACCTGCTGGCGCTGCCGAACCCGCACCTGATCGTGGACGGGTACAACGTCACGATCAGCGCGTGGGGAGAGACCCTCACCCTTGAACAGCAGCGCAACCGGCTCGTCCAGGGGCTCGGGGCGGTGGCGGCGCAGACCAACGCCGAGATCACCGTGGTCTTCGACGGGGCCGACGCGGTGTTCGGGGCCAAGCCCCAGGCGCGCGGCGTGCGGGTCCTGTTCAGCGCCAAGGGCCAGATCGCCGACGACGTGGTCGTGGAGCTCGCCCGGGTCGAGCCCGAGGGCCGCCCGGTGATCGTGGTGTCCTCCGACCGGGAGGTCGCGGTGCGGGCGCGCAGAGAAGGCGCCTACCCGGTGCCCTCGCCGCTACTCGTGCGGTGGCTCCAGCGGGCCTAAGGTGCGACCTTGAGCATCACCGAGTCACCGGCCAGGTCGTGCAGGCCGCGATGGTAGGGGTGGAAGAACGCGGTCAGGGCCGGGAACGCCAGCGACAGCAGGATCGCCCGCAGGATCGAGCGCCACAGCGGCAATCGGCCGCCGTCGGTGGCCGAGACGCACGAGATGCGCATGAAGTACATGCCCGGGGTCTGGGTGCCGATCGCGAGCGCGCCCGCGTAATAGGCGAGGAACAGGCCCGCGGGGACCTGGTTGACCCCGGCGAACTCGATCGTGACTCCGAGGGCCCAGTCGACGAGGTAGGACACGATCAGGCAGAGCGTCCAGTCGATCAGGAGCGCCACGAACCTGGCGATCAGCGGGGCCAGGTCCTGGCCGGTCGTCTCTGGGGCGTTCGCACCGCGTCGGCTCGTCATGGCCAGAGTCTACGACTCGTGCCGAAGCGCCCTCATGTGCACCGGTCTGAGCAGTGAATTCAGGCGATCGTGAACAGGATCGCATTTTGCAAGTAACACGCGCGAAACATTTGAGTTACGACCGGGCAATTCGCCACGGCTAGCGTTTCGCCTAATAAGCTTAGGCGTCGACAGCGAGGTCGGCCCGACAGGCTTGGCCCCTTGCGGGTCAGGGCCGGGCGGCGGCCGTTCGACGGGCCTCCCGGCGACTCACCTACCGAGAGGAATACCTTCGTGTTCTCCAGCCCTGAAGAGCTCCTCGGCTACGTCCGCGACAACGACGTGAAGTTCATCGACGTCCGCTTCTGCGACCTGCCCGGCGTCATGCAGCACTTCAACATCCCGGCCGAGGCCTTCGACGACGACCTCCTTGAGGAGGGCCTGGCGTTCGACGGCTCCTCCATCCGCGGGTTCCAGCAGATCCACGAATCGGACATGCTGCTCCTGCCGGACGTGGCGACCGCGTTCATCGACCCCTTCCGCGAGCAGAAGACCCTCGCGCTGAACTTCTTCATCCACGACCCCTTCACCCGCGAGGCCTACAGCCGCGACCCCCGCAACATCGCGAAGAAGGCCGAGCAGTACCTCGCCGGGTCCGGCATCGCCGACACCGCTTACTTCGGGGCCGAGGCCGAGTTCTACATCTTCGACTCGATCCGCTTCGACCAGAACGCGCACGAGGGCTACTACCACATCGAGTCCGTCGAGGGCGCCTGGAACACCGGCGCGGTCGAAGAGGGCGGGAACCTCGGCTACAAGCCGCGCCACAAGGGCGGGTACTTCCCGGTCGGCCCGGTCGACCACTTCGCGGACCTGCGCGACCGCATGGTCACCAACCTCATCGAGGGCGGGCTCACCATCGAGCGCGCGCACCACGAGGTCGGCACCGCGGGCCAGTCCGAGATCAACTACCGCTTCTCGACGCTGCTGCACTCGGGCGACGACGTCCAGAAGTTCAAGTACATCATCAAGAACACCGCCACCCAGGCCGGCAAGACCGTGACCTTCATGCCGAAGCCGCTGTTCGGCGACAACGGCTCGGGCATGCACACCCACCAGTCGCTGTGGGCCGGCGGCGAGCCGCTGTTCTACGACGAGACCGGGTACGCGGGCCTGTCGGACACCGCGCGGCACTACATCGGCGGCCTGCTCAAGCACGCCCCGAGCCTGCTCGCGTTCACCAACCCCTCGGTCAACTCGTACCGCCGCCTCGTGCCCGGCTACGAAGCGCCCGTGAACCTCGTGTACTCGCAGCGCAACCGCTCCGCGTGCACCCGCATCCCGGTCACCGGCTCCAACGCCAAGGCCAAGCGCGTCGAGTTCCGCGTGCCCGACCCGTCGAGCAACCCGTACCTGGCCTTCTCGGCCATGCTCATGGCGGGCCTGGACGGCGTCAAGAACAAGATCGAGCCGCCGGCGCCGGTCGACAAGGACCTGTACGAGCTCGGCCCGGAGGAGTACGGCGACATCCAGCAGGTCCCCGGCTCGCTGGAGCAGGTGCTCGACAACCTGGAGGCCGACCACGACTTCCTCACCGAGGGCGGCGTGTTCACCCCCGACCTGATCGAGACCTGGATCAGCTACAAGCGCGAGAACGAGATCGACCCGATCCGCCTCCGCCCGACTCCGCACGAGTTCGACCTCTACTACGAGGTGTAAGAAGCATGGTTTCGTGACCTGATCGGTTGCGGGACAAGGCGTCACAGGGCGCGGCCGGAAGATTCCGGCCGCGCCCTGTAGCGTTTGCCGGGCCGCTCGATGCGGGGGCATACTTCGGCGATGCCCTTTGCAATCCTCAAACGCCTCGACCGGGGCCTGGTGCGCGACGTCGCCGCCCTGGCCGCCGGGATCCTCATCGTGGGGATGTCCTTCGGCGCCATCGCCACCGCCCAGGGGCTGCCGTGGTGGCAGTCCAGCGCGATGTCGCTCTTCGTCTACGCCGGGGCCTCCCAGTTCGCCACGATGGGGATCATGACCGGCGGAGGCGGTCTCCTCGCGGGCGTCGCCACCGGGCTGATCCTCAACCTGCGCCACCTCCCCTACGGGATGGCGATCGGGGGGATCTACTGGACGAGCCTGCGCTCCAAGCTCGTGGGCACCCATGTGCTCATCGACCAGTCCACCGCGTTCGCGCTGGCGGCCGGCGACGACCGGCGCCGCGCCCGGCAGGCGTTCTGGACCGTCGGACTCACCCTCTTCGTGGTGTGGAACGTCGGCACCGTCATCGGGGCGCTGGCCGGGCAGTTCATCGCCGACCCGGCGGCCCTGGGCCTCGACGCGGCGCTGCCCGCGATCCTGCTCGCGCTGGTCATGCCGAGCCTGAAGGACCGGCGGACGCTCCTGGCCGGGATCGTCGGCACCGCCGTCGCGCTCGCGACCAGCTTCTTCCTGCCCGCCGGGGTGCCGGTGCTGCTGGCGTTGGTGGGCCTGGTCGTGATGTGGAAGGGCACCGGAACGCGAGAGGAGGCGGCGGCATGACCATGCTGATCGGGATTCTGGCGCTGGCCGTGGGAACGTATCTGATCCGGCTCTCAGGGCCGCTGCTGCGCAACCGGATGACGCTGTCGAAGCGGGCCGAGACGCTGCTCAAGGCCGGGGCCACGGTGGTGCTGCTGGCGCTCACGGTGACTTCGGCGCTGCTCGTGGACGGCGCGTGGGCGGGCTGGGCCCTCCCGGCCGGGGTGCTCGTCGGCGGCGTCCTGGCCTGGCGCAGGGCCCCGCTCGCGGTGGTCGTGGTGGCCGCTGCGGGCACGACGGCGTTGCTGCGCCTGGCCGGGGTGGCCTGACCGGCTGCTCCCGGTCTACGGGATCTGCCGTGGAATGGAGAAGGGCCGCACAGCGAAAGCTGTGCGGCCCTTCCCTTTACGCGTTACCGGAGTCCGGGTCCGCTAGGGACGCGGTCTACCAGTCCTGAGCGACGCGGCGGCGACGCATGAACAGGAAGATCGCAGCGGCGGCCACGATGAGCGCGGCGGCCGAACCGATCATGATGGTCAGCGAGCTACCGGTCTGGTCCAGCTTCGGAGCGGCGGTCGGGGACTCGGACGGGGCCGGGGTCTCCTCGTCGCAGGGGATCCACTGGACACCGCCGTAGGTGGCGTCCTTCGGGGTCTCGATGTAGTAGTCGACCCAGAGGTCCTCGCCGGAGACGGCCTTGTAGGTGCGGGTCTCGGACGCGCCAGGCTGGACGTCGAAGTACTCGGGCTCGTCGGTGAGGCTCGTCCACAGACCGAAGGTGGTGGTCTCGCCGTCGGCGGGAACGCTGAGCGTGAAGATCAGGCCCTCGCAGTCGGCTTCGACGGAGACGTAGTCACACAGGGCGTTGCCGGTCCACACGACGGTGTCGACCAGTTCCTCACCGGCGTAGATCTCGACGGAGAGCTCCGAGTCGGCGTCGTCCTTGAGGAAGTAGTGCCAGAAGTCCTCGTCGACACCGGGGGTCTCGGAAACCTCTTCGCCGTTGCTGCCGACGAAGGTGAAGGTCTCGAGCGCCTCGGGGTTCTCGTTCCAGGCCCAGACGGAGATGCCGACACAGTCGACCTCGCTGCCGATCTGGGTCACGGGCTCTTCGGGGCCTTCGACCTCGCAGCCACCGGTGGGCTGGTAAACGGTGACAGGCGTACCGGGGCTGCTCTGGTTGTTCTTCTCCCAGTGACCAGCGATCTGGAGGGTGACCGAGGGGACGTCCAGGCTCAGAGTCTGGGTACCGATGAGCGGGTCGCCGCCGAGCTTCGGCAACACGGCGCCCACGACGATGTCGCCCGAAAGGCCTTCACCGCCGATGATCTCAGTGATCTTGCCCGGATTGCTCGGGTCGTCGATCCAGTCGGTGGCTTCCCAGTTCACGGTCCAGCCGTCCTCGGCACAGACCGACGAGCCCTTGAGCTCGACGTGGTGTGCTTGGGCGGCGGAGGCGAAGGTGACCGCTCCGGCGAGGCCGAGGGCGACGCTTCCGGTCAGAGCCAGCACCCGCTTGAGGGTACGGTTCATGTCTCTCCTAAATAGATGACAGGTGTTAAGGGGGGTTCGGGGCCGCGCGGTCGGGGGTGTCGGCATCCGACCGGCCCAGGCACCGTACCAAAGGAGACACGTCCCAAAGCGAAGAAGGGTCGCATAACGATCTTGTAACGCAAGGGGCGTGAACTCTTGTGGCGCAATTGCTTCCATGCGGCCGGAGTTGACCGAAATGGGAACGGCGAACGGCCGGGCTGCGCCCGGCCGTTCAATGTGGTGATTCGGGAGGGTTAGGCCTGACCCGCGTCGATCTGCTCCTCGGTGAGGTAGCCGGAGTCGACGATGAGCTCCTGGTAGTTCTCCGCGGTCACGTCGACCGGGTCGAGCAGGTTCGAGGGCACGTACTTGAAGCCGTTGTCGTAGGTGCCGAGGTCGTTGACCTCGGGGTCGCGGCCCTCCACGAGCGCCTTGACCATCTCGGTGACCGTCCCGGCCAGCAGCCGGGTGTCCTTGAACACCGTCTCGGTCTGGCCGGTGCCCTCCTTGATGGCCTTGAGCGACTCGGCCTCGGCGTCCTGGCCGGTCACGACCGGGAAGTCGTCTTCGCCGGGCTCGTAGCCGTTCGCGACCAGCGAGGCCACGATCCCGCGGCTGATGCCGTCGTACGGGGAGAGCACCGCGTGGAGCTCGACGTCCTCCTTGTAGAACTCGTCCAGAAGGGTGTCCATGCGGACCTGGGCATTGTCGCCGCTCCAGCCCTGGGTCGCGGTCGGCTCCTGCTCGGTCTGGGCCGAGGGGATCACCACATCGCCCTCGTAGAGGTAGCTCTCCAGCGTGTCCATCGCGCCCATGAAGAAGTACTGGGAGTTGTTGTCGCCGAGGTCGCCGGAGAACAGCTCGATGTTGACCGGGCCGTTGCCCTCGGGCAGGCCGAGGCGCTCGATGATGTGCGTGGCCTGGAGGACGCCCACCTGGTAGTTGTCGAACGTGGCGTACAGGTCCACGTCCGGGGTCTCCAGGATGAGCCGGTCGTAGGCGATGACCTGGACGCCCGCGTTCTTGGCCTTCGCGAGGACCCCGCCGAGCGAGGTGTTGTCGATCGCGGCGATGACGAGGAACTCGACGCCCTGGTCGATCATGGACTGGATCTGGGAGATCTGGTCCTCGACCACGTCCTTGGCGTTCTCGTGGAGGACCTCGTAGCCGAGGGCCTTGAAGTTCTCCTCCAGCAGCCTCCCCTCGATCACCCAGCGCTCTGAGGTGTCGGTGGGCATCGAGATGCCGGTGAATCCGGTGAGTTCGGGCGAGTCCTCGCCCGCGCCGCATCCGGCCACCGACACGGCTGCGAGGCCTGCCGATCCGTACAGCAGACCACGGCGACTGAGGTGCATTGGGAAGGTACTCCTTCGTACGCGACAGGGGTTCATTTCACCCCGAAACCTACACGAGCCGAAAATTCGACAAGTTGGTCATTCCGTGATGGATCCGCCGCCCGGCAAGGGGACGAAACGGGAACGCGGCCGCGTTAACGGACCGCATTTCGGTTCCTACGCCTGCCCGGAACGAAACCATCCGGAGAGAACGTAGAACGTGCGGAAAGCGCGCTCCGCGCGCCCCCTTCCCAGAGCGACGGACCTCGCGCGCGGGCCGTCACTCACCGTGGACCACGCGGCCTCGGGCGGGGCGTGAATATCATTGCGTCCATGAGCGACCGTTGGATCGAAGTGGCCGACCGCGTGTGGGTGCGCCGCCTGGAAGAGCTGGACCAGTCCCTCGGGCTGGTCGTGGGCGACAAGAGCTGCCTGGTGATCGACACCGGCATCAGCGCCGACGCGGGCTTCGCGTACGCCACCGCCGTGCGCGAGCTGACCGACCTGCCCTGGCAGATCGCCTACACGCACGACCACTACGACCACTGGTTCGGGACCGCCGCGTTCGGGGAGTCGGCGGTGTGGGCCGTGGCAGACGGGGCGCACTACATCGGTTTCGGCGACGACCAGCGCAAGAAGTGGGTCGCGAAGTACCGGCGCGACGGGCGCGAAGAGGACGCGCGGCGCATCGCGGCCTCGCGGCTGGTCCCGCCGAACTGCCAGGTGAACGGCGCGGTCGGCCTCAACTTGGGCGGGCGCACCGTGATTCTGCGCCAAGTGGGCTTGGCGCACAGCGACAACGACATGGTCGTGGAGGTCCCCGACGCCGGGGTGCTGTTCGCGGGCGACCTGCTGGAGCACGGCGCGCCGCCCACGTACGCGTCGGCGTTCCCCTACGAGTGGCCGCGGGCCGTGGAGTACCTGCTGAGCTGGAAGCCGCCGGTCGTGGTCCCCGGGCACGGCGACCCGGCCGACTACTGGTGGGCGCGTGGGCAGGTGCGCGACCTCGACGAGGTGGCGCGGCTGTGCCAGGAGGTGGCGCGGGGGTTCATCACCGAGGCCGAAGCCGAGGCGCACTGCCCGTTCGGCGCGGACACGATGCGCACGGCGCTGGAGCGGTGCCGGGAGCTGGCCCCTCCCCCGCCCGAGCCCGCTGCGGAGGCTCCGGCGGAGACGCCGGTGCAGGCCCCGCCGCCGCCCACCGTCATCTACGACGTGTTCGACTACTACGTCGACCTGAGGCCCTAGGGCCTACTCGAACGGCTGGTCCTCGAAACCGAGGTGGAGCTTGCGCAGCAGGCCGTGGAGGTCCTCGATCTCCTCTTCGGTGAGCACTTCCAGGGCCTCGTTCTGAAGGTCGAGGCCGGTGCGCACGGCCTCCTCGATGACCTCGCCGCCGAGCTTCGTCATGCGCACCTTCAGGCCTCGCCGGTCGGCCGGGTCGGGCAGGCGCTCCACGAAACCGGCGGCTTCGAGCTTGTCGAGCCGCCCGGTCAGCCCGCCGGAGCTGAGCATGAGGGTCGCACCGATCTCCTTGGGAGAGAGGGTGAACGGCGGCCCTGAACGGCGGATCGAGGCGAGCACGTCGAACTCGTTGGGCCCCAGGCCCTGCTCGGCCCGGAGCCGGTGAAGGCGCTCGCCGAGCTTCTGCGAGATCCGGTGGATGCGCCCGAACAGGGCCATCGAGTCGAGTCGCAGGTCGGGCAGCTCGCGGTGCCACTGCTCGATGATGCGGTCCACGGCGTCCTCAGTCATGCCTGTCATTGTCTCGTCCCCGTCTCAGCGACGCTGAAGTACCTCAAGGTGATCTAACTCAAGGTCAAGTATCTTGACATAAAGTAGCTTGATGCTAAGCTAATTATACTCAAGCAACTTGAAGGAGTCACCATGAACCGCGGCACCAGGGACCTGCTCCTCACCGCCCTCGCCCCCGTCATGTGGGGCACCACCTACCTCGTGACCACCGAGTTCCTGCCCGCCGACCGGCCGTTCCTGACCGCGATGCTCCGCGCGCTCCCCGCGGGGCTGCTGCTCATAGTCCTGGCACGGAGGCTGCCGCGAGGCTCGTGGTGGTGGAAGTCGGCGGTCATCGGCACGCTCAACATCGCGGTGTTCTTCGCGCTGCTGTTCATCGCCACCTACCGGCTCCCCGGCGGCGTGGCGGCCGTGGCCGCGGCGGTCGGACCGCTCGCCACCGCCGGGGCCACGCTGTTGATCCTGCACCTGAAGGTGCGGCTGCGGACCTGGCTGCTCGGCATCGCCGGAGTCGCGGGCGTCGCGATGGTCGTGCTCACCGCCGAAGCGGCGCTCGACCTGGTCGGGGCACTGGCGGGCATCGGCGGCGCGGTCTCGATGGCCGTGGCCGTAGTGCTCACCAAGAAATGGGGCCTCCCCGAAGGGGCCGGACCGACCGCGCTGGCGGGCTGGCAGCTCACCGCGGGCGGCATCCTGCTCGTGCCGCTGGCGTTCGCGGTCGAGGGCGGCCTGCCCGCGATGACGGGCACGAACGTGCTCGGCTACGTCTACCTCGGCCTGGTCAACACGGCTCTGGGCTACTGGCTCTGGTTCCGCGGCATCGGCCGACTCTCGGTGGTCCCCTTGAGCTTCCTGGGCCTGCTCTCCCCCCTGACGGCGGCCACCGTGGGCTGGCTGGCCCTGGGCGAAACCTTCACCGCCTGGCAGATCGCAGGCTTCGCAGTCGCCCTGGCGGCGACAGTGACAGCCCAACTCCAAAACCGCCCCCCGAAGACCCCGCCGGCAGTCAAGGAACCGGAACTCGAACTGGCCCGAGCCTGACCGCGCACCACACGACCCGGGCTCACTTCGCGCGGGTCGGGTCGATCCAGCGGACCGCTGCGAAACCTCCGAAACCCGTGTCGGCGCTGGCAATCGTCAAACCGTGCTCGATTGCCAGCGCCACGAGATGTGCGTCCGGGATCAGCTTCGAGGTGGGTTTCTCAGTGCTCATGATCTGTCCGAGGATATTCCGATGGCCTGGTCCCGGGATCGGAATCCAGACCGCTGGGCTTGCCAACCATGCCTCAACCTGATCCCAGGCCTCTCCGGCGGTATACGGTTCGCTTCGCGCCCGCGGATTCGTCATGATGCGCATGAAACCCAGCAGGGTCTCCCATGGCAGCCCGACGGTCTTTCCCCTGCCGTTCATCTGATGGTCCAGCCAGGCCACCGCAGTCGCATGCCGGGGCTGGTCTTCGTCCACTGCGTAGATCAGGACGTTAACGTCGACCAGGAACACTATTTGTGCTCCTCGCCTTCCAGGAGGGCAAGCATCTCCGCAGTGTTCGCCTCATATGGCAGGAGCTGTTTGCCGAAGCTCCGCGGCTTAGTCCAGGTCCGCTTCTCCTCTGTCTGGGGGCTGGGGTTCTCCCAGGCGTCCAGACCGAGGCCGAGCAGGTGATTGATCGTGTCCTTGAAGGTCATGTGCCGCTCTGCCTGGAGCGCTTCAATGCGAATCGCGATGCTGTCTTCGATGGTCACCGTGGTCCTCATACATCAATCTTGACATGAAACGATGCTTTGATGCTAGGCCTCCGACGAACATGAGCGGATTCGACACGCCGGCGTCAGACCATCTTGCGGCGGTAGGCGCGCATTGCTAGTGGGGCTGTCACTACGAAGATGCCGACGGCCCAGGCGAAGGTCCATAGGAGCGGTTCGGCTATCGGGCCGTAGGAGAGGAGGCCTCGCATGGCGTCGGACAGGTGGGTGACCGGGTTGACCTTGGCCCAGGCTTGGAGGAAGCCGGGCATCGTGTTGATGTCTACGAAGGCGCTGGACGTGAAGGTGAGCGGCATGATGATCACGAAGGAGTAGATCTGGACCTTCTCCTCGGAGTCGGCCACCACGCCCATGAGCACCGAGACCCACGAGATCGCCAGCGCGAAGACGACGATCGCGATGGTCGCCAGGAGCGCGCCGGAGACGCTGCGGAGTTCGAAGCCCATGAGCAGGCCCAGGCCGAGCATGATCACGATCGACCAGACCTGTTTGAACAGGTCGGCGAAGATCTTCCCGGCCAGCGGCGCGGAGCGGGCGATGGGGAGGGAGCGGAAGCGGTCGTAGACGCCTTTGCGGAGGTCGGCGTTGATGCCGGTGCCGGTGTACATGGTGAGGAAGATGGCGTTCTGGGCGATGAGGCCGCCGAGGACGTACTGGAGGTAGTCGGAGGTGGAGCCGGCCATCTGGCCGCCGAAGACGTATACGAACAGGAACAGGAACATGACCGGGCTCAAGGAGAGGTCGACCAGTTCGAACGGGTTGTGCTTGATGCGGACCATCTGCCGCCAGGCCATCGAGAGGGTTTGGCTGACGGTGGCGGCGGGGCCGGGGCGGCCGGTGACCGGCGGTGCGATCTCGGTGGCGGTCATTGCGCGGCCTCCTCGGATTCGGATTCGTCGGCCTCGGTGCGGTGGCCGGTGAGGGTCAGGAAGACCTCGTCGAGGCTGGAGAGGCCGAGGTGGAACTCGGCGAGTCCGATGCTGCGTTCGCGCAGGTCGGCGGCGAGGGTGGGCATGATCGCGTCGTCGTTGACGCCGAGGGTGATCGCTCCGGCCTCGATGATGGGGTCGAGGTCGGGGTAGCGCTCGGCGACGAGGGCCCTCAGGTTTTCGAGCTGGCCGTGGTCTTCGGGCTGGATGCGGAGGGTCTGGCCGCCGATCTTGGCTTTGAGCTGGGTGGGGGTGCCGGTGGCGATGACCTTGCCGCGGTCGATGACGGCGATCTCGTGGGCGAGCTGGTCGGCCTCTTCGAGGTACTGGGTGGTCAGCAGGACCGTGGTGCCGTCGGCGACCAGGGAGCGCACGAGGCCCCAGAGCTCCCCGCGGGCACGGGGGTCCAATCCGGTGGTGGGTTCGTCGAGGAAGAGGATCTTGGGGCGGCCGACGAGGCTGGCGGCGAGGTCGAGGCGGCGGCGCATGCCGCCGGAGTAGGCCTTGGCGGCCTTGTCGGCGGCGTCGGAGAGGTTGAACTGGGCGAGGAGCTCGCGGGCGCGGGCCCTGGCGTCGCCGGTGGGCATGCCGAGGAGGCGGCCGATGAAGCGGAGGTTCTCCTCGCCGGTGAGCAGTTCGTCGATGCCGGCGAACTGGCCGGTGAGGCCGATGAGGGAGCGGACCTCGGGCGCGTTGCGCACGATGTCGTAGCCGCCGACGCGGCCGGTGCCGGAGGTGGGCTCGGAGAGCGTGGCGAGCATGCGCACCATCGTGGTCTTGCCAGCCCCGTTGGGGCCGAGGACGCCGAGCACCGTGCCGGTGCGGGCGTTCAAGTCGATGTGGTCGACGGCCACGAGGTCGCCGAAGTGCTTGGTCAGGCCTTCGGTCTCTATGGCGTAGTCGGCGGCGGTTCCTTGCTGCGACACGTCGTCCTCCTTCGGAAGCGTTCGCAAAGTGCCTTCACCCGGCGCCGATGCGGCTCGGGATTCTGATCATGCACCTTGGGTACGACATGCGCGAGGGTTTTAAGCGGTGTTCAGCTCAGGGAGCGGCTAGAGGGACTGGAGGAGCTTCCTGATGCGTTTCTCGGAGACCTGGTATCGGGTGCCGAGCTGCTGGGCGAAGAAGCTGATGCGCAGCTCTTCGAGCATCCAGCGGACCTCGCGGCCCTCGCCGGTGCGCAGGGCCGCGGGGCGGGTGCGGGCGAGGGAGTCGCGTTCGGCTTCGAGGGCCTGGACGACCTCCATGCGGCCCTTGTCCCCCGCCACGTCGGCGACCACGCGCTTCGCGCGGTAGGCGATGCCCTTGACGTAGCGGTGCAGGTCGTCGAGCCGCCACCAGCCGGTCGAGCCCACGAACCCGTCGGCGTCCACGAGCCCTTCGAGCTGGCGGCGCATGTCGCTCATGGCCGGGAGCATCGAGAAGTCGAACTTGCCTTCGAGGAGGCGGTGGGCCTCGCGGGCCTCGGCGAGCACGGCCGCGGCCTTGCGGGCCACGGTCGGGGACTCGCCGCCGACCTCGGGCTTGGCGCGTTTGAGCAGGGCCTCGAAACCCTCGCGGTCCCAGGCGGGGCCGCCGCCCTCGATGAGGACCTTGTCGAGGACGGTGCGCACGCAGTCGGCTAGGAGCGCGTCCACGTTCTTGTACGGGCCGGTCGCGAGCGCGAGCTGCTCGTTGCGGGTGAGGACTTCCTTCAGGCGCGGGTCGGGGCAGTTCAGGCGCAGGAGGCGGCGGGTGCCGGCCCACATGTTCGCGGCCTGCGAGCCGGGGTCGGGGAAGGCCTTGACGCCCACGGTGGGGCCTTCGTCGACCAGCGCGGGGTAGGCCTTCGCGGTGTAGCCCTTGCGCGGGGTCTCGTGGATCTTGGGGAGGGCATCGAAGTCCCAGGTGGTGAGGCCGGTGCGTTCGAGGTCGAAGGCCTCGGCGGCGGCTTCCTGGGTCTTGGGGGCGAGCTGCCTCTGGAGCGCGCCGAGCTCCTTGCCCTCGGCGAGGACCTCGCCGTCGTCGTCCTTGACCTGGAAGGTGACCAGGAGGTGCCCGGGGACCTTGGTCAGGTCGAACGCGTCCACGGGGACGTTCACGCCGGTCATGGCCTTGAGGGTGTCGGCGAGGGCGACGGTCATGGCGCGGCCCGGAGCCGGGGCCATGCGGGCGACGGCGGCGCGGGCGAAGTCGGGGGCCGGGACGAAGTTGCGGCGCAGGGTCTTGGGCAGGCTCTTGATGAGCGCTTCGGTGAACTCGGCGCGCAGGCCCGGGACCTGCCAGGTGAACGCGTCCTGGTCGAGCTGCTGGAGCGCGGGGAGCGGCACGGCCACGGTGACGCCGTCGCGGGCCGAGCCGGGCTCGAACTCGTAGTCGATTTCGAGGTCGGCGCCTTCGGAGGTCCAGACCTCGGGGTAGGAGTCGCCGTCGAGGCCGTCGGCACGGTCGCCCAGGAGCAGGGACTCGTCGAAGTCGAGGAGGGTCTTGTCCTTCTCGCGCTTCCACCAGGCGTCGAAGTGGCGGGCCGAGACGATGTCGGCCGGGAGGCGCTCGTCGTAGAAGTCGAACAGGGTCTGCTCGTCGGCGAGGAGCCCGCGCTGCCTGACCCGGTTCTCCAGCTCCTCGACCTCGCCGATCTTGGCGAGGTTCCGGGCGTAGAACTTGTGGTGGGTCTCCCATTCGCCTTGGACGAGGGCGTGGCGGATGAACAGCTCGCGGCTGAGGGGGACGTCGATGCGGCCGAAGTTGACGCTGCGGCGGGCCACGATCGGGACGCCGTAGAGGGTGACGCGTTCGAACGCGAGCACCGCGCCGGCCTTCTTGGACCAGTGCGGTTCGGAGTAGGTGCGCTTGATCAGGTGCGCGGCGATCGGCTCGACCCATTCGGGTTCGATCTTGGCGCATACTCGGCCCCACAGGCGGCTGGTCTCGACCAGTTCACCGGCCACGACCCAGCGCGGCTGCTTCTTGGCCAGGCCCGAGCCGGGGAAGATCGCGAACTTCGCACCGCGCCCGCCGAGGTACTCGCGCGTGTCGGCCTCCTTGACGCCGATGTGCGACAGGAGCCCGGCCAGGAGCGCGGTGTGGACGCGCTTGGGGTCGGCGGTGAAGTCGGGGTCCTCGACGTCGATCTTGAGGCTCTTGAGGACGCCGAGGATCTGGCGCACCAGGTCCTGCCATTCGCGGATGCGCAGGTAGTGCAGGTATTCCTGCTTGCACATGCGGCGGAACGAGCTCGACGAGCGCGAGCGGCGCTCCTCTTCGAGGTAGCGCCACAGGTTCAGGTACGCCGAGAAGTCGGAGTCGGGGTCGTTGAAGCGCGCGTGGGACTGGTCGGCCTGGGCGCGCTTGTCGGCCGGGCGCTCCTTCGGGTCCTGAATGGACATCGCGGCGGTGATGACCGCGACCGAGCGCACGCACCCCTCGTCGCGGGCCTGGAGGATCATCCGCGCCAGGCGCGGGTCGATCGGCAGCCGCGCGATGTCGCGCCCGGCCTTGGTCAGGCGCCGCTCGCCGCTGCGCACGTCTTCGAGGGCCCCGAGCTCCACCAGCAGGTCCAGGCCGTCCTTGATGTTGCGCGAATCGGGCGCGTCGACGAACGGGAACGTCTCGACCCGGCCGAGCTTCGCGGCCGTCATCTGGAGGATCACGCTGGCGAGGTTGGTGCGCAGGATCTCCGCGTCGGTGAACTCCGGGCGGGCGTTGAAGTCGTCCTCGGAGTACAGGCGGATGCACACGCCCTCGGCGACGCGGCCGCAGCGGCCCGCCCGCTGGTTGGCGCTGGCCTGGCTGATGGCCTCGATCGGGAGGCGCTGGACCTTGGTGCGGGCCGAGTAGCGGGAGATGCGCGCGTACCCGGCGTCGACCACGTAGCGGATGCCCGGCACGGTCAGGGAGGTCTCGGCGACGTTGGTGGAGAGGATGATCCGGCGCCCGGTGTGCGAGGAGAAGACCCGGTGCTGCTCTTGCGCGGACAGGCGCGCGTACAGCGGCACGACCTCGGTATTGCGGAGCTTGGCCTTCTCCAGGGCGTCGGCGGTGTCGCGGATCTCCTGCTCGCCGGAGAGGAAGACGAGGATGTCGCCGTCGCCGATGCGGCCGAGCTCGTTCACCGCGTCGAGGATGCCGTCGGTCTGGTCGCGGTCCTCCTCGCCGTCCTCGCCCTGCAAGGGCCGGTAGCGGACCTCGACGGGGTAGGTGCGGCCGGAGACCTCCAGGATCGGAGCCGGGCCCGCTTCAGAGCCGAAGTGGCTCGCGAAACGCTCGGGGTCGATGGTCGCCGAAGTGACGATGACCTTGAGGTCGGGCCGCTTGGGGAGGATCTGCCGCAGGCACCCGAGGATGAAGTCGATGTTGAGGCTGCGCTCGTGGGCCTCGTCGATGATGATCGTGTCGTAGGCGCTGAGCATCCGGTCGTGCTGGATCTCGGTGAGCAGGATGCCGTCGGTCATGAGCTTGATGTGGCTGGAGTCCGAGACCTGGTCGGTGAAGCGGACCTTCCAGCCGACGGCCTCGCCCAGCGGCGACCCGAGCTCGTCGGCGATGCGCTCGGCCACCGCGCGGGCGGCGATCCGCCTGGGCTGGGTGTGCCCGATCAGGCCGCGCACGCCGCGCCCGAGTTCGAGGCAGATCTTGGGGATCTGGGTGGTCTTGCCCGAGCCGGTCTCACCGGCGATGATCACGACCTGGTGGTCGCGGATCGCTTCGAGGATGTCGTCCTTGCGCTGCGAGACGGGCAGCTCTTCGGGGTAGACGATCTTCGGGACGGCGGCCGCGCGGGCCGCGAGCGCGGTCTCCTTGCGTTCGACCTCGGCTTCGAGCTTCGCGAAGGCCTCGGTGCGGGCCTGGCCGTCGAGTTCGCGGGCCTCGCGCAGGCGCCGCCTGAGGGCGCGCTGATCGGCCGTGCGCAGGGCGAAGACGCGCTCGCGCAGGCTGGTTCGGGAGTTCGGGACGCTGCTGGGCATGACGATCGTCAAGGATACGCGGGCCGACCGGCCCCGCGCCATGCGATTTTCCGGGAGTGGGTCCGATCAGTCGTCGAGGTCCCCGCACAGGATCCGGTTGTCGGCGCGACCTTCGGCGGCGACCACGTCGTCGGGGGCGTGGACCACGACGCTCTCGGCGCGGTCGTCGAGCATGACGTCGGCCGACTCGGTCTGCGAGCCGGTACCGGAGGTGGAGGTCGTGAAGTGCAGCTCGACGATGTTCGGCACGGCGTCCTCGCCGCTGGGGTCTGCGAGCCAGTGTCCGCCGCCGGGCGGGGTCTCGTCGCACTCGGCGTCGTGGATGTGAGCCATGTACTCGGTCTCTTCACCCAGGCCCGCGACGGTGAGCTGCACGGACGTGCCGTCGGCGGAGGTGACCTTGACGGTGCCGGTCCCGCCGGGGTAGACGCTCTTCCACTCCGGGACCAGGTCGAGCGAGGCCTGCCAGGACCCGCCGAGGTCGGGGCTGTCCTGGGCATCGGTCCCGCACGCGGCGAGCGCCCCGGCGAGAAGCACGGCCGCCGCTGCGGCGAGTCGAGTGGCGGGCATCGGCGCTCCCTTGAGACTTCGCGGACGACCGCGACGATTCGGACACCCCAGTATCAGCCCGAGAAGAGCGCGCGGAGGGGATTGCGACGCACGTGTCCCTGAGGCGGAGGCGGCATCGCCCACGGCTCGGCCGCGAGGAGGCCGCGGGCGTTCCGTGCGCGAGGCCGCGACGCCCGCGGCGGCCCCGCGGTGAACCCGGAGCCGCCGTTTCGGATCGCTTCCTCCGTGTCGCGCCTACGACACCCGCGCCTCGTCCGTGGCGATTCCTTCGCCCCGCACGAGCTCGACCCGCCTCGTCAGGCCCAGGCCGTCGAGGAAGGCCTCGTCGTGGCTCACCACCACCAGTGCGCCCTCGAAGGCGGTGAGGGCCTGTTGCAGCTGCCGGGTCGAGGACATGTCGAGGTTGTTCGTCGGCTCGTCGAGCAGGAGCAACTGCGGTGCGGGCTGGGCCGACAGCACTGTCGCCAGCGCCGCTCGGAGGCGTTGGCCGCCCGAGAGGGTCGCGACCTTCTGGAAGACCGCCGCGCCGCGCATGCCGTAGCGGGCCAGGCGGGTTCGCAGCAGGGCCTGACCGGCTTCGGGGGCGCGCTTCCCCACGTTGTCGAGCACGCTCGCGTCGTCGTCGAGCAGTTCGAGCCGCTGGGTGAGGAACCCGTGCGGGACGCGGGCGGCGTCGGCTATCGCGCGCAGGAGCGTGGTCTTGCCCGAGCCGTTGTCGCCGCTGATCGCGATCCGCTCCGGGCCCCGGATGTGGAGCCCGAGGCCGTCGCCGTAGAGCCCGGCGACGTCGAGGCCCTTGATGATCGCGATGTCGCGGTGCGAGGACACGCTGGTCTCGGGCAGGTCGACGTTGATCGACCCGTCGTCGCGCAGCGCCTCCTCGGCCTCGTCCAGGCGGCCCTTGGCCTCGGCCACGTCGTCGAGCTTCGCGCCGAGGATCTTCGCCGAGGACACCTCCCCGGCGTTCTTCTTGCCGTTGAGGAGGATCTTCGGCGTGCCGCCGCGGTCCCGCTCGCGCCGCCAGGCGGACGCGCCCTTGTCGTTCTGGACCCTGGTGGCGATCAGCTCCCGCTTCTGGCGGGTGAGGTCCTGCTTCGCGTCGCGCACGGCGCGGGCCGCGACCTCCTGCTCGCCTTCGATGACCTGCTCGTAGGCGCTGAAGTTCCCTTCGAAGACGCGGACGCGGCCCTTGTAGAGCTCGGCCACGGCGTCCACGTGCTCCAAGAGCGCCCGGTCGTGGCTGACGACCACGAGCGTGCCGTTGAAGCGGCAGATCGCCTGGTAGAGCCGTTTGCGGGCCGAACCGTCGAGGTTGTTCGACGGCTCGTCGAGCAGCAGCACGTCGGGGCGGCGCACGAGCCGCCCGGCCAGGCCCACGAGCATCGACTCGCCGCCCGAGAGCGTGCCCACGGTGCGGTCGAGGCCCACGTGGTCGAGGCCGAGCTCGTCGAGGGCGACCCGGGAGCGGTCGAGGAAGTCCCAGTCGTCGCCGATCGCGGCGAAGTGGGCCTCGCTCGCGTCCCCGGCCTCGATCGCGGCCAGCGCGCGCTGCTTCTCGGCGATGCCGAGGAGGTCGGCCACGCTGTCGCCCAGGCGCAGCGGGAGTTCCTGCGGGAGGTACTCGATGAGCCCGGAGGCGGTGATCGTGCCCGAGCCGGGCTTGAGGAGCCCGGCGGTGAGTTTGAGCAGTGTGGACTTGCCGGTGCCGTTGTCGCCCACCAGGGCGGTGCGGCCGTCGGAGAACACGACGTCGATCCCGTCGAAGACGCGGTGGCCCTCGGGCCAGCCGAAGGCGAGCTGGTGAATGTTGATGAAGGTGGTCATGAGACCTCTCAGGTTCGATGCGGAAGGAATCGAATGAGAGACATCGCGCTCACGGACCGCGGCGGGCGGCGAGGGGGAATCGTTCCCGGAAACAGGCATCCCACAGATCGCAGATGCACCTCACGTACGAAGAGACGTGACGGCGCGATGTCTACGACCTAGAGCTTCAAGTGAGTGCCTAACGTCGGGAACAAGGACGGGACAACGGTAGCCGCGTCCCCGACGGGCTGTCAAGGGAGACGCGCGCCACGGGCCGACCGGTCGCGGTGCGGCGCGGCCGGGCGGCCCGTGTTCCAGGGGGTATCTCTAAGGACACCTAACATGTGGCGAGCTGTTTCCAGACGCCCCATTCACCGGTGGTGCCGGGCTCTTCGCCGGAGGTCCACCAGCTCGCGCGGTAGGAGACGCCGTTGTGGACGACTTCGTCGCCGCCGTTGTAGGTGGCCGAGGCCGACCAGACCGAGGCCTCGCATCCTTCACCGCCGCCGGGCGGGTCGGTCGGGTCGGTCGGCGGGTCGGTCGGGTCGCCGCCGCCGTTGCCGCCGCCGAAGTCCACGTCCACACAGGAGTAGAACGCGTTGGCGGTGTCGGCGATGACCCACACGCTGAAGACCATGTGCTTGCCGGTCCGCTCGGGGAGCGGCACGGAGTGGGTCATGACGTGGTCGGGCTGCGCGCCGCCCATCTCGTAGGACGCGATGGGGGTGAGCACGAGGTCGTTGCGGGTGAGCGGCGTCGACGGGTCGTAGCCGGGCTTGGTGATGTAGTAGTCGAACGTCGCCGTGGCGTGGTTGACCGTCATCGTCCAGGTGAAGTTGCGGTTGCCGGGGCTCACCGAGGTGGCGGGCCAGTTGCCGCCGCGCGGGTCGTCCAGTTCGGAGAAGCGGTCGTTGCCGCCCGAACAGAGCTCGCCGTCGACCGGTCCTGCGTTCGGGAAGCCCTTGAGGCCCTCGACGCTCTGGGGCTCGTACGAGATGGCCCCGCAGTTGGAGACCTGCCCGCTCGCGCACAGGGCGGAGCGGGACGGGGGGTCGGAGTTGTAGCCGTGGCCCCAGGCGACTGCCGCCAGTGAGGCCGAGAGCGCGAGGGTCGCGACTCCGGCGATGGACAGGATGATCTTGCGCGTCTTGCGCATCGTCTTCTCCCATCAAGAGGTGGGTCAGCGATTATCTTCGATGCATTATTAGCCTTGACCTGCCATAATGCGAATTAAAAAGTAACCTAACAGTTGATGGCCCGCGACACAAGGGGGTGCGCGTAACAAATTCGCTTTCGGGATGTTGCGCACCGATTTCGCACAGAAAGGCGGCTTCCGCGCACGGTGCGTGCGCGGAAGCCGCCTCGAGTCGGGTCAGTCGTCCTCGGGTTCGTCCGGATGGGTCATCAGGACCGCCGCCGAGACGACGAGTCCCCCGCCGATGACGACGATCGCGATGATCATCATGGTGATCGCGGCCGGGCTCATCGAGTGGCCTCCTCTCGGATCTCGACGTCCTCTTCGGACTCGATCTCGGGCACTTCCCGGCGCCGCAGCACCAGCGCCATGATCACGCCGAAGGCCAGCGCGCCGAGCGCGAGCGACCAGCCGAAGGCCTGGTACTGGTTGTAGGTGTACAGCGAACTGTCGGCGTCGGCGGTCACCAGGTCGCAAATATTGAAGAACAGGATCCCCGCGAGCGCCACAGGCGTGATGACCCCGAGGCACACGAACCAGATCGGGCCGATCTTGATCGTCGAGGTCGCGTTCGCGTCGTCCCGCAGGGCCTTCCAGCGCCACATCACCCAGACCACCACGGCGATGCTCACCGGCGCGGCCACGGCGATGCCGTACTGGTTGATGAAGTAGTCGGTGACGTCGAGGAACATCAGCCCGCTGGCGGTCGGCAGCAGCGCCACCGAGACCACGGTCATGAAGCCGCCGAGGATCAGCGTGGCCTTCTTGCGGCCCCAGCCGAACCGGTCCTCCATCGCGGCCACCGGGACCTGCACGATGCTCACCATCGAGGTCCAGCCGGCCACCACGAGCGAGGCGAAGAACAGGACCCCGAAGAGCCCGGCCATGTACGGCAGTGTGTTGATGATCGTGGGGAAGGCCACGAACGCCAGGCCCACGCCCGCGTAGGCCTGGTCGGCGATCGGGACCCCGGACTCGAACGCGATGAACCCGAGCGCGGCGAACACGCCGATGCCCGCGAGGATCTCGAACGAGGAGTTCGCGAAGCCCACTGTGAACGCCGAGGTGGTGATGTCGGACTTGCGCTTGAGGTAGGACGCGTAGGTGACCATGATGCCGAAGCCCACCGACAGCGAGAAGAAGATCTGCCCGTAGGCCGCCAGCCACACGCCCGGTTCGCGCACCGCTTCCCAGTCGGGGGTGAAGAACGCGTTCAGGCCCTCGACCGCGCCGTCGAGGGTGAGCGCCTGCACGACCATCACGGCGAACATGACCAACAGCAGCGGGATGAAGATCTTGCTGGTGGTCTCGATGCCCTTCTTGATCCCCGCGCCGATCACCAGGAGCGTGAAGCCCCACACCACGACCATCGCGAGCCCGATGCCCGGCAGCCAGGTGCCGAAGTCGCCGAACCCGTCGCTCGCTTGCAGGAAGTCCCCCATGAGGAACGCGTTGGGGTCGGCGCCCCACTGCTGCGAGATCGAGTAGAAGCCGTACCACCCGGCCCAGGCGATGATCGCCGCGTAGTAGACGGCGATGATCATCGAGATGGCCACCTGCCACCAGCCGATCACCTCCGCGTTGCGGTTCATGCGGCGGTAGGCCACGGGGGCCGAGCCCCGGTAGCGGCGCCCGATCGTGAACTCCATGATGAGCAGCGGGATGCCCGCCGTCGTCAGCGCCACGAGGTAGGGCACCAAAAAAGCGCCGCCGCCGTTCTCGTACGCGACGCCGGGGAACCGCCAGATGTTGCCCAGCCCCACGGCCGAGCCGATCGCGGCGAGGATGAACCCGACGCGTGAGCCCCAGTTCTCTCTGGTCTCAGTGGCCATCGATAGTTGACTCCAGTCACAAGTTTCCGGTAGATATTCCGGGCCAACCATAATGATCGTTGCGAACCTGGTCAATCGAGCGTTATACGGCTGTAATGCGAGCGCGCGTCGGCGCAGGCCGCGGGCGGTGCGGCGCGTTTCGCTCGCGGCGGGAGACGATCGGCCCGCGGAGCGCTAAGATTTTTCAGTTGCGCCTCTCGCAGCGTCTTCCTGAACATCGCGCACCGTCCGCGCGTTCGATCCACTCCCGAGGAGTTCTGTGTCCGCTGCCATCATTCCGGCCGTCGATTCGAGGGTCGTGTCCGAGCAGGCCCGACTCGACGGGCTCTACGCCCGGCTCGACCGGCTCCGCGAGGAGGCGGCCGCCCGGCTCGACGAGTCGCGGCGCAAGCACGTCGAGAACGACCAGGAGCGCAGCCAGAGGGACGCCGAGGCGCACTTCTACCGCCGCCGCATCGCCGTCCTGGAGGCCGTCGAAGAGGGACTGTGCTTCGGGCGCCTGGACTACAGCGCCGGGGGCGACCCGATGTACCTGGGCCGCATCGGCATCCACGGTGAGAGCGGCGAGCAGCAGCTCGTGGACTGGCGCAGCGAGGCCGGGCGCCGGTTCTACCTGGCGACCGCCGCCTCCCCCGCCGGGGTGCGCCGCCGCCGCCACCTGCACACCAAGGGCAGGCGTCTGCGCAGCGTGAACGACGAGGTCCTCGACCTCGACGCGGCGGGCGAGTCCGGCTCCACGATCGGCTCCGAGGGCGCTCTTATGGCCGCGCTCGACGCGGCCCGCACCGGCACGATGCAGGACATCGTGGCCACCATCCAGGCCGAGCAGGACCGGATCATCCGCGCGCCCTTGGAGGGCGTCATGATCGTGGACGGGGCGCCCGGCACCGGCAAGACCGCGGTGGCCCTCCACCGCGCCGCTTACCTCCTCTACGAGCACCGCGAGCAGCTCCAGCGCCGCGGCGTGCTCATCATCGGCCCCGGCAAGCAGTTCCTGCGGTACATCTCCGAGGTCCTGCCGGGCCTGGCCGAGACCGACGTCCTGCTGCGCACGCCCGCGCAGCTGTTCCCCGGGGTGGTCGCCGACCGGCCCGAGACCGACGCGGTGGCCGCGATCAAGGGCCGATCGGTCATGGCCGGGGTCATCGCCAGCGCGGTGGCCGACCGCCAAGCGGTGCCGCGCGATCCGGTGCTGGTCGACTACGAGGGCCACGAGCTGTGGCTGCGCCCGGAGAAGATCACGTCGGCGCGCGACGCGGCGCGCGAGACGGGCTTGGCGCACAACGAGGCCCGCGAGACCTTCCACAAGCGCGTGATCGCCGACCTGGCGACGCAGTACGCCGACATCATCGGCGAGGACCCGCTCGGCGGGGAGAACCTGCTGGGGCTCGACGACCGGGCGAAGCTCGCGGGCGAGATCGCGACCGACCCGGTGATCCGGGGTCAGATCGAGGCGCTGTGGCCCGAGCTGACCGCCACTGAGCTGCTGGAGGACCTGTTCGCGTCCTCGGAGCTGCTCGCTTCCGCCGCGGCGGTGCTGCCGAAGGAGGAGCGGGCGCTGCTGCGGCGGCGGCCCGGCGGGTGGAGCGAGGCCGACGTGGCGCTGCTCGACGAGGCCGCCGAGCACTTGGGCGAGACCGAGGTGCGCCGGAGCGGCGGAGGGCTGACGGCCGAGCAGATCGCGTACGCGCAGGACGTGTTGACGATCGCGGCCGGTTCGGCCTCGTTCGACTTCGAGGACGAGGAGTCGGAGATCCTCCAGGCCACCGACGTCATCGACGAGTTCTGGCTCGGCGAGCGGCAGGTCGACGAGGTGTTCGTGTCCGTGGCCGAGCGCGCGGCGGCCGACCGGCGGTGGATCTTCGGGCACGTGATCGTGGACGAGGCGCAGGAGCTCTCGCCGATGGAGTGGCGGGCGTTGCTGCGGCGCTGCGTCTCGCGTTCGTTCACCGTGGCCGGTGACCTCGCGCAGGCCGCGGGCGCGGCGGCCGCGATGGGCGAGGCCCCGTCGAGCTGGGCCGAGGTCTTCGGCGACACCGGGCTCACTTGGCGGGCCGAGCAGTTGACGGTGTCCTACCGGACCCCGGCCGAGGTCATGGAGGTCGCCGCCCGGGTGCTGGACGCGATCGACGTGGAGGCCGCGCGGCCCACTTCGGTGCGCAGCTCGGGTCACCGGCCGTGGCTGGAGATCGCCGAGGACGTCGACTCGCGGGTCGAGGAGCTGGTGGCGGCCGAGAAGGCGATCGTGGGCGAGGGCAGCGTGGCCGTGGTCACGACCCCCGAGCGGGCCGCCGGGCTGGCCGGGATCACCGACGCCTCGGTGGTGACCGTCAAGCAGGCCAAGGGCCTGGAGTTCGACTCGGTGATCGTGGTCGACCCCGATGCGATCGCGGCGTCGAGTCTGCGGAACCTGTACGTGGCGTTGACACGGGCCACCAAGCGCCTCGGCGTCGTGGCCCCCGACAAGCCGCGCTTCCCCGGCGCCGAGGTCCTGTAGCGCGCGCCCCGAGCTCTTAGACTGATCGTGGGCACGGCGCCCGCTTGAGAGGCCACGGCGCCCGCTTGCCAGCCGTGAATGAGAGGAGTGCGGGTTGACAACGACGACCGGGGATCTGACCGGCGCGCTCGTCGACGGGCGCTACCGGCTGGAGCGGCTCGTGGCGCGCGGCGGCATGGCCGACGTCTACGAGGCGAAGGACGAGCGTCTCGACCGCACTGTCGCGGTGAAGATCATCACCACCGCGGGCGCGGACGGATTCGACCTGGGGGCCTTCACCCACGAGGCGCGGACCATCGCGCGGCTCTCGCACCCGAACGTGGTCGGGGTGTTCGACCAGGGCGTCCACGAGGGACTGCCGTACGTGGTCATGGAGTACGTGCCGGGGATCACCCTGCGGGACCTGCTCAACCGGCGCAGGCGGCTGCGCATCGAGGAGGCCGTGGAACTGTGCGGCCAGGTCCTCGACGGGCTCCAGGCCGCCCACGACGCCGGGCTCGTCCACCGCGACATCAAGCCCGAGAACATCCTGCTCAAGAACGGCGGCCGGGGCGACCGCGTCAAGGTGGTCGACTTCGGCCTGGCCGAGGCCGTCCACGGCGACCGCGACACGGACGGGCCGCTCGTGGCGACCGCCGCGTACGTCGCGCCCGAGCTGGTGGGCGGCAAGCCCGCGACCACCGCCAGCGACGTCTACTCGACGGCGATCCTGCTCTACGAACTGCTCACCGGCGAGGTCCCGTTCGACGGGCCCGACGCAGGGGAGGTGGCCCGCCGCCACGTCGAGGAGGACGTGCCCTCGCCGCGACTCAAGACCCCCGACATCCCCGAGGGACTCGCCGAACTGGTGACGGCCGCGGCTTCGCGCAGGCCGGGCGCGCGGCCGGTCGACGCGGGCGCGTTCCTGCGGCGCCTGGGCGCGATCGACGTCAAGCCCGCGCCGGGCACCACCGGCCAGGTCCCGCGGCCCACGCGGGCCGTGCAGACCACGATGGTCGTGGACGCGCCGCGGGGTCCGCGCTCGTGGAAGGCCCTGGTCACGCTGCTGCTCATCGGCGCGCTGCTGGTCTCGGTGGCCGCCGCGGGCTGGTGGATCGGGATCGGCCGCTACACGTCCACGCCGTCGCTGCTCGACCAGACCGGCCAGACCGTGGCGGCCTACGCCGACGAGGCCGGGTTCGACGTCGAGGTCCAGGAGGCCTACAGCGAATCGGTCCCGGTCGGCGAGGTGGTCTCGCAGGACCCGGGCGTGGGCGACCGCATCCGGCAGGGCGCCACCATCACCGTGGTGGTCTCGCTGGGGCCCGAGCGGTACCAGATGCCCGACGTGTCGGGGATGAGCGAGGACGAGGCCCGCGAGGAGCTCGGCCGATTCTCCGCCGAGGTCACCGTCGAGCGCGACTACCATGTGGACTTCGCGAAAGACGAGGTCATCGGCACCGATCCGGCCATCGGCGAGACCGTCAAGGCCGGGACCCCGGTGACGCTCCTGATCTCCGACGGCACGCCCCCGCTGAACGTCCCCGACCTGATCGGGACTTCGCAGGACAGCGCGGTCAACGCCCTGGAGGCCGAAGGGCTCGAGGTCGGCGAGGTCACCGAGCGCACCAGCGACACCATCGAGAAGGGCCTGGTCATCGAGCAGTCCCCCGGCCCGGACACCCCGATCGGGCCCGGCGACACCGTCGACCTCGTGGTCAGCTCCGGCCCGGAGATGATCGAGGTCCCCGACGTGGTGGGCCTCGACATCGAGGAGGCCACCGAGATCTTGAAAGCCGAGGGCTTCATCGTTAAGACCGCGCAGATCTGGTTCACCGGCAAGGTGTTCGACCAGTCCGTGGACGGCGGCACCGAGGCCGAGAAGGGCTCCGAGATCTGGCTCTGGGCCAGGTGAGCATGAGCAAAGCGGGGCCCGGTCCGGGCCCCGCTTCCTCGCGTCCTACGCTCCGGCCGCTTTGAGCTGCGTCATCGTGAACAGCGCCTGGAGTTCGATGCCGACCTCGGCCAGGTTCTTCATCCCGCCCGACTCGCGGTCGATCACGCACACGCCCCGCTCGACGATCGCGCCGCGACCCCGCAGCTCGTTCACCGCATCGAGGACCGCGCCGCCCGAGGTGACCACGTCCTCCACGATGAACAGCCGCTGGCCTTCGACCTCGCCGCCCTCGGCCAGGCGGCACGTGCCGTAGGTCTTGGCCTCCTTGCGGACGAACAGCGCCGGAATCCCGGTGACCTGCGAGAGCATCACCGCGATCGGGATGCCGCCGGTCTCCAGGCCCGCCAGGGCGTCCACGCCGTGCGCGGGCACGAGCGGCGCGAGCGCCTCGGCGATGCGCCGCAGCAGGACCGGGTCGGACTCGAACAGGTACTTGTCGAAGTACTCGTGCGCGACCACACCCGACCGGAGGGTGAACTCCCCGGTCAGGTGCGAGCGGTTGAAGATGTCGCGCGCGAGGTCGGCGTCGTGGCTCATGCGATCAGACTGCCATCCGGGTCGCTCACGGGCGCAGCGGCGGGTAGGCCGGGTCGAGGAGGTCACGCTCGGCCAGCCAGTTGTACAGCGGCGTCTGCTCCGGATAGTGGCCCCAGCCGTGGTCGCCGGTGGGCGCGAAGCCGCCGAGCAGCTGCTGCTGCACCGGGTCGAGGTCGTGCCACCACGGCTGCGACGGCAGGTCGGCCACCAGGTCGCGGGCGCGGATCCACCTCGGCGTGAACCCGAAGAACGCGACCTTGCGCGTCATGTCCGAGTAGTTGTCGCTGCGGGCGTGCCACAGGCGCCGGTCGAAGAACATGACGTCCCCGGCGGCCCCGGTGACCTCGATAGCGCCTTCGGGGTCGGGCCAGGGCATGTCGCGGCGCGGCGGGCCGTCGATGCGGTTCCACTTGTGGGAGCCGGGCACGATCTTGGTGTTGCCGCGGCCGGGCTGGGACAGGTCGGTGAAGAAGTAGGCGAGCTTGACCGACAGGCGCGGGCGCGGGTCGGTCTCGGTCTCGCGGTTCTGGCGGCCACCGTCCTGGTGCCATTCGAATCGGAACGGGCGCTCGCCCACGATCGGCGGGTGCTTGTCCACATGCGAGTGGTAGACGTGGAAGTTCCAGCCCAGGATCGACCACACGTAATGGAACGTGCGCGGGTGGTTGAGCAGGAAGGCGAGCTCCGGGCAGGAGGTCACCGCGTCGAGCCGGTGCATTGCGCCCTCGGGACTGAGCCGCCCGGCGGCGCGCTCCACCTCGTGGACGCGGTCCAGCGCGTCCGAGCAGCGTCGGATCTCCTCGGCGTCGAGCGCGCCGCGGATCATGAGGTAGCCGTCGCGGTCGAACGCCTCGCGCTGCTCGGGGGTCAGAGCTGCGGCGCCGATTGATGTCAATGCGGTCATCGCAATGCCTTTCCGGTATCCGGAGGGACGCCGGCACAGCGCCGGAGCCGCATCCGTGGCTGCGGCCGCGGGCACGGGAAATCGGGCGATCCCCCTCCGCGGTCGCGGTTATCGGAAAAGCGTAAACGCGAACAGTCGTATTTCGGACCGATTGAGACTATCCAAAGAGTCCGGTGATCCAGTCGAACCATTCGAAGTCGATGTCCAGCCAGCTCCAGCTGAACTGCTGGATGTAGCTGATGCCGACCATCACCAGGAAGATCCCGGAGGCCAGGTGCGCGAGCCGGGCCGTCTTGCGTTTGGCGTGCAGGAGCCGGCCCCAGAACATGCCCCCGGCCAGGCGCACCAGGAAGAACAGGCCGATGGCCACGCCGACGACCACCAGGTAGCTCAGGACCTGCGACGTGAGCGAGTCCAGACCCTGCGAGACCGTCAAGAGCAGCCACATGACCAGCGAGAACAGGCCGCCGATGACCGAGAGCTCGAAGCCCTTCGCGAGCGACCCGGGCGGGCCCAGGAGCGGGGTCCGCTCGGCCCGTTCGAGGGCCTTCTCGTCGGGCTCCTCGGGGTCGTGGGCCAGGCGCAGGCGCGGGATCGGGCCGCGGCCGGGTTCGGGGCCGTTCGAACGGCCCGGGGAGAATCCTTCGCGCTGCTTCTGGGCCATGAGCTGGTCCTGGTCGGGAACTCGGACGCGGCCGGCGATCGGTTTCTCCTGCACGGCGTTCGCGGGCGACATGCTCGTGGGCGACATGCCCGCCTCCATGACGCGGGTGCCTCCGGCGACCGGGCCGGGGATGACCGAGGTCGGGGGCACCACCGGCATGTCGAGGCGGACCGTGGCGGCGGTCTCGGGCTCGGGCGGGCGGCGCACCGGCCCGCCCCAGTCGACGCCGAGGTCGGGCAGACCCGCGCGGGCCATGACCGAGCACAGCTCCGCGATCCATCGCGGCAGCTCCTCGGTGCGCGGCCGGTTGGTCGGGTCGTCGTCCAGCGGCGCGGTCAAGTGCTCGCGCAGGCGCGGGTGGGCTTCGAGCACGGGGTGGCGGCGCAGCCGCGCCCACGGCACCGACTGTTCCTGTCCCGGGGAGTCGGTGCGGGCGCTCGCGCCGGTGACCAGGTAGAACGCGATCGAACCGAAGCCGTGGACGTCGTAGGCCGGGCCCACGGTCCCCTGGTGGGCCTCGGGTCCGGCGGTCTCGCGGGTGTACGCGATCGTGGTCAGGTGCGCGGGCGTGTGGTAGCGCGCGCCGGTGAAGTCGATGACCTTCGCCGAGCCGTCGGGGCCGATGATCACGTTGGCGGGCTTGAGGTCCATGTGGAGCACCGGGTGCGCACCGGTCGGCGGGTGGTGCATCGCGGACATGACCTCGGCGACCGAGCGGAGCGTGCGCGCGGCGTCGACGCGGCCCAGGCGCCGCGACAGGAGCTGGCGCAGGTCGTGACCGGGCAGGTATTCGAGGACCTGGAACGGGACCGGGTCGCCCTGCGCGGGGCTCCCGGCCGGATGCGGGGCCCGGCCGTAGAACGCGTCGATGCGGCGGCAGATCGAGCCGACGTTGCGGCTGTGGAGGTCCATGAGCACCGCGTCGCCCTTGTCCCAGGAGCGGTACTGGTGCTCGCGGGTGTCGGCCGGGTTGGGCCGGAACACCTTGACCGTCAAAGGCGCCGAGGAGATCCCCGCCGAGACGCGCACGGCCTGGTACACGTCGGCCTGGCCGCCCGACCCGAGGAGCCCGGTGATCCGGTAGCTCTGCTCGGACCCCGGGAGGGGGTCGGCCGGCCCGCAGACGAGGTCAACGGTGGCGTTCGACATTCACGGTCCTTCTCGACGGAGACTGAGCCCATAGCGTAACGCCTGATATCCACCCGCCGCGGCCCCCGGAGTGGGCGCTGTACGCATCGTCTCAGCCGACAACCGAACGGCCCCCAGGCGTCAGCGCCCCGAACCCCACGGGCTCTCGGCCGCCTGCGGCGAGGGCTGCGATCCGAAACCGCCCGCCGAGGGCTGCCCGTAGGAGCTGGCGGGCGGGGCCGGGGCCTGCGAGGAGCCCATCGGCTCGAACACCGAGGAGGTCTGGGCGGGGACCTGGGTCGCTGCGGCGGGCGGGACGCGGTCGAGGCTTCCGGCCTGAGCGGGGGCCGGGGCGGCCGAGCCGTGGCGCGAGAGCGCCCACAGCGCCGGGGAGAGGGCCACGGCGAGCACGCCGAAGCCGATGGCCCAGGACTCGACCGGGGCGGCCGGGTCGATCACCGGCAGTTCGATGTCGACCAGGTGGGCGAGGAGCGAGGCGGCCAGGAACACGAGGGCTCCCAGGAGGCAGATCACTTGCAGGATCTGAAGGAGAACGCGAAAACCCTTGGACATGTGTCGACGCTACCAACGCGTGTCCAATAACTCCATACGGCCAGATCCGAATTCTCCTGATTTTCGACGCGGACAGGCCCGGGCCGGAGCCCGGGCCTGTACGTAGCGATGTCGTTGTGGTTTAAGGAAGTTCGGGAAGCTCGTGGGTGGTCTCCCACGCGGTCAGCATGTCGATGCGCCTCTGGTGGCGCTCGGCGCCGGAGAACGGCTCGTCCACGAACGCGTCGGCGAAGGCCGTGGCCTCCTCCAGCGAGTGCATGCGGCCGCCGATGGCGACCACGTTCGCGTCGTTGTGCTGGCGGCCGAGCTTGGCGGTCTCCACGCTCCAGGCCAGCGCCGCGCGGGCGCCGGGGACCTTGTTCGCGGCGATCTGCTCGCCGTTGCCCGAGCCGCCGACGACGATGCCGAGGCTGCCGGGGTCGGCCACCACGCGCGAGGCGGCGTGGAGGCAGAACGGCGGGTAGTCGTCGTCGGCGTCGTACTGGTGGGGGCCCACGTCGACGACCTCGAAGCCGCGGCCGGACAGGTGCTTGACCAGGTGGTCCTTGAGTTCGAGGCCCGCGTGGTCGGAACCGAGATAGATACGCACGGGAACAGACCTTAGCCCTTCGGAAGCTCGGCGATGGCCAGACCTGCGCGGGCCTTGGGCACGAACCAGGTCGACTTGCGCGGCATCTTCAGCCGCTGGAGGTTGACGTCGATGAAGTCGGGCACGGTGACCGGGGCGATGAGGATCGCCAGGTCGGCCTTGCCCGCGTCGACCTGCTCGGCCAGCCACGACGCGGGGTAGTCGCCGCCGACGTAGGTGATGCGCTTGTCCCCCGCGTCCCAGCCGAGGAGGCCGGTGAAGACCTCGTTCTCGACCTGGGTGTGGTCGAGGCGGTCCACGACGGAGCCTTCGGTCGCGGGAAAGGCGATCTCCCAGGTGCGGCCCTGGCCGTAGACGACCACGGTGCCGCCCGCGGCAGGGGTCTGGGGCGGGCCGTCGAGCTCGGTCACCGAGGCGCCGATCTGGCCGATCTGCTCCACCAGCTGCGCGGCCGAGCCGGGCAGGCCCTTGACGAGGCGGTGGTAGGGGCGGATGACCACGGACTGGGGGGTGGTGATCACCGCGAGGAAGCGGTCGAGGCCGCCGACCTGCGCGGCGAGCGAGCGGTGGTTGCCGTCGGCGACGATGAGGTCGCCGTCCCCGGCGAGCGCGGCGAGGGCCTCGCCCGCTTCGCCGCCGATCGCCCAGATCTCGTGCGAGCGGCCGGACTCGTCCACGTCGACCGCGACCGGGTCGCCGGCGCCCGCGATGGCGGCGGCCACGGCCGCGTGCAGCTCCTCGCCGCGGGTGGACTGGAGCAGCAGGACGGGGCTGAGCAGGTGGCGCAGGCGCTGGTTGAGCTCGTTGCGCTGCTTGACCTTCTCGATGAACACGTCCTCGTTGCGGATGACCTTCCCGGGCTCCTCGGCGGAGGAGGAGATCTCGGCGGTGTCCACGAGGCAGTACACGCCGTACGCCACCGGCTCCTCGCCGCCGGAGATCCGGTAGGCCACGGCCACGTCGCCGAACGCGGCGAAGCGCCCGGCCTCCTTGAGGGCCGCGAGGCGCTCTTGGGCGCTCGGGAGGGCCTGCTCGAAGGTCAACTCGGCGGCCACCGCCTCGGGCGTGTGGGCGGGCATCTCGACGCCCAGCATGGACGCGGGATTGGCCTCGATGATCCGGGTGATCTCGGTTTCGTCGGGGAACTCGTCGTAATTCTTCGCGCCAGTGGATCCACTCACGCCGACGCCTGCGGAGGCGTAATTGTGCGTGGCGAGCCAGGCCTGGTCGATCGGGTGCGCAGCAGTCACGCCACGAGCGTAATCGAACCCTCCGCCCCAGCCCGTGGCCGCCGAGTGAACTCCCGGGATGTGACACACTTCTTTCATAATCCGAACCCTTGAGGCTGGACCTCTGAGCGACAGGAGGCACTGTGGCGGCAACGCACATTCTGACCCGAGACGAGGCGCGGCGCAGGGCCGAGCTCTTGTCCGTCGACTCCTACACCGTGGAGCTCGACCTGACCGGGCACGAGCGGGGAGACACCTTCAGCTCACGCACCTCCGTCAAGTTCGCCAGCGCCGAAGCGGGCGCTGAGACGTTCATCGAGATCGCCGCCGAGCGGATCGAGGACGCCTACCTGAACGGCGAGCCGGTCGACATCTCGGGCTTCGACCCGAAGGCCGGGCTGCGGATCACCGGCCTGGCCGAGCAGAACGAGCTGGTCGTCAACGCGATCTGCGCGTACTCCACCGACGGGCAGGGCCTGCACCGCATGGTCGACCCGGTCGATGAGGAGACGTACCTGTACTCGCAGTTCGAGGTCGCCGACGCCCAGCGCGTCTACGCGTGCTTCGACCAGCCGGACCTGAAGGCCGCCTTCACGTTCCAGGTGCGCACCCCCGAGCACTGGACCGTGATCTCCAACATGCCGGCGGCCAGCGAGACCGTGATCGAGGCGATCGCCACCAAGGTCACACTGTTCGAAGAGTCAGTGCGGATGAGCCCGTACATCACCGCGATCTGCGCGGGCCCGTACTTCGGCGTCCACGAGACGCACGACGGGATCGACCTGGGCCTGTACTGCCGCCAGTCCATGAAGGAGCACCTCGACCCCGAAGGGGTCTTCGAGGTCACCCGCCAGGGCTTCGACCACTTCCACGAGCACTTCGGGGTCCGCTACCCGCTGCCGAAGTACGACCAGATCTTCGCGCCCGAGTACAACTTCGGCGCGATGGAGAACTTCGGCTGCATCACGATCGCCGAGGCCTCGTTCCTGTTCCGCAGCCAGGTCACCGACTTCGAGCTGGAGCAGCGCGCGAACGTCATCCTCCACGAGATGGCGCACATGTGGTTCGGCGACCTGGTGACGATGCGCTGGTGGGACGACCTGTGGCTCAACGAGTCCTTCGCCGAGTGGGCCAGCCACTGGGCCAATGTGGAGGCCACCCGCTTCGACGGCGCGTGGACCACGTTCCTGTCGGCGCGCAAGAACTGGGGCTACGGCGCCGACCAGCAGCCGACCACGCACCCGGTCTACACCGACGCGAACGACACCGAGGAGATCCAGGCCAACTTCGACGGGATCACCTACTCCAAGGGCGCCTCGATCCTCAAGCAGCTGGTCGCCTACGTCGGGATCGACCCGTTCCTGGCGGGCCTGCGGGCCTACTTCGCCAAGCACCAGTTCGGCAACGCGGTGTTCTCCGACCTGCTCGGGGAGCTGGAGACCGCGAGCGGCAAGCCGCTCCAGGACTTCGCCGACACGTGGCTGCGCACGGCCGGGGTCTCGACCCTGCGCCCCGAGGTCGAAGTGGACGCTGCGGGGAACTACACCTCGGTCACGGTCCTCCAGGAGGTCCCGGCCGAGCACCCCACCCACCGCACGCACCGCATCGCGATCGGCCTGTACGACCTCGAAGGCGACGCCCTGGTGCGCCGCGACCGGATCGAGGTCGACGTCGAGGGCGCGGCCACCGCGATCGGGGCGCTGGCGGGCGTGAAGCAGCCGGACCTGCTGCTGCTCAACGACGACGACCTGACGTACGCGAAGCTGCGCTTGGACGAGCGGAGCCTGGCCACGGCGATCGAGCACACCTCGGCGCTGGGCGACTCGCTCGCTCGGGCGCTGATCTGGGCCGCCGCGTGGGACATGCTGCGCGACGCCGAGCTGGCCGCGACGCAGTTCGTGGCGCTGGGCGCGAAGAGCCTGACGGCCGAGGACGACATCAACATCGTCACGGTCGCGCAGCGGCAGGTCGCCGGGTCGCTGGCCTACGCCGACCCGTCGCACAAGGCGGCGCTGCGCGAGCAGTGGGCGCAGGCCGCGAAGGGCGCCATGGACGCCGCCGCGCCGGGCTCGGACCCGCAGCGGTCGTGGGCGAAGGCCTACGCGTCCGCGTCGCGTTCGGAAGCGGACCTGGGCCGCGTGGCCGGGTGGCTCGAAGGCACCGACGTGCCCGAAGGGCTCGCCGTCGACGCGGACCTGCGCTGGGCGCTGCTGACGGTGCTCGTGGCCACCGGTACGGTGGGCGAGGACGCCATCGACGCCGAACTCGACCGCGACGACACCGCCGACGGCAAGCGCCTGGCGTTCACCGCCCGGGCCGTGGTCCCGACCGCTGAGGCCAAGGAGCGCGCTTGGGAGCGGATCGTCGACCCGAACTCCGAGAACTGGGTTCGCCGGTCCTCGATGCTCGGGTTCGCGCCGCTCGACCAGGCCGACCTGGTGCGCCCGTACCTGCGGCCGTACCTGGACGCGGTGCCGGTGCTGTGGGAGAAGCTCGGCGCGCAGCAGGCTGTGGAGTTCTCCAAGCTGGCGTTCCCGTCGAACCTGATCGAGGCCGAGACGCTCGACGTGCTCGACGCGTGGCTGGCCGAGGAGCGGCCCGCGCCGGTCAAGCGCGGCGTGGCCGAGGGCCGGGCCGACACCGCCCGGGCCCTGAAGGGCCGGGAGCTCGACGCCTCCGCGTAAGCAGACCGCTCGGGGCTTCGTGACTGACAAGGTCACGGAGCCCCGAGTGCTTTTCACGCCGTTGATAAGCTGCCCCCTGTCCGCCTTCCGCCCCTGGGCGGCGATGAATGGAGAGAGCAGTCTTGTCCGCGCTTTTGCCGGTGGCCGTGCTGAGTGCCACCCTGGTCGCGTTGTTCGGGATCGTGCTGCCGCTGCTGCTGCTCGGCCCCGTCCTCGCCTCGCGCAGCCGCCCGCAGCCGCAGCAGTTGCTGTTCGCCGTCGTGCTGCTCATCCCCACCGTCGCAGTCGGTTCGGTGTTCCTGTCCTGGTGGGCGGTGGACTGGCTGCGCCGCTACGACGTGCCCGCGCCCGAACTGGTCGGCATCGGCCTCGTGGTCGCGGCCGTGGTCGGCCTCATGGCCCCGCTGCGCCTGCCCGGCGGCACGGGCCCGTTCTGGCTCAAGCCGATGCTGGGGTTCCTCTCGGGCGTCCTGGTCCCCATGTCGCTCATCTGGAGCATCGGGGCCGGGCTGCACGAGGTGGCCGCGACCGGGATCGGGGTGCTGGTCCTGGCGGTCCTGGTGGTGGTGTTCCGGGTCGTGGCCAAGCCGCTGGCCGAGAAACGCCAGGCCAAGCAGATCCGGACCTCGGTGCGGCGCTTCCAAGGCCAGCTCGTGGACGTGCGGGACTGGACGCTCACCGGGGCGCGGGGCGACGCCGACCGGATCCTCCTGACCTACTCCGGCGAGTCCGGAGGCAAGCCCCTGGGCGCGGCGCTCGTGCTCAAGCGGGACATGGACTGGGTCCCGCAGGCCAAGGAGAACGAGGCGGCGGTGTTCGAGCTCGCGAAGGGCCTCAGCGGCCAGCCGACCGAGGCGGTCCTGGCCCAGAAGCAGATCGGCTCGCCCGCCACGCTGACGATGCGCATCCCCGGCACCACGATCCTCTCGATCCGCGAGACCGTGGCCGACTCGCTCTCGTGGGTCGAGTTCATCTCGGGGATCGAGCTCACCGACGCCGACGGCCTGCTCGACCACCAGCAGCCCGTCAAGGACTGATAGACGCGAAAGCGGCCCGGAAGCCGAGCTTCCGGGCCGCTTCTCGCTGTTCTAGCTGCCTTGGGCGGTCTCGGCGAGCATCCGCAGGCCGGTGACGATGCCGCCGGAGAGCTGCCCGGCGCCGAAGGCCGCCTCCATCGAGAACACCACGAGGGCCGCGGAGCGGTCCGGGATCTTCTCGCGGGCGATCTGGCCGGTGACGATCTCCAGCTCGCGCTGCTCGGGCGAGACGGCGATGAGCACCGAGCGGGCCGGGTCGGCGAGGCGCTCGTGGAGCGCTTCGGCCGCGCCGCGGATCGGGTCGTGCAGCGGCCCGACGTAGACGCTGTAGTGCAGGCCGCCGCCGTCGCGCTCGGCCACGGAGAGGGCCTCGTCGAGGTGCAGCAGCTCCTTGACGTCGAACGGGCCGTCGAGGACGGCCGGCTTGACCTCTTCGGGGCTGGCGTCGACGCCTTCGACGATCGCGACCTCGTTACCACTTGCCATGCGAGCCTCCCTTGGGTCCACTGGCGACTGCCTCGCCGGCACCGGACTCGATCGCGGTGCGGCCGTGGTCGCCTTCGTCCGCGACGTTGCGGGCGACGAACCACACGGGCTTGAAGTTGAAGGGCTCGCCCGCGCGGTAGCGGGACTGCGGCCTCGGGTGGCGCAGGAAGATCACGGCGAAGACCGCGACCACAACCAGGATCGGGGCGCCGAACAGTATCAGCAAGTCCTGGAATGTCATATTGCTCCCCTAAATACAGGTACAGGGTGGCTCCGCCAATCACGCGACAAGCAGGCGCGGTGGCCGAGCCTCAGCCTAATCCAATTACGCCCCTCACATCGCCGCAGGTGGCGGCAAGGTGGGACGCGGGCCACGAACCGCGACACGGCGAAGGCCCGCCGACCGGGTCGCAGCACCGATCGACGGGCCTCAGTACACGCGACGTCGCGCGCTCAGTCCGATGGGGAGTGATCAAGAAAGGTGGGCGCGGGCTTTCTCGTGGCGCGGGAGCCAGGCCTCCCAGGCCGGGTCCGGGCGTCGTTGCCCGCGGAAGCCCCGCAGTTGCCAGCCGTTGGGGGGCCGCGGAATCCGCGGGAGCCGCCAGCCGAGCTCGGCGAGGGTCCGGTCGCTCTTGCGGTGGTTGCAGGGGGCGCACGCCGCCACGACGTTGTCCCACGTGTGCGTGCCGCCGCGGGAGCGGGGCACCACGTGGTCGATGGTCTCGGCCGCGACGCCGCAGTAGACGCAGCGCCAGTCGTCGCGGGCGAACACGCCGCGACGCGAGGGGCTCGCGCCGACCTGGCGGGGGATCGCCACGTAGCGGTTGAGGCGGACCACCGAGGGGACGGGGATGTGCATGGTTTCGGAGCGCAGAAAACCGTCACCAGGAGTGACGGTTTCGGCTTTGCGCGTGAGCAGCAGCACTGCCGCCCGCTTCACCGGTATCACGCACAGCGGCTCGTAGCTCTGATTGAGGACCAGCGCCGAGCCGAGTCCGACCGCTCCATGTGTGAAGACATTCGGATGCGCCCCTGGGGAAGGGTCATCGCTGTCGCGCGTGCTCCTATGTCGAGGACCTATCACGGTGTCGTACCTCCAAGCCATCGGTCCCGTCAAGTTTGACCTAAATCTCAGAAAATTGCACCCTGGTTCCGTGGGATCTTCGATGACGAGCGCATATCGTCTGTTCGAACCATCGGTGGACGCGGGCAACGCGATCGGGCCGGTGCCGGAGTAAGAGAAGGATGAACGTGGAACTGCTTGCGGCCGCCGACGAGCCCTCGCCCTGCGAACCGGGGTTCAACTCCTGCACCTTGCTGTGGAAGATCACCGGGAACGAAGCGCTCTCACTCGACACCGGCGTGGTCCTCGACAAGATCGGCCAAGTGCTGCTGATCATCTTGGCCGCGAGCCTGTTGCGGTGGATCGTCAACCGCTCGATCGCGCGGATCATCAGGCAGGTCACGGCCGTCAAGGGCCCGCAGCCGATCGCCGAACTGGCCGAGAAGCTGAGCGCCTCGGCCGGGAGGCGCATGGAGATCGTGGGCGACCGCTCGGCCAAACGCGCCGAGACGCTCACCGGGGTGCTCCAGCACGTCTCGGGCATCATCATCTACTCGATCGCGTTCATGCTGGTGCTCAGCGCCTTCAGCGTGAACCTGGCCCCGATCCTGGCCAGCGCCGGGATCGCCGGCATCGCGATCGGCTTCGGGGCCCAGAACCTGGTGCAGGACTACCTGGCCGGGATCTTCATCCTGCTCGAAGACCAGTACGGGGTGGGCGACATCGTCGACGTGGGCGACGCCTCGGGCACGGTGGTCGACATGGGCCTGCGGGTGACCACATTGCGGTCGCTGGACGGCACCCTGTGGTACGTGCGCAACGGGCAGATCATGCGCGTGGGCAACTCCAGCCAGAGCTGGGCCTATGTGGTGGTGGACACACCGCTGCCGCCGAACGCCGATGTGGACACCGCCGGGGACCGGATCCAAGAGGTCGCCGAGGCGTTCGTCGAGGACGAGGCCTGGAGCGACTACGTCCTGGCCGAGCCCGAGTACCTCGGCCCGGTCGAGGTCACGATCGACGAGATCAAGGTGCGCCTGGGGGTGCGCACCACCTCCGACAAGCAGTGGGCCGCCGGGCGGGAGCTGCGGCTGCGCATCAACGAGGCGCTGCGCGAGGCGGGGATCGTGGACCCGAACGGGACCGGCCGGATCTATGTGCCGCGCGCCACTGCGGGCGGGGACGACGGGGCCGCATAGGTGATGTGCGGCCCAATCGGTGTGACTCGTGCCGGATCGCCTTCCCAGTCGGGGCCGCCCTTGGCACGATTGACAGATGCCTAGTGACAGCCCGCGTGCCGTCGTGCCGATCTCCTCGAAGGTGCCGGCGCCGAACGGCCAGTCCGCCCCCCAGTCCTTCTACGAGGCCGTGGGCGGCGAGGAGACCTTCGACCGCCTCGTGAACTCGTTCTACGAGCAGGTGGCCACGGACCCGATCATGCGGCCCATGTACCCCGAAGCGGACCTCGCCCCGGCGGCCCGCCGCCTGAAGATGTTCCTGGAGCAGTACTGGGGCGGCCCGCACACCTACTCCGAGGAGCGGGGCCACCCGCGCCTGCGAATGCGCCACGCGCCCTTCACGATCGGCGAGCGCGAACGCGACGCCTGGCTGCGCTGCATGCGCCACGCCATGGACGAGGTGGCGCTGGCTCCCGAGTACGACAAGGCGATGTGGGAGTACATGGAGCGGGCGGCGGATTTCATGCGGAACGCATGAAACAGAAAGCGCAGTATGCGGAACGCATGAAGCTTGTGCACAGTATGCGGAACGCGTGAAGCCTGAGGGCAGTATGCGGAACGCTTAGAACACAGACGAAACGAACGGGGCCCGAACGCATCAGCGTTCGGGCCCCGTCGACGTTTACCGGGTTACAGCAGCTCGCCTTCGAGCCATTCGACGAACGTGCCGGAGATGGCGGTGCCGCAGTCGATGAGCTCTTCGAGGAGCGCGGTGGTGATGCCGGGGCGCACGGGGACCTGGATCTCGCCGAAGACCGGGAGCGCGCCCGATTCGGTCGGCTCGCCCAGGTAGGCCTTGAGGAAGCGGCGGGTGCGGTTCCATTCGTTCATGGCCGCGTAGCCGCGCTCGGCCCATTCGCGGGGGACGGTCTGGTAGGCGCGGGCGCGCAGGACCAGGATGTCGGCGTCGGGGCCTTCGGCGCGGACCTGGACGATGTGGCGCTCCCACAGGGCGACGATGCCGCCGTTCTCGTCCATGAGGTAGCGGATCTCGAGGTTCTTCAGCGCCGCGGTGATGCGGTCGCTGGCGAGCGGGGCGGGCTCGTCGCGGGCGTCCGCGGCGATCTGCTCCAGGTCGGTGATGAAGTCCGGGTCGATCTCGGCGAGGTCGGCCTTGATGAGGTGCCAGCGCTCGACCTCGGAGATCTGCTCCTCTTCGGGGCCGAGGAGGAGCTGCTCCGCGGTGAGCTCGTGGCGGAGCTCGCGGTCGGCGAGGTCGAGTTCGACCTCGTCGTGCTCATCGGTCGCGACCTCGGTGCCGGGCGCGCTCTGCTCGGCGCGCGGGCTGGGCACCGCGTTCGGCTGGCTGCCCCGCGCCTGGGCGCGTTCGGCCGATCCGCCGAGCTCGCTGTCGGTCGGGGCGATCACCTCGTTGATCGACTCCTGCTGTGCGTCGCGCTTTCTGCTGCGCCACCATGCCATGACGTTGTCCGCCTTCCCACCCAAAATGCGAATCAATGGCAGTGATTGGGTATTGCGTTGGCATTCCTGCTTGGCTGAACCTTTGGATGTGATTGGTTGTGCTTCGCCGGGCATTGCCAAGTTACGTCGTGTTGCAGTGAGCAGACTAGGGACTCGGAGCGACTTGGCACAACCGTCAGGGAATCCTGTCTGAAAGTATGAACCTTCGCGCGTTTGTTCGCAGGCCCGTCCTGGGTACTGTCACGGGTTTCATACGTTTCCCCGGGCCAGTGGGCTCCCATCCTCCGGACGTCGGAAATCGGTCACCGCCCGTTCGGGTCACAGCAGGGGCAGACCGCGGTCGCGGTCCCAGACCGCGCCGAACGTCGCGGCCAGGCCCATGCGCCGCCCGGATTTGAGCACCCGCACCGGTTCGGCGCCGAGGAATCCCATGCGGCACAAGGCGGCCACGAGCCGGAACTCGACGTCGCCGCCGTCCTCGCCTTCGACGTGGAGCGCCACATGGTCGAGCAGGGCGTCCCTCAGCCGCCGGTCGCCGATGCCCTGGCCGCGCCGCTCGGTGAGGGCGGCGGCGGCCTTGCGGTCGAGGTCGGCGACGAGCGCCGCGGGAACGGTCTCGACGGTGTCCCAAGGCTGCTGCGGGAGCCGCCCGCGCCAGGCCGCGGCCGGGCGGGGCTCGGCGGCCCCGGCGGCCAGGTCGGCGGCCCGGTAGACCCCTTCAGGGAGCGCCTCGGGCCCCGCAGCCGCCTCGCGTACCGCGAGGACGCCGATGGGCAGCGCGGCCCACAGGCGGCCCTCGCGGGCGAGCACGAGCGCGTCGGGGTCGAGGCGGGCGGTGCGGGCGGCGAAGGCCGCGTCGTCACCTGGGGCGGTGCGGTCCATCGGGCGGTCAGTCGGTCCAGCGTTCGAGGAAGGCGCGCTCCTCGGGCGTGATGCGGCGGGGCCGCTGCGTCGCGGTGTCGAACGGGACCATCACGGACTTGGCCTTGAGCGAGAGCTTGTCGTTCGCGAACAGCTCGTAGGCGAACGCGAACGAGGAGTTCCCGATCCGGTCGATCCACAGCTCGACGCGGGTCTGGGCCGGAACCACGACCGGCAGCAGGAAGTCGACCTCGTGGCGGGCCACCACGACGCCCTCGCGGAAGCCGGAGATCCCGGCCGCTTCGGCGGTGGAGAACATCATGGCCACCCGGGCCTCTTCGAGCAGCACCATGAACTGGTTGTTATTGACGTGGCCGAACGCGTCCATGTCCGACCAGCGCAGCGCGACTTCGGCGGTGTAGCGGGCCACGGCTAGTCCCGGGTCAGCTTGCGGTGGGTGACGCGGTGCGGCTTGGCCGCTTCGACGCCGAGGCGGTCGATCTTGTTCTTCTCGTAGGACTCGAAGTTGCCCTCGAACCAGAACCAGGCGGGCTCGCCGGTGGCCGGGTCGCCCTCCCACGCGAGGATGTGGGTGGCGACCTTGTCGAGGAAGGCCCGGTCGTGGGAGATGACCACGGCGCAGCCGGGGAACTCCAGGAGGGCGTTCTCCAGGCTGGAGAGGGTCTCGACGTCGAGGTCGTTGGTGGGCTCGTCCAGGAGCAGCACGTTGCCGCCCTCTTTGAGGGTGAGCGCGAGGTTGAGGCGGTTGCGCTCGCCGCCGGAGAGGACCTTGGTGGGCTTCTGCTGGTCGGGGCCCTTGAAGCCGAACGCGGCGATGTAGGCGCGGCTGGGCATCTCGACCTTGCCGACCATGAGGTAGTCCAGGCCGTCGGAGACGACCTCCCACACCGACTTGTCGCCGTCCAGACCGGCCCGGTTCTGGTCCACATAGGACAGCTGCACGGTGCCGCCGACGTTGACCTCGCCCGAGTCGGGCTTCTCCAGGCCCACGATGGTCTTGAACAGCGTGGTCTTGCCGACGCCGTTGGGGCCGATGATGCCCACGATGCCGTTGCGCGGCAGCGAGAAGCTCAGGCCGTTGATGAGGGTGTTGCCGTCGAAGCCCTTGTAGAGGTCCTTGACCTCGATGACGCTCGACCCCAGGCGCGGGCCCGGCGGGATCTGGATCTCCTCGAAGTCGAGTTTTCGGGTCTTGTCGGCCTCGGCGGCCATCTCCTCGTACCGGCCCAGGCGGGCCTTGGACTTGGTCTGGCGGGCCTTGGCGTTGGAGCGGACCCATTCGAGCTCGTCCTTGAGGCGCTTCTGGAGCTTGGAGTCCTTGCGGCCCTCCACCTTCATGCGCTCGGCCTTCTTCTCCAGGTAGGTGGAGTAGTTGCCTTCGTAGGGGTAGGTGCGGCCGCGGTCGAGTTCGAGGATCCACTCGGCCACGTTGTCGAGGAAGTACCGGTCGTGGGTGATGGCGATGACCGCGCCGGGGTAGGACGCGAGGTGGCGCTCCAGCCACAGCACCGACTCGGCGTCGAGGTGGTTGGTGGGCTCGTCGAGCAGCAGCAGGTCGGGCTCTTCGAGCAGGAGCTTGCACAGCGCCACGCGGCGGCGCTCACCGCCGGAGAGGTGGTCGACGACCTCGTCGCCGGGCGGGCAGCGCAGCGCGTCCATGGCCTGTTCGAGCTTGGAGTCCAGCTCCCAGGCGTTCGCGGCGTCCAGCTCCTCCTGGAGGCGGCCCATCTCGGCCATGAGCTCGTCGGTGTAGTCGGTGGCCATCTCCATGGCGACCTCGTTGAACCGGTCGAGCTTCGCCTGGATCGGGGCCACGGCCTCCTGGACGTTCTCCATCACGGTCTTGCCCTCGCTCAGCGGCGGCTCCTGCGCGAGCAGGCCCACGGTCGCGCCCGCGGCGAGCTTGGCCTCGCCGTTGGAGACCTGGTCGATGCCCGCCATGATCTTGAGCAGGCTCGACTTGCCGGCGCCGTTGGGGCCGACCACGCCGATCTTCGCTCCCGGGTTGAACCAGAGGTTGACGTCATCGAGGATGACCTTGTCACCATGCGCCTTGCGGGCTTTTTCCAGGGAGAAGATGAACTGCGCCACGCTGATCCTTCGCTTTGCGACGAGCTGTACGGAACTGACCGGAACCAATGATGTCAAGCCCGGGTCCCGGCCCGTCGATCGGGCCGTCCGAGGACCGGCTACGTCACCGCGACCCCGCGGCCCGGGCCCGCGGCTAGGCTTGCGTAAAGGAGGGAATACGAATTGAGCAACGCATCCTTCATTGTCGTAGCCAACCGCCTCCCCGTCGACTCCGTGGTCGACGACGAGGGAAATCGAACCTGGCGCCGATCCCCTGGCGGCCTCGTCACCGCCCTCGAACCCGTCCTCCAGGCCAACCGCGGCACGTGGATCGGCTGGGCCGGCACCGCCGGCGAAGCCCCCGAGCCGTTCGAGTCCGACGGCGTGACGCTGCTGCCGGTCGAGCTGAGCGAGAACGAGGTCCTGCGCTACTACGAGGGGTTCTCCAACGCCTCGCTGTGGCCGCTCTACCACGACGCGGTCGAACCGCGCGTCTTCCGCCGGTCCTGGTGGAAGTCCTACTACGACGTCAACGCCCGATTCGCCGAAGTGTGCGCCGCCGAGGCCGCGCCCGGCGCGGTCGTGTGGATCCAGGACTACCAGCTCCAACTGGTGCCCGGGATGCTCCGCAAGAGCCGCCCGGACCTGCGCATCGGGTTCTTCCTGCACATACCGTTCCCGCCGGTGGAGCTGTTCATGCAGCTGCCCCACCGCATGGAGATCCTCAACGGGCTCCTGGGCGCCGACCTGGTCGGCTTCCAGAGGCCGCTCGCGGCGCAGAACTTCCTCGCGCTGACCCGGCATCTCCTCGGTTACCGGCCCAGGGGCCACTACGTGACCGTCGACGACCGCCTCGTGCGCGCCGACGCCTTCCCCATCTCCATCGACACCGCCGCCAACGAAGAGGTCGCCGGCACCGAGAGGGTCCGCCAGAGGGCCAAGGAGATCCGCGCCGAACTGGGAGAGCCCGAGACGATCATCCTCGGCGTGGACCGTCTCGACTACACCAAGGGCATCGAGCAGCGGCTCAAGGCCTTCCGCGAGCTCCTCGAAGACGGGCGGCTCCAGGTGCCCAAGGCCGTCATGGTCCAGGTCGCGACCCCCAGTCGCGAACGCGTGGACCAGTACCGGGCCTTGCGGGACCGCGTCGAGCGCGAGGTCGGGCGCATCAACGGCGAGTACGGGCAGGTCGGGCTCCCGGCCGTGCACTACCTGCACCAGTCCTTCGACCGGTACGAGCTCGCCGCGCTCTACCAGGCGGCCGACATCATGGCGGTCACGCCTCTGCGCGACGGGATGAACCTCGTGGCCAAGGAGTACGTGGCGAGCCAGGTCGACAACCGCGGCGCGCTCGTCCTCAGCGAGTTCGCCGGGGCCGCAGGCGATCTGCGTCAGGCGTTCCTCGTGAATCCGCACGATTTGACCGATTTGAAAGACGGATTTGTGACAGCCGCGAACGCGACGGCCGACGATAAGATGAAGAGGATGCGCGCGATGAGGCGCTATCTGCGCAAGCACGACGTGAACCGTTGGGCGCGCAGCTTCCTCACGGCGCTGGGAGTTCCGGAACGCAGCGCGGCGTACAATCCGGGCAGCCCGACCGCCGCCGACTGAAAAGCGGCGCCGGGCCACAGGCACGCACGATCCACAACGACGGTGTTGGAGATACGCCAAGATGACCGCACCACGGCCAGAGGACCTGGCAGGAAACGCCGCAGGGGACACCGGTTCCTCTGAGGACCTGCGCTCGGCCCTCACCTTGCTCGCGCGCGTTCCGCAACTGCTGATCGCGTGCGACTACGACGGCACGCTCGCGCCGATCGTCACCGACCCCTCGCAGGCCAAGCCGATCCCCGAATCGGTCTCGGCCCTGCGGACGCTGGCGAACCTGCCGCAGACCAAGGTCGCGGTCATCTCCGGTCGCGCCCTGCGCGACCTGGCGGCGCTCTCCCGCCTCCCCTCCGAGGTGCACCTGGTCGGATCGCACGGCTCCGAATTCGACATCGGCTTCACCCGGGCGCTCTCCAGCGAGGACCAGCGGTTGCGCGACAAGCTCGTGGCCGAGCTCTCCGCGATCGCCGAACGCTACGAGGGCGCCCGGGTCGAGCCCAAGCCCGCCGGATGCGCGCTCCACGTCCGCGAGTCCTCAGAGGCCGACGCGCTCCGGGCCATCGAGGACGTCCGCGAAGGGCCCTCGAACTGGAGCGGCGTCCAGACCACCGAGGGCAAGGCCGTCATCGACCTGTCCGTGGTCGCCACCCACAAGGGCGACGCCCTCGACAAGCTCCGCCACCAGCTCGGCGCCTCCGCGGTGCTGTTCATCGGCGACGACGTCACCGACGAGAACGCGTTCGCGCACCTCCACGGCCCCGACGTCGGCGTGCGCGTCGGCCCGGGCCCCACCAGGGCGGCCTACCGCATCGACAGCCCCGAAGCGGTCGCCAAGCTCCTCGCGAGCCTGGTCGACACCCGCCGCTCCTGGCTCCAAGGCGAGCAGGCCCAGCTCATCGAGCGGCACACGATGATCGCCGACGGCGCCAACCACGCGCTGCTCGACCCCGACGGCCGCGTCACCTGGATGTGCCACCCCAAGCCCGACTCCGGCTCGGTCTTCGCCGACCTCCTCGGCGGCGAGCACGCCGGGCACTTCACCGTGCAGCCGGTCAAGGCCGGCATCCCGCTGGGCCAGCGCTACGTCTCGGGCACCATGACCGTGGAGACCCGCTGGTCGGGCCTGACGGTCACCAACTGGCTCGACTCGACCCCGCGCCGCCGCGGCGACGCCAACGCCACCGTCCTGGTCCGCGAGATCACCGGCGACATCCCCGTGCGCATCACGTTCGCGCCGCGCCCCGAGTTCGGGCAGCTGCCCGTGCAGCTCCAGCCGGTCGGCGACGACGGCCTGAAGGTCCTCGGCGGGCGCGAGCCCATCACGCTGCGGTCCCCGGGCGTCGAATGGCACATCGAGTACGACGGGCAGCACTCGCTGGCCGTCGCCGAAGTCGACCTCGCCGCCGTCGGCGGCAGCCTGGTCCTGGAGCTCCGCGCCGGCATCGACGACCTCGAAGCGTGGTCGCCGCCGGTCAACGTGCGCCGCCGCACCACCGAGGCCGGATGGCGCAACTGGTCGGACTCGCTCAAGCTCCCCCGCGTGGAGACCGAGATGGTCTCGCGTTCGGCGCTCACGCTCAAGGCCCTGTGCTACCAGCCGACCGGCGCGATCCTCGCCGCGGCCACCACCTCGCTCCCCGAGGAGCTCGGCGGGGTCCGCAACTGGGACTACCGGTTCTGCTGGATCCGCGACGCCGCGATGACCGCCAACGCGCTGGTCGACCTCGGCTCGCTCCAGGAGGCCGAGTCCTACTTCGGGTGGATCGCCGGGATCATCGAGCGCACCGCCGGACACCCCGAGCGCCTCGCGCCGCTCTACGACATCGAAGGCCAGGCGCCCTCCCCCGAAGCCATCATCGACACGCTCCCCGGGTACGCCGGGGCGCGGCCGGTGCGCATCAACAACGCCGCCTCCAACCAGGTCCAGCTCGACGTGTTCGGGCCCGTCGCGATGCTCATCGAAGCGGTCGCGCAGCGCCGCGGGCATCTCTCGGAGTTCGAAGAGCGCGTCATGGGCAACATGGTCGAGGCCGTCGCCAAGCGCTGGCACGAACCCGACCACGGCATCTGGGAGGCCCGCCAGGCCCCGCGGCACCACGTCTACTCCAAGGTCATGTGCTGGGTGACCGTCGACCGCGCGCTCAAGGTGGCCCAGCAGTTCGGCATGGAGTACGGCCCCGACTGGCCCGAACTGCGCGACCAGATCGCCAAGAACGTGCTCGAACTGGGCTGGAACGACGAGGCGGGCGCGTACACCGCCGCCTACGGGCACGACGACCTCGACGCGGCCTCGCTGTGGATCGGGCTCTCGGGGCTCCTGCCGCCCGACGACCCGCGCTACCTCAAGACCGTGCTCAAGATCGAGGCCGGGCTGCGCTCGGGCCCCACGGTCTACCGCTACCACCGCGACGACGGCCTCCCGGGCACCGAGGGCGGGTTCATCATCTGCGCCGCGTGGCTCGCCGAGGCCTACCTCCAGGTGGGCCGCCGCACCGACGCCGAGGAGCTGTTCGAGCAGATCATCGCGTGCGCCGGGCCGACCGGGCTGCTCCCCGAGCAGTGGGACCCCATCGCCGAGCGCGGCCTGGGCAACCACCCGCAGGCGTACTCGCACCTGGGGCTCATCCGGGTCGCGAACCTCCTGAACGGCACCGCCGGACACATCTGAGCCGGGCTCGGGTCGGGGGCTACTCTGTTCGGGAGACCCCCTTTGGACCACGTCGATCCGCGGTCCGCGGGCGTCTGACGACGTCCGCGGACCGCGCGTTCGCCCGCTCTTCGAACGAAAGCCTCCGCCTTGAGCTCCCCCACTCCGGCAATCCCCGGCTACCGCGACTTCGAGATGGTCGCGCACGGGTCGACCGCGTTCGTCTACCGAGCCGTGCAAGAGCGGCTCGACCGGACCGTCGCGGTCAAGGTCCTGCTCGTCGACGACGACATGACCACCGCCGACTCGGTCGAGAAGGAGCTCGAAGCCACCGTCGCGGTCTCCAACCACCCCCACATCGTGTCCATCATCGACACCGGGCAGACCGAGGCCGGGCAGCCGTGCATCGTGATGGAGTACTGCGAGGGCGGGTCCTACTCGGCGATCCTCAAATCCGGCGGGCCGCTGCCGGTCGAGGACGTCATCGACGTCGGAGTCAAGATCGGGCAGGCCCTCCAGGCCGCCCACAACGCCGACATCCTCCACCGGGACGTCAAGCCGCAGAACATCCTCCGCGGCCAGTACGGCCCGGCGCTGGCCGACTTCGGGATCGCCCGCACCCCGGCCTCGCTGGCCGCGACGGCCGCAATCGACAAGCTCACCCCGCTGCACGCGTCCCCTGAAGCGCTGCTGCGCCAGGCCCAGACGCCCGCGAGCGACCTGTTCAGCCTCGCGTCGAGCATGTGGCACCTGCTGGCGGGGTTCGCACCGTTCGCCAACCCCGAGGGCGGCACCGACCCCGACACGCACCGGCAGCGGGTGACCTCCGAGGAGCCGCCGCCGAAGGTCCCGCGCGAGGACGTCCCCGAGTGGCTCGAATCGCTGCTGGTGCGGGCGCTCTCGAGGGACCCGGCGCGGCGTCCGTCCTCGTGCGCGGCGTTCGCCGACGAGCTCCAGCGGGGCATGTACGGCGGCGGGGGCGTCGGCAAGGCCGCGGCCCCCGCGGTGATCGGGGACGTGAGCAACGAGGAGACGGTCTACCGGCCCGAGGTCGCCTCGCGGGGCACCCGGGTCCCGTTGGACCCCTTCGCACCCGCGGGCGGCCCGGGGTACCCCGAAGGGGGCGGGACGCTCGGGTCCACCGTCGGTTCGGGCCTGACCGGCGGCGGCACGGGCTACGGTTCGCAGCTGGGCCACGCGGTCGACCCGAGGTACGCGCAGCTCGACGGCAGCGCGCCGCCGGTCTCGGCCGCGCCGTTCTCGGGGGCGCCGATGAGCGCGACCCCGTTCTCGGGCGCGCCGCAGCAGGCCGCCGCGGCGGGCGTGGCACCGTATTCGGCCCCGCCGCAGGCCCCGGTGAGCATGCAGCCTCCGGCCACGCCGTGGACGCCGCAGCAGCAGGCGCATCCCGGTCAGGTCCAGCAGATGCCGGGCCAGCCGATGTCGGCCGCGCCGCAGTCGGCCGCGCCGGACCAGCAGGTGTTCGCGCCGCCGGTGATCGGGCGCGACGGCGCCAAGCAGCGCAAGACCCAGGCGTACAAGGCCCCCAAGCAGATCCAGCCGAAGCAGAAGGACGAGCGCAGCCTCAAGTCGTACGCGATCCTCGGCCTGGTGATCTCGGTGGTCCTCGGCGCGGTCATGACGGTGTGGCTGTGGCTGCTGACCCCGAACAAGGACCCCGGCGACGTCGACAAGGCGAACACGGACGGGCGCGGCGCGCCCGAAGCGGTGACGATCGAGTCGTGGGCCGACGGCGAGGTCACGCTGTCGTGGCAGCCGCCGGAGGCCGACGCGGAGTTGACGTACATCGTGTTCGCGCAGCGCGTGGGCGACGAGCAGGCCGAGGCGCTCAACCCGCAGGGCACCAACGAGATGGAGTTCACCGCCGCCGGGTTCATCCCCACCGAGAGCTACTGCTTCCAGGTGACGGCGGTCTGGTCGGTCGACGAGCTGCCGATGTCCGATCCGGTCTGCACTTCGGATCTCGGCGATTGACCGCACGCCCATTGGGGATCGACCGATCGAGTGAAGTGCGCGACGCATTCGCGCCACTCGCATCCATTCGAACAAATGATCGACAATGGTTGAATGGCGCGGTGGCCGTCCGGGAGTCGGGCGCAAAAGAAAAGCGCCCCACGCCCTCTCGGGCATGGAGCGCGAACGTCGCGGGTGCGAAACCCTAAGCGGCGACGGCCTCGGCGGCGAACACGTCCGCCTCGTCGAGGGCCTTGAGGGTGGTGTCCCAGCCCTGCTCGGCCGGGAGCGAGGCCGCGAGGCCTTCGAGCTCGGCCTTGATCTTCTCGCCGTGACCGGCCGCGGCGAGGACCTTGATGGCCTCGGTGAACGCCTCGGAGCCGGTGGCCAGGTGCAGGGTCTTGCCGTCGGTCAGGTTGCGCAGGTACACGTGCTTCCCGTTGTTCAGCGGGATCAGGTACTTGAACTCGCCGAGGACGCTGAGCCCGGCGGAGCCTTTGCCCTGGCCGGCCTTGACGGAAGCGCGTGCTGTCTTGGAAGTGTTGGCTGCCACGCCGGTCTCCTCACCATGTCGTAAGACGGATCTTCGGCCCGCCGCAGGAAGAGCAGCCCGAAAAAGGGGTACTGAACCTGGGTTTGGCCACAAAAGAAAACCGACAGGCCGCCGGTCATGCGCAAGTGTAGCTCAGGTGCATGCGGCGACAACTAGCACACGCACCTGGTGTGACGCATCGAATGATCGAAAAAGTGAGCGCCCGGGGCCGTTTAAGCCTAGCGCGATGCTTTCGAAGCTGTCAGTATGTAACTGAGCGGAATAGCGTGCCGGGTTCGAGTTTCTGCCCCTCTCGACCCGGCCCAGTCCCGTTGGGCGACTTCGAGTCGCAACAGAATGACCACAAGGAGTGAGCCAGTACTCAGATACGCCGATTCCCAAGGAGGTGCGCGATGCAGACACGCGGCATGATCTACATCCACTCCAGCCCGCCGGCCGTGTGCCCGCATGTCGAGTGGGCCATCGGTCGTGTCCTGGATCGCTCCTCCACGGTGAAGCTGGGCTGGAACCCCCAGGCGGCCGAGCGCGGCACCATGCGCGCCGAGCGCTCCTGGACCGGCTACGCCGGCATGGGCGCCGAGTTCGCGAAGGCGTTGGCGCAGTGGCCGATGCTGCGTTTCGAGGTCACCGAGGACCCGAGCGCGGGCGTCGACGGCGAGCGGATCATGCAGGTCCCCGGCCGCGGGGTCTACCGGGCCGCGATGAGCGCGGGCGGCGGCATCATGATCGCCGAGGACCGCATCCGGGCCCTCCTGGCGACCACCACCAGCGCCGAGGCGCTGCGGTCCGGGCTGGACCAGCTGCTCGGCCTGGACTGGGACCGCGAGCTGGAGCCCTACCGGCAGGCGTCGGGCGGCACCGAGCAGTCCTGGCTCTCGCAGGTCAGCTGACGAAGCACACAGCGATGGCCCGCAACGCAGTAGCGTTGCGGGTCAGGGCTGTACACCCTAGAGGTCGGCGGTGAGGTTGTCGAAGTTCGGGCCGCTGGTGCGGCTGCGCTTGAGTTCGTAGAAGCCCGGCGTGGTGGTCACGGCGTAGACGCCGTCCCACAGCTTCCCGGCGGCCTCGCCCTGCGGGGCGGGGGTCACGACGGGACCGAAGAGGCCGACCTTGACGCCCTCGTCGTTCTCGATGGCGACCACCGGGGTGCCGACGTCGGTGCCCACCAGGTCGATGCCCCGCTGGTGGGAGGCGCGCAGGGCCTCGTCCCACTTGTCGCTCGCACCGGCTTCGGCCAGTTCGGCCGGGAGGCCGACCGCTTCGAGCGCGGCGGGGATGTAGACGGCGGAGTCCTTCTCGCCGCCGAGGTGGATGCGGTTGCCCAGGGCGGTGTAGAAGCGGCCGAGGGTCTCGTTGTCGTACTGCTCGGCCACGGCGATCGCCACCCGGACGGCCGGGAGCGTGCGGGGCATGAGCGCCTGGTACTGCTCGGGCAGCTCGTCGAGGTTCGGCTCGTTGAGGACGAAGAGGCTCATGACGTTCCAGCGCACGTCCAGGTCGCGGACCTTCGCGGCCTCGTTGATCCAGCGGGAGGTCATCCACGCCCAGGGGCAGGCCGGGTCGAACCAGAAGTCTACGGTCTTGTTTGACATGCGCCCCAGACTACTTCAGTTTTGAACTAGTTGACAGTCAGCGAGGGCGCGAGTTCCCGCCGAAGCCACAGTGGAACATCGGCGAAACGGATAAACTGCCCGATGATGCTGGTGAATACGCGACAAGATGACATAACGGGCCGCAGAATCGCCGGCGGCGCCGCGCCCGGCCCGTTCGCCGAGGCCGCGGCTCCCGCGGTCGAGATCCTCACGCTCGCAAGGCTTCGCACGGCCGCACTCGACCCGGCGCGCCCGTCCCGACTGGGTCGGCACTGCCTGCTCACGCTCACGTCGGGGTCGCTGCGCCACGGCGTGGACTTCACCGAGCACGCTCTGGCGCCGGGCCAGTGGCTGTGGGCGCGTCCGGGGCAGGTGCAGCAATGGGGCGAGCTCGACGGCGCGGAGGGGACGCTGATCCGCTTCGACACCGGGTTCCTCGACCCGGACACGGCGATCGGCGTGTGCGCCGACGACCCGCACGCCCCGGTCCTGCGCGTGCCGCAGGCCGAGGACCACGCGCTGCTGCGGGCCGCGACGACGCAGCTCCAATGGGAGCACTCGGCCGACCGGCTGGCGCTGGACACCCGCTTGCAGGTGCTGCGGCACCTGCTGGCGGTGCTGGTGTTGCGGGTGGCGAGCCTCCCGGGGACGGAGACGGGTGCGGGACCGAGCGAGGTGTACCTGGCGTTTCGCGACGCGGTCGAACGCGACTTCGCGAACACCAGGCGCCTGGCCGATTACGCGGCGGCGCTGGCCTACTCCCCCAGGACGCTGTCGAGGGCGACGCTGGCGGCGGCGGGAATCCCGGCGAAGGAGTTCATCGACCGGCGGGTGGTGTTGGAGGCCAAGCGAACCCTGGCCTGCTCGGCGACTCCGGCGGCCAAGATCGGTGAGCGCCTGGGCTTTTCGAGCGCGACGAACTTCAACAAGTTCTTCACCCAGCGAACCGGAATGACCCCGATCGCCTTCAGGGAACACGTCTTGGCACCGAAACTGGCCTGACCGACCGCAGCGCACCACGAACGTACACAGGACCTCTGGGGATGGGCCCCCGGTTTTCAAGGATGCCGGAGGGGTACGACAATCCGCGGCCGCGAACACCATTCGCGTCGCACGCCGAACGCCGCGCACGCCGACAACGTCCAAGACCCCTGGGGATGGGCCCCCGGGTTTCAACGGTGACTTGGGGGTGTGACAAGTCGGGGCGAATCCGGGCCGGAGTGTCGCCGAGATCACTTGCGGCCGTGCGGCGCTCGGTCAAGCGGCGGCAAAGACTGTTTCGGGTTTTGCCTTCGTGCCGGTCTCGGTCATGACCGCCAGGAGGTCGCCGCTTTCGCTCAGCACCGCGTAGCGGCCTTCGATGCCCGCCGCTTCGAGCGGTTTGCCGTAGGAGAGCGCCTTCGCGTCGGCCTCGGTGGCCGTGCGGATCGGCATCAGGCGCGCGGCGGCCTCGCCCATCGTCAATACGCCGAGCGGTTCGCCCGCTTCGGAGCGCTCCGCGAGCGCCTCCAGCGTCGCCGCCGCGTCGATGCCGAAACCGCCGATCCTGGTGCGGCGCAGCGCGGTCAGGTGCCCGCCGACACCGAGTGCCGAGCCGAGGTCGCGCGCGATCGCGCGGATGTACGTGCCCGAGGAGCACGAGACCTCCACGTCCACGTCCACGAACTCGCCTTCGCGCCGGACCTGCCCGACCTCGATCGCGGCGATCGTGACCCGCCGGGCCTTGAGCTCGACCGTCTCGCCGTCGCGGACCCGCTTGTACGCGCGCTGCCCGTCGATCTTGACCGCGCTCACCGCGCTCGGCACCTGGTCGATCTCGCCGGTCATCGCAGCGAGGCCGTCCCGGATCGCCGCATCGGCCACACCGGAGGCATCGACGCTCGCGGTGGCCTCGCCTTCGGCGTCGTCGGTGACCGTGGCCTGTCCCAGCCGGATCGTGGCCGCGTACGACTTGTCGAGGCCCGACACATACGTGAGCAGCTTGGTGGCCTTGCCGACCGCGACGATGAGCACACCGGTCGCCATCGGGTCCAAGGTGCCGCCGTGGCCCACCTTCCTGGTGCCGCAGATGCGCCTCATGCGGGCCACCACCCCGTGCGAGGTGATGCCCTGAGGCTTGTCGACGACGATGAGGCCCGGCACGGGCGAAGGCTTGGGCTGCGCAGCGGTCACGGTCGTAGAGGCTAACCGCGGGCCCGAAGGCGGCGCGAAGCCGGGTCCGGGCCCAGCCGCCAGATACCGCTACTGGTGCCGGTCGAGTGATTCCTGGAGGGCGCGCAGCGCCTCCGCCTTCTCCTCGTCCCATTTGTTGGGACGAACCCGACGCTTGCGCGAGGTCGCTTTTCTGGTGCTCATCCTCGACACCTTAACGAAGGTTCAGGACTATCGCAGCAGTGAAACCACATGTTGAGACGAGATTGCTCAGGTTCGCTCGACTCCTGTGACGATCCAGTGACCGGATCGCAAGCGCCACAAGATGAGTCCGAGGCGCACCAGCATGAAGACGGCGATCCCGCCCCAGATGCCGGTGAGGCCCCACCCGAACACGAGCGTCAGCCACGTGAACGGCAGCCCGCTCGCGATCGCCACGACCGTCATGTTCCGCATGAACTTCAAATCGCCCGCCCCGATGAGGACCCCGTCGAGCGCGAACACCACGCCCGCGACCGGAAGCAGCAGCACCAGCCACGGCCAGATGTACCCCAGCTGGTCCTGCACCGAGTCGTCGGCGGTGAACAGCTTCGGCAGGACCGGCAGCAGCGCGAAGACCATGACCAGGAAGACCAGGCCGTACCCGACGCCCACCACGGTGATGCGCTTGGCCGAGGCCTTCGCCGTCTCCGGGCGGCCCGCGCCGAGGTCGGCCCCGATGAGGGCCTGCGCCGCGATCGCGACCGCGTCCAATGCGAGCGCGGCGAAGAACCAGAGCTGCATGCCGATCTGGTGGGCGCCGAGGGCGGCGGTGCCGACCCGGGCGGCCACGGCGGCGGCCGAGAACGAGGAGACCTGGAAGGCCACGCCGCGCACGATGAGGTCGCCGTTGGCGACGAGCTGCTTGGACATCAGCGGCCAGTCGACGCGCAGGGGGACGCGTTCGCGGCGCAGTGCGAGCAGGAACAGGGTCCCGGAGATGGCCTGGGCGACGGCGTTGGCCCACGCGGAGCCGACCAGGCCCAGCCCTGCGGGGTAGACCAGGATCGGGGCGAGGATCGCGGAGATCACGAACGAGACGGACACGAACCACATGGGGCGCTTGGTGTCCTGGACGGCGCGCATCCAGCCTTGGCCGGCTCCGGCCACGAGGAGGAACGGGGCGCCGAGGATGGCGACGCGGAGCCATTCGGCGGCTGCGGCCTCGACGGCGGGGTCGTCGCCCATGAGTCCGGCGAGGGGGCTCGCGAAGACTTCGACGGCGGCGATCATGGCCAGGCCGGCGGCGAGGGCGAGCCAGGTGCCTTGGACGCCTTCGGCCACGGCGCCGGTGCGGTCGCCCGCGCCGAAGCGGCGGGAGGCGCGGGCGGTGGTGCCGTAGGCGAGGACGGCGCCCACGAACGGGGCGAGGCCCATGATGACGCCGCCGAGGGCGAGTCCGGCGAGGGGCACCGCGCCGAGGTGGCCCACGACGGCGGTGTCGATGAGCAGGTAGATGGGTTCGGCGGCGAGGACGACGAGGGCGGGGATCGCGAGGGAGGCGATCCGCCGGTAGGAGGCCGGCCGCGGCGGGGCCGCGGCCGGTTCGGTGGAGGGGCCGGAGGTCACCGTGCCGGTGCTTCCGGTTCCTCTTCCTCCTCGTCGTCTTCGATATAGGGATTCGGGTCGCCCGCGTAGGAGGCGCCTTCGGCGATCTTGTGGATCTCGGCGTCGGAGGCGGCGGCCTTGGCGAGGAGTTCCTCGATGCGGTTCGCCTGGTCGGGGACGGTGTCGGCCACGAACGTGAGCGAGGGCGTGTGGCGCATGCCGAGGGCCCGGCCGACGGTGGTGCGCAGGTGCCCGGTGGCCCGTTCGAGCCCGGCCGCGGAGGCCTTGACCTGGTCGTCGTCGCCGAGGACGGTGTAGAAGACCGTGGCCTCGCGCAAGTCGGGGGTCATGCGGGCGTCGGTGATGGTGACCATCCCGACCCGCGGGTCCTTGAGCTTGCGCACCGCCTGCGCGGTGAGTTCCATGACCCGCTTGGACACCTGGGCCCGCTTCGCCGCGTCTGCCATCGCTTTCCTGCCTTCCGCTTCGCGCGCCTCGGATTCGGGCGCGCCATGATCTTTCGCCGCGCGTCGTGCGCGGCTGTCAGTCGTCCTCGGGGCCGAAGAGGCGCCGCCTGGAACTGAGGAGCTCCACTTCCGGCCTGCCCGCCATGTGGTGCTCGCAGGCGTCAAGGATCTCACGGACATGGCCGTGATCGCCTGCGACGGCGGCGACTCCGATCACAGTGCGACCGTGGAGTTCCTGGTGGCCGACCTCGGCGACGGCCACTTCGTACTTGCGCAGCGCGGCCACGATCGGGCGCACGTAGGCGCGTTTGCCCTTGAGCGAGCGGGCGTCTGAGGGGAGGAGAAGATCGAATTCGGCGCTTCCGATGAACACCGCTCAAGGTTACGCGCGGCGGCCGACATCCCCAAGATCTTTTCGCCGGGGCGGACCTGGCGGCGAAGGATGATCCGAAATCTCCGTTTGCCGACCCCGTGAACGGGTTACTGCCACCATGAGCGCAGTGCGATCAGAGGAGGAGCGATGTCGGCACCGCAAGGCGGCTGGGACGGGAACTACCAGGATCCGACGAGGCAGTACCCGCCCGCGGCCGATCCTCGCGCGGGCCAGCGCTCGTCGGTGGACGCCGGGAAGCTGTGGGCGGGCGGGTTCGGGACGGCCGTGGTGGCCGCGCTCGTGGCGCTGGTGGGGATCCTGCTGGTGCGCGGGGTGCTCGGGATCCACATCCTCTCGCCTTCGGACGCGGGGACGTACGGGGACGCGACCACGACCACGTACGCGTTCGGGGCGTTCGCGGTGGCGGTGCTGGCGACCGGGGTGGTGCACGTCCTGCTGCTGCTCATGCCGCGGCCGATGAGCTTCTTCAACTGGATCATGCTGCTGGTGATCGCGGTGGGAGTGCTCATCCCGTTCACGGTGTCGGCGGCGACGGAGTCGCAGATCGCCACGGCGGCGTTGAACCTGGTCATCGGCATCTGCGTGATGAGTCTGCTGAACTCGGTGGCGGGGATCGCCACGCGCGGTGCGCGCGCGCCGGGTGCGGGCGTGGCCTGAGGGTAAGGACAGCCCTACCGTCAACAGGCGGGGCGGCCGGGTCGCGGTGGCGGCCCGGCTTTTCTAATGTTGACGCATGCGTACAACCCTTCGGCAATTGGGCGTCGACACCGGATATCTGATCTCGATGTTCGCCATTGCCTTGCCCGCCTTCATCATCGGTGTCGTCGGCACCCTGCTCGGGGTCGGCACGGCCATCATCTGGATCGGGGTGCCGATCGCCGCGTCGACGATGTTCGCGATGCGCGGCATGGCCGCCGCGGGCCGTTCGATGCTCCCGGCGGTGCTGCGCCGCGAGGTGCCCCGTCCCAGGTACAAGCAGGCCCCGGAGGGCGCTTCGGCGCTGCGGCGGTTCCTGACGGCTTTGACCGACGGGCAGTCGTGGTTGAACATCCTGTGGGCGGTGACGGTGCTGCCGGTGGCGATCGCGGGCTTCGCGATCGCGATCGCGTGGTGGTCGGTGCTGCTGGCGACGCTGTCGTACCCGCTGTGGGGCTGGATCATCATCGTCGCGACGGGCGAGTCGGGGCAGGGCCTCGAATACGCGACCCGTTGGCTCGGCTGGGGCGACTCATATCTGGCGATGTCGGCGCTGACGCTGTGCGGCGCGGTCGTGATGGCGTTGACGATCGTGCCGGTCCTGCGGGGCATGGCGATGGCCGAGGCGCTCATCGGCAAGGGGATGCTCACTTCGCTCAGCGGTCTGCACGAGCGGATCGACCAGTTGGAGGAGTCGCGGAACGCGGCCACTTCGGCCGAGGCCGACGCGCTGCGCCGGATCGAGCGGGACATCCACGACGGCCCGCAGCAGCGGCTGGTGGGCCTGGGCATGGAGCTGGCCCGCGTCAGGCGCCAGTTGGCGACCAATCCCGAAGCGGCGCAGGAGACGTTGGACGCGGCGATCACCCAGACCCGGGAGACGATCGACGAGCTGCGGTCGCTGTCGCGGGGCATCGCCCCACCGATCCTGACCGACCGCGGCCTGGACGCGGCACTGGCGGCGCTGGCGGCACGCTCGCTCGTGCCGGTGGAGTTGGAGACGAACTTGGAGGGCCGCTACCGGGCGGCGGTGGAGAGCACGGTGTACTTCGTGACCGCGGAGTGCCTGACGAACATCGCGAAGCACTCGGGGGCGACGAAAGCGACCGTGTCGGTCGAGGACTGGGGAGATAGGCTGGTGCTCTCGGTCGGCGACAACGGTATCGGCGGGGCCCACGTGTCCAAGGGGCACGGGCTCGCGGGCCTGACCGACCGGGTCAAGGCCGTCGAGGGCCAATGGACGATCGACTCCCCCGACGGCGGTCCGACCGTGATCGTCGTGGAGGTCCCGTGCGCGTAGTCGTAGCTGACGACGCTGTACTGATTCGTACTGGTCTGGTCAAGCTCTTGCAGGAGTTCGACTGTGAAGTGGTTGCGGAGGTCGGCGACGGAGACTCCCTAGTGGAGGCCGTCGCCGAGCACCGCCCCGATGTGTCCGTAGTAGACGTTCGAATGCCGCCCTCGTTCACCGACGAAGGCCTCAGAGCCGCCACTCGCGCCCGGGAACTCGTCCCGGGCGCTCCGATCCTCATCCTCAGCCAGTACGTCGAGGTCTCCTACGCCGACGACCTCCTGGCCGACGCCCGCGGCGCGGTCGGGTACCTGCTCAAGGAGCGGGTGATCGACATCGACGACTTCATGGAGTCCCTGCGCCGCGTCGCCGGCGGCGGCACGGTCTTCGACCCCGAAGTGGTCAGCCAGCTCATGGTCCGCCGCCGCCGCAACGACCCCGTCGCGACCCTCACCCCCCGCGAGAAGGAAGTCCTCGGCCTCATGGCCGAAGGCCACTCCAACAAGGCGATCGGCAAGCGCCTCTTCATCTCCGACGGCGCGGTCGAGAAGCACATCCGCAACATCTTCACCAAACTCGCCCTCAGCAGCGAAGACACCGACCACCACCGAAGAGTGAAAGCCGTCCTCGCCTACCTCAGGTCCTGACCGCGATCAGGCCGCGCCGGCCTTGGCGTGCCAGGCTTCGACGACGGAATCGACACCGCCGGTGCCGACCTCGGTGAGGGTGATCTCGACGGATGCGATGGGTACATCGAACATCGTCGCGATGAGATCCTGGGCCATCGCCACGGCGTCGGCCCAGTCCTCACCCTGCGTCACCGCGCCCCGGATACCGGGAACGGCGACGACCCAACCACCTTCAGGCGCCGCCTCGGCGATCGCGTGATAGCGCATCTCAAGCCTCCTCTGCCTGCCGGATGACGGCTCGCGCCGTGCCTTCCTTGATCTCCCGGTGACGCGGCACGAACAGCGCCTGATCAAGGATCCGGTACATGTCATGGCTCCCGCCGTGCCGAACGAACTCCAGACTAGCGTCCTTGTCCTCGGCGATCTTCATCAAAGCTCTCAGCAATTCGCGTTGCTTCACCCTTGCGAGGGTTCCGGAAGCCATTCGAACATAAGCGGATCGACACGCCGGAGGCTCGTGTTCCGTTTCAGGCGAGGCGCAGGAAGCCGCGTTCGGTGAGGCGGTGGATGATCGGGTAGAGCTGGGCGTAGAGCATTGCGGGGTCGGCGCCGTAGGTGTCGGCGAGGAGTTGGACTTGGAGGCGCACCTCCGTCTCGCCGGTGCAGGCTCCCATGAACGCCACCACGAGCGGGTCGATCTCTTCGGCGTAGCGCATGCCTTCGGCCTGCTGGAGCCATTGGCGGTCGACGTCCCAGCCTTCTTCGCCGATCGCGGCCGCCTGCTGGAGGGCCACGCCTTCCGCCACTCGGAGCTTCGCGGTCCACAGGGTCTCCGGTTCGAGGTCGGCCTCGCGGAGAGCGAACCAGTCGGCGATCCGGTCGCGCCACGGCGTCTCCACCGCGTGGCGGGCCTCTTCGCAGACCACTTCGGTCGGGGCGTCGATGCGGCGCACGGCGATGAAGCCGAACCCGACGCCTTCGACGCCATTGACGTCGAACCAGTCGAGCCATGCGGCGGCCTGGTCTGCGTCGTGGTCCTCACCTGAGTCCCGCTGCCAGGTCCGCACGTAGTCGAGCGGGTCGAGCACTTCGCGTTCGACCGCCCACACCCGCGCGCCGGTCTCGGGGAACCAGCCCGCGATCCTCTCGCCCCAAGCCTCTCCCTTGCGGTGCAGCCAGTTCGCGAGGAACCGCATGTCACCGCCGGGGTTCAGGATCGAGGTGGACGCGGCGGCGAGTTCGGCTGCCACGCCGTCGGCCTCGCGCCCGGCGTCGCGGTAGGTCCAGCCCGAACCGGGCGTGGCGATCACGAACGGCGGGTTCGCGACCACCAGGTCGAACCGGCGGCCCTCTACGGGCGCGAGCAGGTCCCCTTGCAACAGTTCGAGTTCGGTGCCGCCCACTTGAGCGTTCAACGCCGCGAACGCCAAAGCGCGTTCACTCAGATCGGTCGCGGTGACAGTGCCCGCGTTCAAAGCGAGCGCCTGGACACCGCACCCGGTGCCCACGTCGAGCGCGCTCTGGACCCCCTCTCGCGGCGTGAGGTCGAGGAGGAGCCTGGAGGCCCCGCCCACGCCGAGCACGTGCTGGCGCGAACGCCCACCGGTCGTGTTCGGCCGCTGGTCGGAGAACAGGACCCGCCCGCCCTCGAACTGGGCGCCCCAGCCCGCGATCACCTCGTACCCGCCGGAGACCAGCAGGCCGCAGCGGATCGCCTCGCCCACGGTGAACGGCGCCAAAGCGGCCTCGGCCGCCTCGGTGGCGACCTCGACGCCGATCACGAACAGTCGGGTCCACACCCCGAGCCGGTCGTCCCCGCACTGCGCCAGCAGCGCCCGGTAGTCGCCCCGGTCGGCGGCGTCCACGGCATCGGGGCCGTAGACGCGCCGCAGCGCGGCCCGGTCGAAGCCCCGGAGGGCCTCGCCGAGCCGCGCTGCGGCCTCAGCTTCGAGCAGACGCACTTAGTCGCGCGGCTTCTCGCGCATCTCGAAGGCTTCGATGACGTCGCCCTCTTCGATGTTGTTGTAGTTCTTCAAGGTGAAACCGCACTCGAAGCCCTCGCGGACCTCGGTCGCGTCGTCCTTGAACCGGCGCAGCGTGGAGATGGTGGTCTCGATGACGACGTTGCCGTCGCGCATGAGCCGCACCTTCGCGTTGCGCTTGATGGAGCCGCTGGTGACCAGCGCACCGGCGATGTTGCCGAACTTCGAGGACCGGAAGACCTCGCGGATCTCGGCGGTGCCGAGGGCCGCTTCCTCGTACTCGGGCTTGAGCATGCCCTTGAGCGCGGTCTCGATCTCCTCGATCGCCTGGTAGATGACGGTGTAGTACCGGACGTCCACGCCTTCGCGCTCGGCCATGTCGCGCACGCGACCCTCGGCCCGAACGTTGAAGGCGATGATCGTCGCCGACTCGCCGTCGCCGGCCGCGGCGAGGTTGACGTCCGACTCGGTGATCGGACCGACCCCGCGGTGGATGACCTGGAGCTGCACTTCCTCCGGGATCTCCAGCGCGACCAGCGCCTCTTCGAGGGCCTCGACCGAACCGGCGCCGTCACCCTTGATGATGAGCGAGAGCGTGGTGCGCTCGCCTTCGGCGATCTTGTCCATGAGGTTCTCGAGCGTGGTGCGCGAGACGCGGGACGCCTGCTGCGCCGCGCGGCGGCGAGCCTGCCGCTGCTCGGCGATCTGGCGGACCATGCGGTCGTCGTCGGCGGCGAGGAACACGTCCCCCGCCATCGGGACCGAGGACAGACCCTGCACCTGCACCGGGAACGACGGGGTCGCCTCGGTGACGCGGTGGCCGTCGGCGTCGTGCATCGCCCGGACGCGGCCGTGGGCCCCGCCCGCCACGATCGAGTCGCCGACGCGCAGCGTCCCCTTCTGGACCAGGACGCTCGCGACCGGGCCGCGGCCCTTGTCGAGGTGCGCCTCGATCGCGATGCCCTGCGCGTTCCCGGTGGCCGAGGCCTCCAGTTCGAGCGAGGCGTCGGCGGTCAGGAGGACCGCTTCGAGCAGCTCGGCGATGCCGATGCGCGGCTTGGCGGCCACGTCGACGAACATGGTCTGCCCGCCGTACTCCTCGGCGACCAGGCCGTACTCGGTCAGCTGCTGGCGGACCTTGCCCGGGTTGGCGTCGGGAAGGTCGGTCTTGTTGACCGCCACCACGACCGGGGCGCCGGCGGCGCTGGCGTGGTTGAGGGCCTCGACCGTCTGCGGCATGACGCCGTCGTCGGCCGCGACCACGAGCACCACGATGTCGGTCACGTTCGCACCGCGGGCGCGCATGGCGGTGAACGCCTCGTGGCCCGGGGTGTCGATGAAGGTGATCGCGCGGTCTTCGCCCTCGTGCTCGACGTGCACCTGGTAGGCGCCGATGTGCTGGGTGATGCCGCCCGCTTCGCCCGCCACGACGTTGGTGTGGCGGATCGCGTCCAGGAGCTTCGTCTTACCGTGGTCGACGTGGCCCATGACCGTGACGACCGGGGGACGCGACACGTAGGTGTCCTTGTCCTCCTCGTCGAGGTCGATGCCGAACTGCGAGAGCAGCTCGCGGTCCTCTTCCTCGGGGGACACGATCTTGATGTCCCAGTCGAGGTGGGCGCCGAGCAGCTCGAAGGTGTCCTCCGAGACCGACTGCGTGGCCGTCACCATCTCGCCGAGGCCGAACAGCTCCTGCACGAGGGTCCCCGGCAGGGTGCCGATCTTGTCGGCGAAGTCCGAGAGCGACGCGCCGCGGGCGAGGCGAATGGTCTCGCCGTTGCCTCGGGGCGCGCCCGACTGCATCCTCGGCGCTGCGAGGTTGTCGAACTCCTGGCGCCGCTGACGACGCGACTTGCGGCTCTTGCCTCGGGGGCCGCCGCGGCCGAACGCGCCCGCGGCACCGCCGCCGCGCGCCTTGCCGCCGCCGCCCGCGCGACCGCCGCCGCCACGGTACGGAGCCGGTGCGCCGGTCGAAGGACCGGAACCGCCGGCGCCGCCCGCGCCTCCGCCGGAGCCGCCGAACGTGCCGCGGTAGTTGCCACCGCCGCCCGCACCGGGACGGCCACCGCCGCCACCGGGACGACCGCCGCCGCCGGGGCCGCCGCGACCGCCGCCGCGGGCCCCGCGGGGACCGCCGCCGTCACGACCGCCGCCGGCCGGACGACCGGGCATCATGCCCGGGTTCGGCCGCGGGGGCATCATGCGCGGGCTGGGACGGGGACCGCCGGGGCGGTCGCCGCCGCCCTCAGGGGCGGCCGGGCGCGGCTTCGCACCGGTGCCGCCGCCAACGCCGAACGGGTTCTTGGGCCCGGGCTTGGGGCCGCCGGGACGGGCGGCCGGAGCGGGCTTGGGGCCCGGCTTCGGCGCCGCCGCGGCGACGCGCGCGGCCTCGGCCTGCTCCTGCTGACGCTTGAGCAGCTCCTCGGCGCGCTTCTGCTCGGCGGCGACCTCGATGTCTCGGGCGCTGGCCGGCTTCGGCTCGGGCTGGGTCTGGACGGGGCCGGGCTTGGGGCCCGGCTTCGGTCCTGCCGCACCCGGCTTCGGGGCGGCCTTCTTCGCGGCCTTCTTGGCCACGGCCTCGGCCTTCGCCTCGGACTTGGCGTCCTTGGCGTCGACCTTGGCCTGCATGATCTTGGACGGGCTGGGAGCCGCCGGGCGCGGACCCTTGGGGGCCGCCGCCTTCTGGGGCTCGGGCGTCGGGGACTCGGTGTTCCCGGCCGACGCTGCCGGGGCGCCCTGTCCGTCGGCGTATTCCTGCCGCAGCCGACGCGCCACCGGCGCTTCGACCGTGCTCGACGCTGACTTCACGAACTCGCCCATGTTGCCGAGCTTGGCGAGCAGTTCCTTGCTCGTCGTGCCCAGTTCCTTGGCAAGTTCATGTACGCGGGGCTTTGCTGCCACTGCACTCCTCACATTCGAGGTCGTACGGGCAGCGCCCGCCGACCTCAGCTTTCCACTAGCAACCAGTTCATCGGGAGAACTTCATCGCGTGGTCTTCATTCGGTCCATACCTACTTTGCGTGTGCGGGAGTCGGCCTCTCGGCCGACTCCGACTCGACAAGGGCTCGCACCGCGGCGACGTCCACGGGTCCTTCTATCCTGAGCGCCCGGGCGAACGCACGCTTACGAACTGCCTGTTCAAGGCAGTTCGTGTCGTGGTGCACATGGGCTCCGCGTCCGCTGAGGCGGCGCTTCGGGTCCGGAACCAGCAGGTTCTGGGAACCCTCAGAGCGTTGAACGATGACGCGCAGCAGCTCGGAAGCCGATGCGCGCCGGCGGCAGCCCACACAGGTGCGGACGACCGCTGCGTCACGTTGCGATCCGATGTTCAGTCTACCTCCCGGATCGGCGAGCGCCACCGGCCGGGCCGGTCTCCTCCTTCGCGCCGCCGGAGACGTGCGCGTCGGACTTGATGTCGATGCGCCACCCGGTCAGGCGCGCGGCCAGGCGCGCGTTCTGGCCCTCGCGGCCGATCGCCAGCGACAACTGGTAGTCGGGGACCACGACCTCGGTGGAGCGGGTGGCCTCGTCGACGACCCGCACTGACAGGGTCTTCGCCGGGGACAGGGCGTTGGCCACGAAGCGGGCCGGGTCGGCGTCCCAGTCGACGATGTCGATCTTCTCGCCGCCGAGCTCGCTCATGACCGCGCGCACGCGTGAGCCCATCGGGCCGATGCACGCGCCCTTGGCGTTGACGTCCTTGGTTGTGGCGCGCACCGCGATCTTGGAACGGTGACCGGCCTCACGTGCGATCGCTGGGATCTCCACGGCGCCTTCGTCGATCTCGGGGACCTCGAACGCGAAGAGCTTCTTGACCAGGGCCGGGTGGGTGCGCGAGAGGGTGATCTGGGGGCCGCGGGCGGTGCGGTTGACTTGGATGACGATGGCGCGCAGTCGCTTGCCGTGTTCGTAGTTCTCGCCGGGGACCTGCTCGTTGAGGGGCAGGGTGGCTTCGATCTTACCGAGGTCGACGGTGATGATGCCGCGTTCGTTGCGTTCGCCGTGGGCCTGGACGACGCCGGTGACGATGTCGCCCTCCTTGCCGGAGTACTCGCCGTAGTTGACCTCGTCGGCGGCCTCGCGCAGGCGCTGGAGGATGACCTGCTTGGCGGTCTGGGCGGCGATGCGGCCGAAGCCCTCGGGGGTGTCGTCCCGCTCGGAGACTACTTCTTCCTCTTCGTTCAAGACCGGTACCAGGACGTTGGCGATGCCGTTGTCGCGGTTGACGACCACGCGCGCGCGCTCATCGGCCCCGGGGGTGTGCTTGTAGGCGGTCAGCAGCGCCGATTCGATGGCGCCGAGGATGGTCTCGAAAGGGATGTCGCGCTCGCGTTCAAGCGACCGCAGCGCGGCCAGGTCGATATGCACCCGTTCTCCTTAAGTCTTTTGAGTTGTCCTCACCGCGGCCGTTCAAGGCGTGCGAGCCGCGGCGCCCGCCGGGCGCTCATCTCAGCTCGATCTGCACCTTGCCGGGCCCCAGCTCGGCATAGGCGGCCGAACGGCGCACGCCGTCGGCCTCTAGTTCGATCCCCCGCTCGCTGGCGGCCGTGACACGCCCGGTGACGGGCTCCTCCCCGATCTGCACGGCTACCAAGCGCCCAATATTACGCCGCCAGTGCCGAGGCTCGGTCAGCGGACGGTCGACGCCGGGAGAGGAGACCTCCAGGGTGTAGGCGGCGTCGGCGAAGGGGCCCCCGGTGGCCTCGGCCTCGTCCAGAGCGCGCGAGCACGCCTTGGAGACCACGGCCACGTCGTCGAGGCTGATCCCGCCGTCCTTGTCGACCAGAACCCGCACCAGCAGCCGCCGTCCGGCCTTGGTGACCTGGAGTCCTTCGAGGTCGTAACCGGCGTCCCCGATGGCCGGAGCCAGGATCGCCTCGACCTCGGCCTGCCGTTCAGCACCCATGCGCAATACCCCTCCCGTTGCCTGATCCGCCGAGATTAACCGCCCGGGGGCCGAAAGGAAAGGACAGCCTGGGAAACTGGGTGCGTGTTCACGACCCGACGCGGACTCCTGGTCGGGGCGGCCGTACTCGCGGCCGCCGGTTGCACCCGGGAGAAGGCGCAGATCATCATCTCCGACGCGGACCTGACCGCCGCGCTCCACACCGCCCGCGCCCTGGCTCAGGGCGCCGAGGCCTTGGGCTACAGCGACATCGCCCAGGACCACCTCGCCCACGTGTCCACGTTGGAGCGACTGCTGCGGCCGGGCAAGGTCGGCGAGGTCGAGGCGGCGCTGCCCGCCGACGCCACGGCCCTGGCCGAGGCCGAGCGGACCGGCAGCGCCGAGGCCGCCGAGGCGTGCCTGAAGACCGGCACGAAGTACGCGGTCCTGTTCGGCGAACTGGCCGCCTCCCGCGCGGCCCACGCGGCGGTGCTGGCATGACGGCGACCGACGACGGCCTGGCGGCCGAGTACGCGGCGATCTACGCCTACGGCGCGGCCACCGTGCACCTGGACGGCGATCCGCGCTGGGTGGCCGAGTCCCTTGAGGCCGAGCATCGCTCGCGCAGGGACGCTCTGCTGGACTACTACGACGCGAACGGGCTCGACGCGCCCCCGGCCCTGGCCGGGTACGACTTCGAGCCGCTCACCGACGCCGAGGGAGCGCAGCAGCTGCTGCTGGAGGTCGAGGCGAACGTCACGACCGTGTGGCGGGCGGGCCTGGGCTCCGAGCCCGAGGTCCGGGAACTGTGCCTGGACATGTACATCGACGCCGCGGTGGCCTTGGCCCGCTGGAGGATCGCGATCGGGTCGGCCGCGGCCGACCCGTGGCCGGGCCGCCCGGAATAAGAGGCGTTCTCGAAGGATCGGCGGCGGCTTCACCCGGTTGTCGCCGATTCGTCATGCCCCGCGCTCGCAGCCTGCATACCAGCTATGCCATACTCGGTATCTGAAATAACTTTCACCAGCGATACGAGGTTGCACATGAGTGTCAAACACAGCCTCCTGGCACTGCTCGAACGCGGACCGGCCTACGGATACCAGCTCCGAGCCGCCTTCGAGAGCGCCACCGGCAACACCTGGCCGCTCAACATCGGCCAGGTCTACACCACCCTCAACCGCCTCGAACGCGACGACCTCGTCGAGGCCCTGCCCGAGAACGAATCCGGCCAGCGGCCCTACCGGATCACCGAGCCCGGCCGCCGCCAGCTCGCCGGCTGGTTCGCCTCCCCCGTGCAGGCCGCCGACCGCCCCAGGGACGAACTCACGATCAAGCTCGCGCTCGCGGTCACCACGCCCGGCGTCGACGTCGCCGACGTCATCCAGCGCCAGAGGTCGGCCACCCTGCGCCTGCTCCAGGAGTTCACCCGGCTCAAGGCCGCCGAGGAGCGCGCCGAACTGGCCTGGCGGCTGGTCCTGGAGTCGATGATCTTCCGCGCCGAGGCCGAGATCCGCTGGCTCGACCACACCGAGGCCGTGGTGGCGCGCGCCGCCCGGGAGCCGAAAGTCCCGCTCCCCCAGCCCGGACCCGAGACCGACAGCGTGGGCCAGGCGTTCGTCCTGGCCTCCGACGACACCTTCGAAGAGAAGCGGTAGCCCCCCCTGATGACCGTCCTGCACCTCCGGGGCGTGAGCCGTGTCCACGGCCTCGGCGAGAACGCCGTGCACGCCTTGATCGACGCCGACCTGACCGTGAAGGCCGGTGAGCTCGTGGCCATCATGGGCCCGTCCGGCTCCGGCAAGTCCACCCTGCTCAACCTCGCCGGGGGCCTCGACGCCCCCAATTCCGGCGAGGTCCTGGTCGAGGGCACCGTCCTCGCCTCGCTCAACAAGAAGAAGCTCGCCGGGCTGCGGCGGCGCAGCATCGGCTACGTGTTCCAGGACTACAACCTGGTGCCGAGCCTGACCGCGGCCGAGAACGCCTCACTGCCCTTGGAACTGGACGGCATGTCGGCCGGGAAGGCCCGCAAAGTGGCCATGGCCGCGCTCGAAGAGGTCGGGCTCGACGCGAAGCAGGGCGACCGCTTCCCCGACGAGATCTCCGGCGGGCAGGCGCAGCGCGTCGCGATCGCGCGGGCGCTCATCGGGGAGCGGCGGCTCGTGCTCGCCGACGAGCCGACCGGCGCGCTCGACTCCAACACCGGCGAAGAGGTCCTCAAGCTCCTGCGCCGCCGCTGCGACGCGGGCGCGGCGGGCCTGCTGGTCACCCACGACGCCCGGCACGCGGGCTGGGCCGACCGGGTGGTGTTCCTGCGCGACGGGCGGGTCGTGGACTCGTCCGCGCCGCTGGCCGACGCGACGACGCTCCTCGAAGGGGCCGAATGATGTTGGCGAGCACCCGACTGGCGTACCGGATCGCCAGGCGCGAGGCCCTGCGCTACAAGGGCCGGTCGGTCCTGTCGATCGTGCTGCTCGGCCTGCCGCTGCTCGGCGTGGCCATCGGGGCCAGCGCGTACGACACGGCGGTGCTGTCGCCTGAGCAGGACGCCGAGCTGTACCTGGGCGAGACCGACGCGTACATCGAACCGGCCTACATGGGCGGCGCGATCGTGCAGCACTCGTGGGACGAACGCAACCCCTGGGCCGAGCCGGTCAACTCCGGCGGGTACGAGGACATGTCCGACATCGTGCCGTCCAAGACCCAGATCCTCGCGGCCCTGCCGCTCGGGTCGTGGATCGCGCCCTACGACGCGATGGGCTGGTCCACCGAGGAGATCGGGGTCCAGACCCCGAACGGGATCGGCACGATCGAAGGCTACGGGTACGACCTGTCCGACCCGATCTATGAGGACTCCGGCCTCGAATACCTCGAAGGCGGCGCGCCGGGCAGGGGCGAAGTGGTCCTCAGCGAGGACGCCGCGTCCTACCTGGAGGTCGGGGTGGGCGACTCGCTCGAGACCACCGGCAATCAGGACTTCGAGGTCACCGGGATCGTGGAGATCCCCTGGAACATCAACGGCCACTTCGCTATCGGACCGATGTTCCCCGACAACGCGAACGGCTGGCTGGTCGACACGCCCGAGGAGCTGACGCACGAGGACGCGCTCAAGCTCAACGAGCTGGGCATGACCGTGTGGGCCGGCTCGCTGCTGGACCTCCCGCCTTCGGGCGTGGCGGTGCAGGAGTCGTACATGGTCGACGAGTGGTCGCTCATGATCTACGGCCTGCTCGTCGTGGTCATCCTGATGGAGGTCATCCTCCTGGCCGGGCCGGCGTTCGCGATCAGCGCCAAGCGCCGCACCCGCGAGTTCGCCCTCATGAGCGCCAGCGGGGCCACCCCGTCGCAGATCCGCAACACCGTCCTCGCCGGCGGCGTGCTGTTCGGCCTGCTCGCGGCGATCGCCGCGGTCACGATCGGCATCGCGACCGTCGCGATCGGCAGGCCCCTGCTCGAACAGATCATCGGGCAGCGCACGCCCTCCCTGGAGGTGCTGCCGTGGCTCCAGGCGTCCCTGGTGGTCGTGGCCATCGCGACAGGCCTGCTGTCGGCGCTCGCGGCGGCCATCAGCGCCTCCCGCGTCAACGTGGTCGCGGCGCTCATGGGCCGCACGCCCGGTCGCAAGGGCTCCAAGCGCTGGCTGGTGCTGGGACTGGTGATGGTCGGAGCCGGTATGGCTTCGGGCTTCGGGGGCATCACGCTGTGGAGCCTGCCGCTCATGGCAGCCGCGATCGTGTTGCTGCAACTGGGCCTGGTCGCGTGTACGCCCGCGCTGCTGGCGGCGGCCGCGAGGCTCGGCCGCTGGATGCCGCTGGCGCCGCGGATGGCGCTGCGGGAGGCGGGCCGCAACCGCGGTTCGGCGGCCCCGGCGATCGCGGCCGTGCTCGGCGTGGTGGCGGGCGGGATGGCGTTCACGCTGGTCGTCACCGCCGACAACGTGCGCAACGAGAGCAACCAGGACCGTGCGCTGCCCGAAGGCACCACGACGTTGGACCTGTACTCCTTTGTCGACATCGACGAGGACGGCAAGGTCGTCGAGGAGGCCGACTACGACGCCGGAGCGGCCGAGGCCGAGGCCAAGCTGCGCAAGCACTTGAGCGACGTGGAGCTCATCCCGGTCTCCCTCTCCGATGTGGGCTTCGACTGCGCCGCGGGCGTCGAGGGCATCGACGACCCCTTGCAGGCCTACTGCAACTACACGCTGGTCCGGCCCGAGGCCAACGAGTGCTCGTACTGGCAGATCGAGACCACCAACGAGGACGAGGTCAGAGCAGCCGTCGAGGCGGCACGGGAGGACCCGCGCTGCGACGAGACCTCCGCCAACAGCGGCTGGGGTCTCTACGAGGTGCCGACCTCGGACGACCCGAGGGTCGTGGAGCTCTATACCGGGTTGAAGGGCGAGAAGCTCGACGAGGCGATGGCGGTGCTCGACGAAGGCGGCGTGATCGTGTCCGACTCCTGGGCGATCGACGACTCGGGCCAGGTCGAGTTCCTGACCGAGATCTGGGACATGAACAGCGACGGCGAGGCGGCCGCGACGTTCACGACCACCCTGCCCGCGATGAGCGTGGACCGGGACCGCCTGGGCTACGCGGGGGTGTTCTTGAGCCCCGGTGCCGCCGAGGAGCTGGGTATGACCCCCTCGCACTGGATCCAGCGGTACGTGGTGGAGACCTCCACGGCCGTCGACGGGGCGCTGGTCGAGAGCATCGCGTCCGATCTCAGCCCCAAACTGGTGAACGGCTCCATCGAGGCCCGGTTCGAGCGTGCCGACTACACCGATCGAAGTTCGCTGTACATCATGCTGGCCGTGGCCGCGCTGTGCGCCGCGATCACGCTGGGTTCGACGGCGGTCTCGACCGGCCTGATCATCGCCGAGCAGCGCCAGGAGATGACCACGCTCGGCGCGGTCGGCGCCGCACCGGGGCTGCGCAAGCGGTTCGCGATGTGGCAGACCACGATGATCGCGCTGTTCGGTACCCTCCTGGGGACGATAGCCGGGCTCATCGGCTACGCGCTGATCCAGGCGGCGCTCAACCGGCCGCTCCAGAACCAGTACCCGTTCGAGACGCTGTACGGCTGGGAACTGCCGTGGGCGAACTTCGGGATCATGCTCTTGGCGGTGCCGATCCTGGCGGCAGTCGGGGCGCTGGTGTTCACCAAGGCGCGGCTCCCCAGTGAGCGGCGACTGACGTAACCGGAGGAAACCCGGACCCGTCGGCGCAGTGCGCCGACGGGTCCTTTTCGTTTAAGCCTGGCCTTCTGGGGTTCCGGCCGGGGGGCCGGAGGTGGGCAGGGTGAGGATCTCGAAGCCGTCGTCGGTAACCAGGAGCGTGTGCTCGAACTGGGCGGTCCATTTGCGGTCGGCGGTGACGGCCGTCCAGGTGTCGTCCCACATCTCGTGCGCGGCGGTGCCGAGGTTGATCATCGGCTCGATCGTGAAGGTCATGCCGGTCTCGATGGTCCGGTCCAGGCCCGGGTTGTCGTAGTGGGGGACGTAGAGCCCGGAGTGGAACGCGGTGCCGATGCCGTGGCCGGTGAACTGGCGGACCACGCCGTAGCCGAAGCGCGAGGCGTAGGCCTCGATGACCTTGCCGACCACGTTGAGCTGGCGGCCGGGCTTGACGGCCTTGATGCCGCGCCACGTGGCCTTCCAGGTGCGCTCGACGAGGTCGCGGACCTCGGGGGCGACGTCTCCGGCCAGGAAGGTGGCGTTGCAGTCGCCGTGGACGCCGCCGATGAATGCGGTGATGTCGACGTTGACGATGTCGCCGTCCTCGATCACCGTCGAGTCGGGGATGCCGTGGCAGATGACCTCGTTGAGCGAGGTGCAGCAGGACTTGGGGAAGCCGCGGTAGCCGAGCGTCGAGGGGTAGGCCCCCAGGTCGCACAGGTACTCGTGCACGATCCGGTCGATCTCGTCGGTGGTGGTGCCGGGCACGGCGGCCTTCCCGGCCTCCACGAGGGCGTCGGCGGCGATGCGCCCGGCCGTGCGCATCAGCTCGATCGTCTCGGCGTCCTGCACGTCGGAGCCGGTGAACGGCTGCGGCGCGGGCTTCCCGACGTATTCGGGGCGGGCGATGGACTCGGGGACGCTTCGGCGCGGACTCTGCCGGCCAGGGCGCAGCGCGGGACGGGAACTCATTGGCACAGCCTAAAGCCAAGGCCCTCGGGACCTGCGGGGCCGCTGTGACTCCGTTACCGAGACGACGCCGAAATAGCCCCGCAGCGGAAGGGAAAACCTCTTGCGTTTCGGCTCGGCACCCGACATTCTGAGTGCACCGGCGAGCCGACCAGGCAGGCCGGACCCGCGCAGGCCCTCCTGCCGAGCCGACGCGGGGCGCCGCTCCCGCGGAAGTCCGCGACCCGGCTGCGACCGGGCCGCGGTGTACGACACCTCCCGCGGTCGAGCGCCCCGCCTGTCCAACCCATGCGGCGTGCAGCCGCCCCGCGTCGGCTCACCACTCCCCCAAGGCAGCACGACGGCCCGCGCATTCGATGCGCGGGCCGTGTCGTGGCGTCTCAGGCCGCTTCGAGGGCCTTGGTCGGCGCCTCGGGCTCGCCCTCGGCGGCGGCCACCATCTGGTTCTCGGCGGTGACCTCCTGGGCCAGGCGCTCCCACAGCATCCCGCCGGAGTGGGCGATCGCGCCGATGATCGAGGGCACGAACGGCAGCACCCAGTCGGCGAGGAACCCCGAATGCGGCATGTTGATCACCAAGATCGCCGAACCGGCGCACAGCAGGCCCTGGAGCGTGCCGCGCCAGGCCGCGCGGGTGCCGTCCATGACCGCCTCGCGCCGCTCGGTGGCCGGGTCGTGGAACTCCGAGAGCCCTGCCGCGTCCCGCCGCCCCAGATACGCCCCCACGACCGCCTGCACGGCGGTCCCGGCGACGACCGCCGCGAGGAGACTGTTCTTGGTGACGACGAGAATGAGCGCGAAGAGCAGGCCGCCGCCGAGGATCGTCAGCACGCCCCGGATCCAGTCGACCTTCTCGCCGGGGTACCAGTAGTACTTGGTGACACCCTCGGATATCTGACGTTCGAACTTCCCCATGCCGGTGGCTCCCTCATTCGGCTGGCGCGGGCCTAACTGGACACGAATGTCATTATGCGCGGCCCCGCCCGGCGGGCAGGCGGAATCCCCCGAGTCACCGAAGTGGAATTTCACACAAGAAGCGCGCTATGTCCGTTTCAATGGGCTGCCAGGGGTCGCTCAGCTGGCATTGCGTTCCAGCCTAAGGGAAGTGAGCGCCGACGGGAAGTCGGCGATCCGACACTAGTGGACCTGGACGACCGGGCCGGTGAGCCCCTGGAGCTCCTCAGGCAGCTCGGCGCCCATCTCCTCGGCGAGGCGCACGGCCTCCTCGATGAGGGTCTCCACGATCTGCGACTCGGGCACGGTGCGGATGACCTCGCCCTTGACGAAGATCTGGCCCTTGCCGTTGCCCGAGGCCACGCCGAGGTCGGCCTCGCGGGCCTCCCCGGGGCCGTTGACGACGCAGCCCATGACGGCCACGCGCAGCGGCACCGGCAGGCCTTCGAGCCCGGCGGTGACCTGCTCGGCCAGCGTGTACACGTCCACCTGGGCCCGGCCGCACGAAGGACACGAGACGATCTCCAGGCCCCGCTCGCGCAGGCCCAGGGACTCCAGGATCTGGTTGCCGACCTTGACCTCCTCGACCGGCGGGGCCGAGAGGGAGACGCGGATGGTGTCGCCGATGCCCTCGGCGAGCAGCGCCCCGAAGGCCGCGGCGGACTTGATGGTGCCCTGGAAGGCGGGCCCGGCCTCGGTGACGCCGAGGTGCAGCGGGTAGTCGCACTGCTGCGACAGCTGCCGGTAGGCCTTGATCATGACCACCGGGTCGTTGTGCTTGACCGAGATCTTGATGTCGCGGAAGTCGTGCTCCTCGAACAGCGAGGCCTCCCACAGCGCGGACTCGACCAGCGCCTCGGGGGTGGCCTTGCCGTACTTCTGGAGCAGGCGCTTGTCGAGCGAACCCGCGTTGACGCCGATGCGGATCGGGGTCCCGGCGGCCTTGGCGGCCTTGGCGATCTCGCCCACCCGGTCGTCGAACTGCTTGATGTTGCCCGGGTTCACGCGGACCGCCGCGCACCCGGCGTCGATCGCGGCGAACACGTACTTGGGTTGGAAGTGGATGTCGGCGATGACCGGGATCTGCGACTGCTTCGCGATGACCTTCAGAGCGTCGGCGTCGTCCTGGGTGGGACACGCCACGCGCACGATCTGGCAGCCGGTGGCCGTGAGCTCGGCGATCTGCTGGAGCGTGGCGCCGATGTCGGAGGTGCGGGTGGTGGTCATCGACTGGACGGAGACGGGCGCGCCGCCGCCGACGAGCACGCCGCCGACGTTCAGCTGCCGGGTCTGGCGGCGCGGGGCGAGCGGCTCGATCTCGTGCTCGTGTCGCTTGGTGGGGATACCGAGGTTCACAGCGGTCATGGGACTAGTTTTCACCCGGATTCGCGAATCAGTTGAAGATGGTGATGGGATTGACGATGTCGGCGGTGATCGTCAGGAGCATGAAGCCGCCTAGGAGGACGATGACAGCGTAGGTCAGCGGCATGAGCTTCAAGTAGTCGACACGCCCCGGGTCGGGCTTGCCGCGCTTGGAGGCGACCCAGGAGCGGAACTTCTCGTACCAGGCGATCGCGATGTGCCCGCCGTCCATCGGCAGCAGCGGGAGCAGGTTGAACACGCCGATGAAGTAGTTCAGGACCACCAGCAGCATGAAGAACATCGCCCACTGCTCGTACTGGACCATCTCGCCGCCCAGGCGCGAGGCGCCCACGACGCTCACCGGGGTGTCGTCGCCCCGCTCGGCGCCCCAGATCGAGTCCCACAGCGGCGGGATCTTCGAGGGGAGCTTGCCGAGTGCGATGAAGGTCTCCTTGAACATGTCGGCGGAGAAGGAGACGGTCTCGCCCACGCCGTCGATCGGGCCCACCGCGAGGGCGGGTTCGATGGACGGGTCGACGTAGACCCACACGCCGAGGCGCGCCACGGTCTCGGTGCCGCCGTCCTCGGTCTCGGCCACGGCCCCGTACGGGGTGAGCTCGACGGTCTGCTCGGTGCCGTCGCGGTCGAAGCCGACGGTGACCTCCTCGCCGGGGGTCAGGTCGGAGACGGCCTCCAGCAGCGAGTCCCAGTCGGTGACGGCGGTCCCGGCCACCGAGGTGATCGCGTCGCCGTCCTCGATGCCCGCGGCCCAGGCCGGGCCCTCGGTCTGGCCTTCCTCGCAGTCGCCTTGGACCGCGGCGGTCTCGGTGGCGACCACGCACGGGGCCACGGTGACGCGCGAGCGCGCCTCGGAGTCGGCCTGCGCCTCGGCGTAGGCCGGGTTGGCGGTCACGCCCACGAACGAGACGAGGATCCACAGCGCCACGAACCCGAGGAGGAAGTGGGTGGCCGACCCGGCCGCGAGCACGACCGTGCGCTGCCACAGCGGCTTGCGCCAGAACACGCGCTTCTTATCGGCCTCGGAGACCTCTTCCTCCTCTTCTTCGAGGGGGGTCATGCCGGTGATCTTGACGAACCCGCCGAGGGGGACGCCTTTGACGCCGTACTCGGTCTCGCCTTTGCGGAAGGACCACAGCGTGGGCCCGAAGCCCACGAAGTACCGGGTGACCTTCATTCCGAAGGCCTTCGCGGTGAGCATGTGCCCGAACTCGTGAAGGCTCACGGAGATGAGGATCGCCAGCGCGAACAGGACGATCCCGGAGATGTAGGCGAGCAAAGTCGGACTCCTTCTAACGCTCGGACGCGTCCAAGATTAGCCGCCGGGCGCTCGACCGCGCCCAGTTCTCGGCCTCGATCACGTCTGCGACACTTCCGGGCCGCCCGGCCTGCCCCGAGAGGTCGGCGGGGGCGGCGGCCAGGACCGCTTCGAGGGTGTCGACGATGCCCAGGAAGGGGAGGCGGCCGTCGCGGAAGGCGGCCACGGCCTCTTCGTTGGCGGCGTTGTAGATCGCCGGGAGGAGGCCGCCGCCGCGTCCGGCGGCCTTGGCGAGGGCCACGGCGGGGAAGGCGGTCTCGTCGAGCGGTTCGAAGTGCCAGTCGGCGGCCTGGGTCCAGTCGACGGGGCGGGCCGATCCGGGGAGGCGGTCGGGCCAGGCGAGGGCGTGGCCGATGGGCAGGCGCATGTCGGGCGGGGAGGCCTGGGCGATGGTGGAGCCGTCGGTGAACTCGACCATGGAGTGGATCACCGACTGGGGGTGGACGACGACCTCGATCCGCTCGTAGGGCAGGTCGAACAGCTCGTGGGCCTCGATCACCTCGAGGGCCTTGTTGACCATGGTCGCGGAGTTGATGGTGACGACCGGGCCCATGGCCCAGGTGGGGTGGGCCAGGGCCTGGTCGAGGGTGACGTCGGCGAGCTGGTCGCGGGTCTTGCCGCGGAAGGGACCGCCGGAGGCGGTGACGACGAGTTTGGCGACGCGTTCGGGCTCGCCCGAGCGCAGGCACTGGGCGAGCGCGGAATGCTCTGAGTCGACCGGCACGATCTGGCCGGGCGCGGCGGCCTCGCGCACGAGGGCGCCGCCGGCGACGAGGGACTCCTTGTTGGCGAGGGCGACTTGGCGTCCGGCTTTGAGGGCGGCGAGGGTCGGTTCGAGGCCGATGGAGCCGTTGATGCCGTTGAGCACGGTGTGGCAGGGCCAGGCGGCGAGTTCGGTCATGGCCTTGGGTCCGGCCAGGAGTTTCGGCATCTTGAAGCCACCCCCGGTCCAGTCGCGGGCGTTGGCGGCGGCGAACAGGGCCCGCTGGACGGCTTCGAGCGCGGTGGCGTCGGCCACGGCGATCACCTCGACGCCGAGTTCGAGGGCCTGCTCGGCGAGCAGACCCGCCTTGGCGCCGCCCGCGCCGACGCCGACGACGCGGAACCGGTCGGGATTGGCGCGGACGATGTCGATGGCCTGGGTGCCGATGGAGCCGGTGGATCCCAGCAGCACGATCTCGCGTTGGTCGCTCACGGGAAGCATTATCGCTTAGCGGAAAACGACGGTGGACTGGCCGTTGAGGAGGATGCGCTGATCGAGGTGGGCGGCCAGGCCGCGGGCCAGGCAGGTGGATTCGAGGTCCCTTCCGGCGGCCACGAAGTCCTCGGGGGTCATCGCGTGGTCGACGCGGGCGACCTCCTGGTCGATGATGGGGCCCTCGTCGAGGTCGGCGGTGACGTAGTGGCAGGTCGCGCCGATGAGCTTGACGCCGCGGGCGTGGGCCTGGTGGTAGGGCCGGGCGCCTTTGAAGCTGGGCAGGAACGAGTGGTGGATGTTGAGGATGCGCCCGGGCAGTTTGGCGCAGAACTCAGAGGAGAGGATCTGCATGTACCGGGCCAGGACCACCACGTCGATGTTCTCGGCTTCGATGAGGTCGAGGAGGCGCTGCTCCTGGGCGGCCCGCCCGTCGGGGCCGACGGCCAGGTGGTGGAAGGGCACCCCGGAGGAGGCGGCGAGGTCGGCCCAGTCGGGGTGGTTGGAGGCCACGGCGGCGGCCTCGCCGTGGAGGGCCCCAATGCGGAAGCGGTAGAGCAGGTCGTTGAGGCAGTGGCCCTGCTTGGAGGCCATGATGAGCACGCGGGGTTTGACGGCGCGGTCGTGGAGCTGCCAGTCCATGTCGAACTCGCGGGCGATCTCGGCGATGCCGACGGCGAGCTCGTCGCGGGTGCCGTCAGCTTTGAACTCGACGCGCATGAAGAAGCGGCCGGATCCGTGCTCGGAGAACTGCTGGGAGTCCTCGATGTTCGCGTTGCGGCGGGTGAGGAAACCCGAGACGGCGTACACGATGCCGAGGCGGTCGGGGCACGAGAGCGTGAGCACGAACTGGCTGGTCATCCGCTCAATGATACGGACGGTTCGGGTGGGGCGGCAATCGAGATGCGTCACGCCCGCATGTCGGACGCGGAGCGGGGGCGGGCCGGGCGGCCCGCCCCCTTCGGTGTGACCCGGTTCGTGTGGCTATCCGATCTCGGCGCTGACCTGCTCGATGAACAGGGCGGCGGTCTCTTCGGGGGTGGTCTGGTCGAACAGCAGGGACTCGTAGAGGCCGAGCATGATGTCGCCGACGGCGCCCGCGCCGACCGGCGGGACCGGCGGCGGCTCGGACAGGCCGGGGGTGATCGCGGCGATGAAGTCGGCGCCGATCTGCTGGTCGGCCGGGAGGTTGGGGAGGATGCGCTCGCGCTGGGCGAGGTTGGAGGGCAGGCCCTTGTCGCCCAGGGTGAGGTCGAGGGACTCGTCGCTGTTGAGCAGGAAGTCCACGAACTTGCCCGCGGCCTCCTTGTCGGAGGTGGTGCGGGCGACCGACCAGAACATGGCCGACTTGAGGAACATGCCCGGCTGGGCGGCCTCGGACTCGCCGGGGACGCGCAGCAGGAGCAGCTCGGAGTCGAGCACGGACTGGATCGCGCCGATCTGGTTGGTCCAGTAGAACTCGGTGACGCCGGTGCCGGTGGCCAGCGGGGCCTGGTCCTGCCCGGCGGCATAGCCTTCCACGACCTTGCTGGCCGCGGGGGTGGCGCCGGCGTCGCGCAGTTCGATCACCATCTGCCACCACTCGGTCATGGTCGCCTCGGAGAACCCGAGTCCGCCTTCGGGGGTGTAGAGGCTCTCGCCCTTCTGGCGCGCGAACACGTTGAACAGGGACTCGTTGTTGAACGAGACCCCGGAGTTGCCGATCGCGTCGCCGCCCGAGGACAGGTCGGAGGTGAAGCGGACGAAGTCGGCCCAGGTCCAGGTGGTGTCGTCGGGGATCGTCAGGCCGGCGGCCTCGACCAGGGCGGGGTTGACCAGGAGCGCGATGGCGTTGACGCCGGTGGCGATGCCGTAGGTCTTGCCGTCGAGCTGCCCGGACTGGATGATCGACTCCTCGACCTCGGAGAGGTCGATGTCGAGCTCTTCGAGCGGCAGGAGCGCGTTCTTGTCGGCGTAGTCGCGCAGGTACTTCTCGTCCTGCTGCATCACGTCGGGGGTGTTGTTGCCCGAGACCGAGACGTTGAGGGCGTCCCAGTAGCCGGAGAAGTCCGCCGGGCTGGGCTTGATCGTGATGCCCTCGTTCTTCGCGAGGAAGGCGTCGATGATCTGCTGGGTGTACTCGTGGCGCGGCTCCGAGCCCCACCACCAGAAGTCCAGGTCGCCGTCGCCTTCGTTGCTGTCGTCGCCGCAGGCGGCGAGCAGGGGTGCGGCGGCGGCGCCGAAGATCCCGGCCTTGGCGAGCGTTCTCCTGGAGAGGCCCGAGGGGTTGTTCGACTTCATCGTCTTCGTCCTTTCGGGACGTGTTGAGGGTGGTTACTTGATGCCGGTGGTGGCGATGCCCCTGACGAGGTACCGCTGGCCGACGAGGAAGAACCCGAAGATCGGGCCCAGTGCGACGATCGACATCGCGAACAGAGCACCCCAAGAGGTCTGGCCCGTCGAGTCCATGAAGAGCCTCAAAGCCAGGGGCACGGTCTGGAGGTCGACGTCGCGCAGGTAGATCAGCTGCGAGTAGAAGTCGTTCCAGGTCCAGATGAACGTGAAGATCGCGGTCGTCGCGAGCGCGGGCATGCACAGCGGCATGACGATGCGCAGGTAGGTGCCCCAGTAGCCGCAGCCGTCGATCGCGGCGGCCTCGTCGAGTTCGCGCGGCAGGCCGCGGATGAACTGGACCATGAGGAACACGAAGAACGCGTCGGTGGCGAGGAGTTTGGGGACGATGAGCGGCCAGAACGTGTCGACCCAGCCGAGGTTGTTGAACAGGATGTACTGCGGGATGATCACGACGTGGATCGGCAGCATGATGGTGCCGAGCATGATCGCGAAGAGCATGCCCCGCAACGGGAACCGGAGCCTGGCGAAGGCGTAGGCGGCCATCGAGCAGGACACGAGGTTGCCGATGATGGACCCGGCCACCAGGATCATCGAGTTGAAGATGTACTTCTCGAACGGGTGGGGCAGGGTGTTCCAGCCCTCGGCGTAGTTGCCCCATTCCCAGGTGGTGGGGATGAGCCCGGGGTCGGAGAAGATCTCGTCGAGCGGTTTGAAGCTGGCCGAGAGCATCCACAGCAGCGGGTAGATCATGACCATCGCCGCGATGGTGAGCAGCAGGTGGAACACGAACTTGCGCAGGCCCAGGGGGCCGCCGCCGCGTTCGACCCGGCGGGCCGGGGCCTTGGTCTCAGTCATTGTCGCCATAGAACACCCAGAATTTCGACATGAGGAAGTTGAGCGCGGTGAAGATCGCGATGATGGCCAGGAGCAGCCAGGCGATGGCCGAGGCGTAGCCCATGTTGAACTTGGTGAAGCCCTGGTCGTAGAGGTAGAGCGTGAGGAACAGGGTCGAGTCGGCCGGGCCGCCCTTGCCGCTGGAGACGATGAACGCCTGGGTGAAGGACTGGAACGAGTTGATGATCTGGAGCACCAGGTTGAAGAAGATGATCGGGGTCAACAGCGGCAGCGTCACGTTCACGAACCGGCGCATCACCCCCGCACCGTCCACTTTGGCCGCTTCGTAGTACATCGCGGGGATCTGGCGCAGGCCCGCGAGGAAGATGATCATCGGGGAGCCGAAGGTCCACACGTGCAGGATGATCAGGGTCCCCAGGGCGTAGTCGGGGTGGGAGACCCAGCCTTCGCCTTGGATGCCGAAGATCGCCAGGACCTGGTTGACCAGGCCCTCGGTGCCGAAGACCTGCCGCCACATGATGGCGATGGCCACCGAGCCGCCCAAGAGCGAGGGCAGGTAGAACACCGAGCGGTAGAACGACATGCCCCGCAGGCCCCGGTCGAGCACGATCGCGAGCAGGAGCGCGGCGGCGAGCTGGAGCGGGACCGACACGAACGTGTAGATCGCGGTGACCTTGATCGACTGGGCCAGGCGCGGGTCGTCGAGCATCCGCGCGTAGTTCTCGGTGCCGATCCATTCGCCGTAGCCGAGGCTGTAGTCGGTGAAGGACAGGTAGAACGAGGCGACCATCGGCCCGATGGTGATGACCATGAGGCCGATCAGCCACGGGGACATGAAGCTCAGCGCGGCCCAGCGTTCGCGCGAGCGGATGGTCTTGCCGACGCCCGGGCGGTCCCTGGCGGGACGCCGTGAGGGTGCGGGGCGAGCGGGCTCGGGAGGGGCGCCCGAGCGGCGCTGCCTCGGGCGCACCACAGCGACATCGTTGTCGGTCATAAGGTTTCGGGACCTTTCGGAGGGGGTTGGCTCCTAGATCACACCAGGTTATGCAACCGCTTGCCGGATGTCAATGGCTCCACTTAAATTCTTGAATGGAATTTGGGCGGTCGACACGACGAACATCCCACGACGGTAACCGATCGGCTCGCGACCTGCGAGGCAGCACGAAGGCCCGCCCGGTCGGGGCCGGGCGGGCCTTGCGAATCGTTGCCTAGACCTTCATCGGGGTCCGCTTCTCAAGGGGCTCAACGGAGTCGTCGGTCTCCTTGATGCCGTACTTGGAGTACAGCTTCGCGAGCGGCCCGGGCACCCACCAGTTGGCGCGGCCCAGCAGGCGCATCGTGGCCGGGACCAGGAGCATCCGCACCACCGTGGCGTCCAGGAAGATCGCGATCGCCATCCCCAGGCCGAGCATCTTCATGAAGGTGATGCCGCTGAAGGCGAACGCCCCGACCACCACGATGAGGATGAGCGCCGCGGCGGTGATGATCGACCCGGTCGACTGCATGCCGCGCAGCACCGCGGTGCGGTTGTCCGCGCCCTTGTCCCATTCCTCGCGGACCCGCGAGAGCAGGAATACCTCGTAGTCGGTGGCCAGCGCGAACAGCAGCGCGATCATGAGCAGCAGGTTCGACGGGTCGATGAAGCCCGAGGGCGTGAAGCCGAGGAAGTCGGAGAAGTTGCCGTCCTGGAAGATCCACACGATCACGCCCAGGGCCGCGCCCAGGGACACGGCGTTCATCAGGACGGCCTTGAGCGGCAGCAGCACCGAGCCGAACGCGAGGAACAGCACGATCATGGTCACCAGGACGATGTACCCGAGCATGTAGGGCAGGCCGTCGCCGATCGCGTCGAGCATGTCGACCCGGTCGGAGGCGCCGCCGGTGATGTAGAGGTCGGCGCCCGGGACGGTGATCGCGCGGGCGTCCTCGATGAGCTCGCGGGCCTCGGCGCTGAACGGGTCGAGGTCGTAGAGCACGTCCAGGAGCACGGCGTCTGCGGTCGGCTCGGCGGCCGGGCGCACGTCGTCGACGCGGTCGAGGGCCAGCAGCGCCTCGGTCGCCTCGGCTGCGGCCTCGGGTCCCCCGCCGAAGACCATGACCTTGAAGGTCTCCTCCTCGCCGCCGGGGAAGTCGGCGGCGATGGTCTCGGTGACCACGCGGGACTCGGCGTCCTCGGGCATGTCGCGCTCGTCCACGCCGCCGAACTGCACCCCGAGCACGGGGCTGGCCAGCAGCGCCATGAAGGCGAGCACCGGCAGCAGGACCAGCACCGGGCGGCGCATGACGCCGGAGGCGACGCGGTGCCAGAACCCGGAGTCGGTCTTGGCGACGGCGTTGCGCCGCCAAGGGAGACGCCCCTTGTCGACGCGGTGGCCGAGCAGGTAGAGGATCGCGGGCAGGACCACCAGGGCCGAGAGCATCGCGACGCCGACGGCGGACATGACGCCGTAGGCGATGCCGTGCAGGAACGGCACGTCGACCAGGAGCAGGCCGACCATGGACAGGACGATGATGAGCCCCGAGACCATGACGGTGCGCCCGGCGGTGGCCACGGTGCTGAGCACCGCGGCGCGCTTGTCGCGACCGGCGGCCAGTTCTTCACGGAACCGGCGCAGCACGAACAGCGAGTAGTCGATGGACATGCCCAGGCCGATGATGGTGATGACGTTGGCGGCGAACACCGAGACGTCGGTGAACTCGGTGATGACGCGGGTGATCGCGAAACCGCCGAGGATCGACAGACCGCCGATGAGCAGCGGCAGCGAGGCGGCCACGAGGGCCCCGAAGACCACGATCATGATGAGCAGCAGGATCGGCAGGGAGATCATCTCGGCGATCTCCAGGTCGTGCTGGACCTGCTCGTTGAGGTCGGCCCAGACCGCCGCGCCGCCGCCGAGCCGCACGTCCAGGCCCTCGGTGTCCCCGGCCGCGCGCAGGTCGTCCTCGATCAGCTCGTAGGCGTCGGCCCGCTCCTCGTCGGAGGCCCCGGCCAGCGAGATCGCCGCGAACGTGGCGTGGCCGTCCTCGGAGACGAACGAGGGCAGCCCGGTGTCGAAGTAGGAGACGACGCTCTCGACGCTCTCGATCGCGTCGATGTCGGCCACCGCGCCGCGCACGGCGTCGGCGAAGGCCGGGTCGTCCACGGTCAGGTCGTCGGAGGAGTACAGGACCACGACCTCGGCGCCGGTGGCGCCGAACTCGTCCTCGATGGCCTCGGCGTCCTGCACCGACAGGGCGTCATCGGAGACGAAGCCGCCGTCGGTGAACTCGTCGAAGACGCCGACGCCCCAGGTCGCACCGATGGCGAAGACCGCGGCGGCGCAGGCGAGGATGAACCATCGCGCTTTGATCACCGCGCGGCCTAGCAGGGAATACATGAGTCTCTCCTCTGGGTTTCCTCGATTGGAGGCTGTGACCGCTGGTGCCCGACGTCGACCCGGCGGTAAGATGGTGAGCATTGATTAGAAAGCTAACGGTGTTCACTTTAATGAACGCCCCTCGTAGAGTCAACGCCGTTAACAAAGTTGTAGTCTGAGGAGAGCAGTGACTTCGAACACCGCGGGTGGCCCGACCCGTCGCGAGCGGATGCGCGCCGAGACCATCGCCGAGATCAAGGCGAGCGCGAGGGCCCAGTTGGAGGAGTCGGGGCCCAGCGGTGTGTCCCTGCGGGCGATCGCCCGCGACGTGGGGGTGACCCCGGCGGCCCTCTACCGGTACTTCGACAGCCTCGACGCGCTGCTCACCGAACTGTGCTGCGACTTCTACGACGAACTTATCGCCGTCACCCGCGATTCGATGGACGCATCGCCGCCCGAGGCCCACCTCGAACGGATGAAGGCCTGGGTCTGGTGCTTCCGGTCCTGGGCCGTGGCCAACCGCCGCCGGTTCGAGCTCATGCTCAGTTTCCCCGAAGGCGACGGGGCCCTCACCCTCGACGGCCGCAAGCTCGAAGACGGCTTCGAGGCCCTCGACCCGGTGACCCGCCGCTCCCTGGAGCACTCGCACCTGTGCGGGAGGGAGCTCGCCGCGTTCTGGCGCCAGACCGAGGCTGAGGGAGGCACCGCGCCGGGCGGGCCGCCCATGCCGGAGGTATCCGAGGCGCTCGCCGAGGAACTCCAGGACAAGTGCTCGCGGTTCATCGTGGGCGAGCAGGTCCCGCTGCCGTGGATCTACTCGTTCGTCTCAGCGTGGGTGCGGGTGTTCGGCCTGGTCGTGATGGAGGCCTTCGGGAGCCTTCCCGTGCAGGAGAACGTGGACGAGTTCTACAAGACCCAGGTCATGACGATGCTGCGCGACTTCGGCATCAGCGAGTGACGCGCGAAGGGCCGGTCCGAGACGGACCGGCCTTTCACTCACGACTTACGCCGAGGCGTCCTCGGCGGGGCAGCTTCGGCTCAGCTCACTCATCCTCAGCGCGAGCGCTTCTGATGTCATGCCCGACCGAGGTCATGCACTTGCCGGACTTTAGGTTCCACTTCCAGCCGTGCATCTGGCAGGTGAGGACCCCGTCCTCGATCTTGCCGAACACCGACAGGTCGGCCTTGAGGTGCGGGCAGCGGCGCTGGAACTGCCAGCCCTGCATGGTGATGTCCTCGTCGTCGGGGCGCTGCTCGGCGTACCAGCCCTCGGCGTACTGGAGCCGCTCCTCGGAGAGGCACTTGAAGAACGCGTACACGTACTCGTTGTACTGCCCGATGCGCGCGGCGGTGAACCGGCACGACAGGAACAGCGAGTTGACCCAGTCGACCTCGCGGATGTGCAGCAGGTGCTCGATGAGGCGGCGCTCGGTGCGGAACCGGTAGCGGACCTTCGCCCCGTCGTCGGGGTAGATCTTGCGCTCCAGGAAGTCGAAGACGATCGACTCGACCACTTCGTCCGAATCCGGGGCGGTCAGGTCGAAGCGCACGGGCCCGCCGATGCCGGTCGCGATGTGCTCGGCCGAGACCATGAGCGGCTCGATGCGCTCGCGCAGCGTCTCCAGGACGTCGATCTCGGGATGCGACCACGAGGCCTTCTCGGCCGCGATGCGCGGCTGCATCCGCTCCTTGAACTCGTCGAGGTGCTGCTTCTTGTTCGCGAACCACTCGCGCAGGTCGTCGACGGGGTGCTCGACCGAGCCGCGCCCGTCGGCGAAGACCTCGGCGACCGAACCGGGGAGCAGGATGATGTTCTTGTCGTGGCCCTGCTGCTCCAGCCACTCGACATAGGACATCTGGTCGGGGAAGATGTTGCCCTCGTCGCCGAACACGTCGTTGAACTGGTACAGCTCGTCGTCGAGGAAGCAGGGCGGGCCGGCGATCGGGAAGACCCAGTCGCCCTTGACGTCGTCGATGTAGCGCAGCGAGCGGTCGAAGCCCCGCTCGCGCTTCTGCTTGCCGAACGCGCGCTTGGCGCTGTCGGGCAGCTCGTAGACCATCGGGAACCAGATCGCGCCGGAGAACTGGAGCAGGTGCGCGTGGATCTTCCCGTGCTGGAGGAACACGCTCATGTCGGTGGGACGCGCGTCGTTCTGGTTGAGCAGGCGGGTCCCGTCGGCGTCCTCGACCCACAGCGACGAGTCGCCGATCGGGCCGTCGGTGGGGCTGGTGAGCGCCTGGATCATGACCTTGACCCCGCCGGGCAGCTCCACGATCTCCTCGGAGACGGTCTTGATGAACTTGTGGAACCCCAGGGCCCGCAGCTCCGACTCCAGTTCGGCGGTGGGGTACTCCGGCAGCAGGACCGTGGTGTCCTTGCTGATGTGCTTGGTGAGGTTCTCCTCGTCGAAGTGGTCGCGGTGCAGGTGCGACACGTACAGGTAGTCGGCCTGCCCGAGCGTGTCCCAGTCCAGCTGCGAGTTGTCGGGGAAGGGGAACCAGGACGCGAAGTAGGCGGGGTTCACCCAGGGGTCGCACAGGATCGTTCCTGCGGCGGTCTCGATGAACATGCTGGCGTGGCCAGTACCGGTGATTCGCACGGTTACCCTTCCGGAGGCACGAGGACGACGACGCCTCAACTCTACAAGTCACAGCCTGGGCGGGGCCGGGACGTTCAGGCATGTGGCGTGCGAGACTGTGTGCGATCACCGCAGAGGTTGGAGGAACCCACATGGCCGCCGAAGAGCAGATTCTCTCGCCCGCCCAACGCAAGCCCACCAGCCGCAAGGCGCTGTACGCCGCGCTGATCGTCGGCATCGTCATCAACCTGTCGTACCTGTTCGGCAACCACCCCGGACGGGTCGAGGACGCCTTCCTCATCATCACCGCGCTGTGCCTGCTGGCCGTCATCGTCTCCGACGTGTGGCTGCGCAAGGCGGGCCTGCGCTAAGGGCCGCAAGGACTTCGAACGAACCGGTCGCGATCCCCGCGGCCGGTTCCTTCGCGTCCGCAGACGAAACGGGGGCGAGACCGCTACTGCGGTCCCGCCCCCGGTCTGGTCTTTCGCTGCGGCTCAGTGCATCATGCCGCGGCGGGCGAACATCTCCCGCACCTCGCGCAGCGCCGAGTCCACTTCGGCTTCGAAGTAGCCGCCCTGGACCAGCGAGAACTGACTGGTGTCGAGCTCACGATCGGACAGCGGGACCGGGTTGCGGCCGGTCATCGCCGCCGAGACCGCGTCGAACATCTGGTCCACCTGGCTCGGGTCGTACCCCGAACCGAACCGGCGCGGCTGGAAGGCCCGGCGCAGCTGTTCGAGCCGCTGCACGTCGTCGGGGGTGAACGGGGAGTCCGAGGCGCGCATCTCGGTGGTCATCTCCTCGCGGCCGTGGCGGCCGGGGGCCTCGAACGCGCCGCGGCCCTCATAGGGGTTGCGGCGGCCGAAGTCCGGCGGCGTGGCCGCGCCCCGCGGGGCCGGGGCCCCGAAACCCTGATCGGCCGGAGGCGGCGGCGCGAACGCCTGGTCGGGCGCGGGAGCGCCGAAGCCGCCGGTGGGCTCATGCTGGCGCTCGAAGCCCTGCTGCTGCATCGGCGGGCTCGGCTGCGCGCGGCGGCCGAAACCGGTGTCCTCCTGCGGGGCCGGGAAGCTCGACTGCGCGAAGTCGCGGCGCGGCGCCCCGTACGGGTCCGAAGGGGCCGGTTCGGGGCGGCCCGCCGGGCCCTGGCCCATGCCCGGCACCAGGTTCTGCGGGATCGCCTGCGTCGGCGCGGCGGGCGGCATCGGCTCGGGTTCGGGCTGGCCGTAGCGGCCGCCCTGCGGGGCACCCTGGTGGGGCGCGCCCATCGGGTGCTGCGGCATCGGCGGCTGCGGGGACTGCTGCGGCACGGCCGCACGGCGGCTGCCGGTGTCGCTGAACTCGTCGTCGTAGGCCGCGCCGAAACCGGGCGCGGGCTCGGGACGGCGGGGCGCGGGGCCGAAACCGCCATCGGCGGGCGCGAACCCGCCGCGCCGCGGATCGGACTGGAGCGGCAGCTGCTCGGTCGCGCCGTGCGGACCGGGGCCCGCCTGGGGCCCGTCGTGCATCGGCCCTCCGGCCCTGGGACCGGCCTGCGCGGGCGGCGCGAAGTCGCCGCGCGGGTCGCCGCCGCGAGGCCCGAACCCGGGCTCGGGAGCGCCGCCGCGGGGACCGAAGCCGTTCGGGCCGGGGCCGCGCTGGCCGCCGTACTCGTTCGCGGCGGGGGCGAAGTCGTCCCGGCCGTACTCGTTCCCGGCAGGAGCGAACTCGTCGCGGCCGTAGTCGTTCCCGGCGGGGCCGTATTCGTTGCCCGCGGGAGCGAAGTCGTCGCGGCCGTATTCGTTTCCGGCCGGGGCGAAGTCGTCGCGACCGTACTCGTTGCCGCCTGCGGGTGCGAACTCATCGCGTCCGTAGTCGTTCCCGGCGGGCGCGAACTCGTCGCGGCCGAAGTCGCCTTGGCCGCCTCGACCGAAGTCCTGGCCGCGTCCGAGGTCGGAGCCGCGCTTGGCGAACGGGTCGTCGTAGTCGTCGCCGGGCGGTCCGGCGAGGAAACCGAAGCCCTCGTCGTCGTCGCCGCGGAGGTCGCCGAAGCCGTCGGGGTCGGGGGCGGCGCTGCGGGGGGCGGGGCCCCTGCCGCGGCCGGCCGGTTCGGGGGCGGGCGGCGGGGGGGCCATCTCGCGGGCGGCCATGAGGTCGTGGGCGGGAATCGCCTGGGTCGCTGCGGGGATGACCTGGGTCGCCTGGGGTTCGGGGGCGCGGCGCGCGCCGGGGGACGCCTGGGTGGGGGGCGCGGGGATCGCGTCGGGCTTGCCGTAGTCGGGGGCGGGGGCGGTGCCGAGGACGCCGCGCTCTTCGAGCTCGGCGAGCTGCCGGGCCACCCGGTCGAGGTAGACGTCGACCTGCCACTCGTCGTATCCGCCGAAACGGACCCGGAAGACGACGTCGTCCACCTCGTCCGCCGACACGGGGCTGCCCACCGGCTCTCCGGCCAGCGTCGCCTCCACACGGTCCAGGAACGCGTCGACTTCGTCGACCTTGTAGCCCCGGCTCAACGCCCGGCGCCGGAACCGGTCACCATGACTCGCCACTACCAAGCCACCCTTCTCCGCCTAATCCGCGGCGCCGGCGGCGCCGAGCGGCTTCGCCCCGGGGTCACCGGGCGTCCCGGCCTCCCGGACCGAAGCGGCCAGCTGCCCGCAGGCGCCGTCGATCTCTTGGCCGCGCGTATCGCGCACTGTCGTGGACACTCCTGCGGCTCGCAGCCGCCGCACGAATTCCGCCTCCACCGGCTTGGGACTGGCGTCCCAGCGGCTCCCCGGCGTGGGGTTCAGGGGGATCAAATTGACGTGGACCAGCTTGCCCGCGAGCAGCTTCCCGAGAAGGTCGGCTCGCCAGGGCTGGTCGTTGACGTCCCTGATCATCGCGTATTCGATCGAAACGCGACGTTTCGTCACCCGAGCGTACTCCCAGGCCGCTCCGAGGACCTCGGCGACCTTCCAGCGGGTGTTGATGGGCACGAGTTCGTCGCGCAGTTCGTCGTCGGGCGCGTGGAGGGACACCGCCAGCGTCACCGGCAGGCCCTCTTCGGTGAGCTTCTTGATCTGGGGCACCAGGCCCACGGTGGAGACGGTGATGTTGCGGGCCGAGAGCCCGATCCCGTCGGGCACCGGGGAGGTGATCAGGTGCAGGGCGCTCTTGAGCCGGTTCCAGTTCGCGAGCGGCTCGCCCATGCCCATGAAGACGATGTTGGACAGGCGACCCAGGCCGCGTTCCTGTGACACCCGAGCGGCGGCCACGACCTGGTCGACGATCTCGGCGGTGGTGAGGTTGCGGGTCAGGCCGCCCTGGCCGGTGGCGCAGAACGGGCAGGCCATGCCGCACCCGGCTTGGGAGGAGACGCAGGCGGTCACCCGGTCGGGGTAGGCCATGATGACGCTCTCGACGAGCGCGCCGTCGTAGAGGCGCCACACGGCCTTGACGGTGCGGCCCTCGTCGCAGGAGTCGACGCGCACCGGGTCGAGCAGGCGCGGCAGCAGGGCCGCGCCGATCGCGTCGCGGGAGGCGGCGGGGAGGTCGGTCATGAGCGACGCGTCGCCGACGTGGCGGCCGAAGTACTGCTGACGCAGCTGCTTGGCGCGGAAGGCGGGCTGCCCGATCTCGGAGAGGACGGATTGGCACCCGGCCAGATCGAGGTCGGCGAGGTGTCGCGGCGCGGCCTTGCGCGGGCGCGGTTCGGTCAACGTGAGTGCTACAGACATGTCACGACCTAGTCTCGCATGAGAGGACCGGCAGTCGCCAACCCCGGATCGCGGAATTCACCCCGGGCCCTCCTTCATCGGATACACCAATCAGGACACATCACCCGAGCAGGTAACGGAACCACACATAGGCCACCGGCGCGACCATGAGAATCGAGTCGAGCCGGTCCATCACCCCTCCGTGGCCGGGAATGAGATTGCTCATGTCCTTGATGCCCAGGTCCCGCTTCAGGAGCGAGACCGACAGGTCCCCCAACGTAGCGGCCAGTGCCACGCACACGCCGAACGCCACGCCCAGCGGGATCGAGACCCCGAAGAACGCCCACAGGGTGGCCGCGCCGCCCAGGGAGGCGAGCACGACCGATCCGGCCAGGCCCTCCCAGGACTTCTTGGGGCTGATGGTGGGGGTCATCTGGTGGCGCCCGAACAGGACCCCGGCGATGTAGCCGCCGGTGTCGGAGCAGACCACGGTGAACAGCATGATGATGACCTGCGCGGCGGCGCCGTCGATGAAGCGGGCCGAGTCGTTCCCGGAGGTGGCCAGGAGCATCACGAACCCGGCCAGGAACGGCACCTGGACCAAGAGCAGCGCTGCCGCGGGCACGTCGGTGCGGTAGCCGGTGGCGCCTTCGGAGAGGCGCCACACGAACAGCGCGGCGACGCCGACGGCGGTGCCCAGCAGCAGTCCGGTGGCGCCGCCGAACCAGGCGAGCACCACGATGAGCACCCCGGCGGCGGCGAGCGGGATCACAGGGACGTTCTTGCCGCCCTTGCGCATCGCGGTGCCGGTCTCCCAGCAGGCGACGGCCACGGCGACCGCGGCGAGGCCGAGGAACGCGACCGGCTGTATCAGCAGGGAGGCGAGGACCACCGCGGCCATGCCGAGCCCGGCGCCGATGGCGACGGGCAGGTTGCGGCCTGCCTTGGGCCCCCGGTCGCCATCGGGCTCGGGGGTGTCGTCGGGGTCGGTCTCGCGCCCGTCCGGCCGTGGTCGGCGGCCGGGCGCGCCGTCGGGAATCGCGCTCATCAGATTTCGAGCAGCTCGGACTCTTTGGCGCTGACGAGCTCGTCCACGTGGCTGGTGAAGCGCCCGGTCAGGTCGTCGAGCTCCTTCTCGCCGCCGCGACCCTCGTCCTCGGAGATCTCGCTCTCCTTGACGGCCTTGCCGATCTCGTCCTTGGCCTTGCGGCGCACATTGCGGACGGCGATCTTGGCGTCCTCGCCCTTGGCGCGGGCGACCTTGATCATCTCGCGGCGGCGTTCCTCGGTCATGGGAGGCAGGTTCAGCCGCAGCTGGGTGCCTTCGTTCGAGGGGTTGACGCCGAGGTTGGAGTTGCGGATCGCGTCTTCGATGTCCTTGATCTGGGAGGCGTCGAAGGGCTTGACGATGACCATGCGCGGTTCGGGGATCGCGATCGAGGCGACCTGCGGGATCGGGGTCGGGGCACCGTAGTAGTCGACGGTGATCCGGTTGAACATGGCGGAGGAGGCGCGGCCGGTGCGGATGGCGGCGAATTCCTCCTTGGCGTGCTCGATGGCCCGCTCCATCTTCTCCTCGGCTTCGAGGAGGGTGTCGTCAATCACGGCTTTCTCACATTCTCTCGCGGCCTGACAGCACTTCTGACCGTACCGTCCCGCTGTCGGCCCTCGGTGGCGTGGATGTCCTCGGCGGCCGCCGATTCCCGGATCAGTCGTCGGCGGCGTGGATCAGGGTGCCGAGCTGCTCGCCGACGATGGCGCGGCGGAGGTTGCCGTCGTCGTCGGCGCCGAAGACGAGCATGGGCAGGCTGTTGTCCTTGCAGAGGCTGAACGCGGCCTGGTCGACGACCATGAGTTCGCGCTTGAGGGCCTCGTCGAAGGTGATGTCGTCGAGGCGCTGCGCGTCGGGGTCGGTCTTGGGGTCGGCGGTGTAGACCGCGTCGACGCCGTTCTTGGACACGAGCACGACCTGCGCGCCGATCTCCAGGGCCCGCTGGGCGGCCACGGTGTCGGTGGAGAAGTACGGCATCCCGGCGCCGGCGCCGAAGATCACGACGCGGCCCTTCTCGAGGTGGCGGATGGCGCGCAGCGGCAGATACGCCTCGGCCACCTGGGCCATGGCGATCGCGGTCTGGACGCGCGTGTCGACGCCCTCCTTCTCCAGGAAGTCCTGGAGGGCGAGGCAGTTCATGACGGTGCCGAGCATGCCCATGTAGTCGGCGCGGGCGCGGTCCATGCCGCGGCGCTGGAGTTCGGCGCCGCGGAAGAAGTTCCCGCCGCCGACAACCACGGCCACCTGGACGCCCGCGGCCACACCGGCCGCGATCTGGCGGGCGACCGCCTGGACGACGTCGGGGTCGACGCCGACGGCGCCGCCGCCGAAGGACTCGCCGGAGAGCTTCAGCACCACTCGGCGGTTCTCGGTTTGACTCATGGCACTCCCTGCTCTGCGCGCGGCCTCGGCCGCTCGGCCCTTTTCGTCCCTGCTGCGGACATGGAACGGGGCGGCGGCCTGCGCCGCCGCCCCTTCCATGCTTACGGCTGGAGCCAGTGTAGTCCGCTCGCGCGGACTACTCGCTACTCCTGGCCGACTTCGAAGCGGATGAAGCCGGTGACCTCGGTGCCGGCCTCGGCGAGCACCTGCTTCACGGTCTTCTTGTTCTCCAGGACCGAGGCCTGCTCGAGCAGGGCGAAGTCGCGGTAGTAGGCGTTGACCTTGCCTTCCACGATCTTGTCCCAGGCGCGCTCGGGCTTGCCCTCTTCCTTGGCCGTCTCCAGGGCGACGCGCTTCTCGGCCTCGACGATCTCGGCCGGGACCTCGTCCGCGGTGAGGTACTTCGGGCGCATCGCGGCGGCCTGCATGCCGACCTGGCGGGCGGCTTCGGCGTCGCCGGTGTAGGCGACGATGATGCCGACGGCGGGCGGGAGGTCGGCGGCCTTGCGGTGCATGTAGACCGCGACGTCGCCGTCGAGCGAGCCGACGCGGCCGAGCGCGAGCTTCTCGCCGAGCTTGACCGATTCCTCGGCCACGACCTCGGCGACGGCCTTGCCGTTCAGCTCGGCCTTGGCGAAGGCCTCGGCGTCGGCCGGGCGGACCTCGTCGGCGAGTTCGACGAGGCTCTGCGCGAGCTCGATGAACGCGCCGTTCTTGGCCACGAAGTCGGTCTCGCACAGCAGCTCCAGCAGCGTGCTGCCGGACTGGGCGACCAGGCCCTGGGCGGTGGTCCGCTCGGCGCGCTTGCCGACGTCCTTGGCGCCCTTGATGCGCAGGGCCTCAAGGGCGGCGTCGTAGTCGCCGTCGGCGGCTTCGAGGGCCTTCTTGACGTCCATCATCCCGGAGCCGGTGGCTTCCCGGAGCTTCTTGACGTCAGCCATCGTGAAGTTGGCCATTGCTCCCCTTCTTACTTGTCGGCTTCTTCGGCGGTCTTCTCGCCAGACGGCTCGACGACCTTCTCGGTGTCAGCTTCGCCGGCCTGAGGCTCAGCGGTCTTCTCAGTCGCGAGGAGGTCCTTCTCCCAGTCGGCGAGGGGTTCGCCCTCGCCCTTCTCGCCCTTGCCGCCGGAGCGGGCCAGGAGGCCTTCGGCGGCGCCGTCGGCGATGATCTTGGTCAGCAGGGCGACGGAGCGGATCGCGTCGTCGTTGCCGGGGATCGGGAAGTCGACCTCGTCGGGGTCGCAGTTGGTGTCGAGGATCGCCACGACGGGGATGCCCAGCTTGCGGGCCTCGTCGACGGCGATGTGCTCCTTCTTGGTGTCCACGATCCAGATAGCGGCCGGGGTCTTGTCCATGTCGCGGAGGCCGCCGAGCGTGCGCTCGAGCTTGTCCTTCTCGCGCATGAGCTGGAGCATTTCCTTCTTGGTGCGGTTGGCCGCACCGTTGGCCTCGATGATCTCGAGTTCCTTGAGGCGCATGAGGCGCTTCTGGATGGTCTGGAAGTTGGTGAGCATGCCGCCGAGCCAGCGGTGGTTCACGAACGGCATCCCGACGCGCAGGGCCTGCTCGGACACGGCCTCCTGGGCCTGCTTCTTGGTGCCCACGAACAGGACCGCGCCGCCCTCGGCCACGACGTTCTTGACGAAGTCGTGGGCCTTGGCCGCGTAGTCCACGGTCTGGCGCAGGTCGATGACGTAGATGCCGTTGCGGTCGGTGAGGATGAACCGCTTCATCTTCGGGTTCCAGCGACGGGTCTGGTGGCCGAAGTGCACGCCGCTCTCGAGCAGCTGCCTCATGGTGACAACCGACACGGTTGTATTCCTTTCGTTCCCTGGTTCATTCGCGGGCTGCGCCCGAAGTCCGGGCGGCCCGCGCCTGGCGCTCGCCTCCGACGATCTGCAACCGGGAAGTCCCGGACCTGGGAGATCGCTAGGCCGGACCGAGTCCTCGACACCGCGTTCGGATCGAACGAACGATGGAGGTCGGGCCGCGGCGAACGCGCGAAGTCGATTCGGCGCACGAGGGCGCCGTACCGCTCCGATCAGTGTACTTGGACCTTGAGCTCCGCCGCGAAGGCGGTGGAGGGCAGTGACCGAGGCAATCGGCACCGCCGCGCAGCGCCCCGGCGGCCTGCGCGACGGCAATCCGGTCGACGACGAACTCCCAGGTAGAAACCGCCCAGAGAAAGTTATCCACAGGCAAAAAACTTTTTGTTGGCAATACCACCCAGCGGGTCGACCATTGAGTCATGCAACGACTACACAACGCCATGATCGTAGGGCTCATCACCGCTTCACTGCTCGCCGCCACCGCCGTACTGCTACCCACACTCGTCAAAGCCCAGGACCCGAACCAGGGTCCTTGGCAGTCCCCCACCGGCGACCTCGACCTGCTGACCGCGTTCGACCCGCCGCCGCTGCCGTGGCTGCCGGGCCACCGCGGCGTCGACCTCGGCGCAGACTCCGCACTCCCGGTCCTGGCCGCCGGGGCGGGCACGGTGAGCTTCGCCGACGACCTCGCGGGCCGAGGCGTCATCAGCATCACCCACGCGAACGGCCTGCGCACCACCTACGAACCGGTCGAACCGGAGGTCACCGTCGGCCAGCAGGTCGCGGCCGGCGACCGCATCGGCACACTCCAGGCGGGCCACGCCTCGTGCCCCGAATCGACCTGCCTCCACCTGGGCCTCAAACGCGGCCCGCTCTACCTCGACCCGATGCTCCTGTTCGGCGCGGGCAAAGTCCGCCTCCTCCCCCGCCCCGGCCACCCGCCCGCCAGCGCGACCCATGCGACCGGCGCGGGAACGGAGGTGCGGCCATGAACCGCGCACCCATCGTCCGCGAGCGGTCGCACACGGCCACGCACCGGCTGGCCCCGAACTCGACGGTCCGCCTCCGCGACCTCACACCACGCCAACTCGGCAGCCTCGGCGAACAGCTCGCGGCGATCCACCTGCGGCGCCACCGCATGCAGATCCTGGCCCGAGGCTGGCGGCACCGCGAGGGCGAACTCGACCTCATCGCCCGCGAATCCGACACGGTCGTGTTCTGCGAAGTCAAGACCCGCAGGTCCCGCCGCCACGGCGGGGCGCTCGGGGCCGTCGACGGCGAGAAGCTCGACCAGGTCGAGAAGCTCGCGAGGATCTGGCTCCGCGAGCACTGCCGACCCGACCAGCCCTGGCGCATCGACCGCCTGGGCCTGACCGCCACCGACGACCACACCCTCAGCGTCGAACACCACCGGGGAGAACGCCATGGCTTACGCACGCACCAACACCGTCTGCATGATCGGCGCGAACGCCGTGGCCGTCACCGTCGAGGCCTCAGTGTTCAAGTCCACTTCGAAAGGCGCGGACACGGTCCGCATGTCGGGCCTGCCCGACAGCGTGGTCAACCAGGCCCAGACCCGGGTCCGCTCCGCGATGGCCAACTCCGCCATGCGCTTTCCCGACAAGTCGATCACCGTCAACTTCATGCCCGCATCGGTCCCCACGACCGGATCGGCCGCCGACCTCGCACTCGCGGTCACGATCATGTGCGCTGACGAGACCCTGCCCTCGGAGAGACTCCAGGACACGGTCCTGTTGGCCGAACTGGGCCTCGACGGCAGTCTCCGCGCGGTCCCGGGCACGCTGCCGGCGCTCATCGAGGCCCGCAAGCTCGGCATCCGCAAGGCCATCGTCCCGCCCGCCAACGCCGAGGAGGCGGCCCTGGTCGAGGACCTCACGATCCTCGCCCCACCTGATCTGACCACGTTGGTGGCCTGGCTGTACGGCCAGACCACCCTCGACCCGGTCCTGCGCTCGGCGAAGCCGGAGCCGCCGCCGATGCCCGACCTCGCCGACGTCAGGGGCCAGTCCCAGGCCCGCAAGGCCCTGGAGATCGCCGCGGCGGGAGGCCACCACATGCTGCTCGTGGGCCCTCCAGGCGCAGGGAAGACGATGCTGGCCGAACGCCTCCCGTCGATCCTGCCGCCGCTGTCGAACTCCGACGCCGTCGAGGTGACCTCGCTGCATTCGCTGCGAGGCAGGCTCACCGGAGGCGCGGCCACGCTCATCGAACACCCGCCGTTCGAGTCGCCGCACCATTCGATCACCATGCAGGCCTTGGTAGGAGGAGGTTCCGGCCATATAGGCCCCGGCTCACTGGCCTTGGCGCACCGAGGGGTCCTGTTCATAGATGAGGCTCCCGAGTGGCGCCGGACGGTCCTCGACTCGCTGCGCCAACCGCTGGAGAGCGGCGAGGTCCTGCTGCGCCGAGCGAACTCCTCGATCCGCTACCCGGCCAAGGTGATCCTGGTCCTGGCGGCGAACACGTGCCCGTGCTCGCCGAACAAACCGCAGGACTGCACGTGTCTTCCCCGGGTCAAGCGCTCCTACCTGCTGCGCATCTCGCGCCCGCTGATGGACCGGATCGACCTGCGGGTGTACCTCCCGCCGGTGCCGCCTTCGGAGATCCTGTCGGCGGTCGGCGAGGCCGAGTCCTCCGAGACGGTCGCCAAGCGCGTCTCCCGAGCCCGCGAAGCGGGAGCGGCCCGCTGGGCCGAGGCCGGCGAACCGTGGCTGCTCAACAGCGAAGTGCCCGGCTCGGCGCTGCGCTCGGAGCGCTGGCGGCTGCCGCCGAAGACCCGCAGGCACGTCGACGACCTGCTCTTGAAGGAGCGGATCACGGCCCGCGGCTACGACCGGGTGCTGCGCCTGGCCTGGACGATCGCCGATCTGGGAGACCACGACCGCCCGAGCGCTGAGGACGTGCTCGCGGCAACGGAGCTGCGGCTGGGATACCCGCAGAACGGAAACACGATGGAGGAGGCGTCATGACGAACCTGCCGAACGATCCGAGACTCGCCTTGATGCTCTTGTCCTCAGTGGTGGAGCCGGGCGACGCCGAACTCGACGAGCTGCTCGACGAAACGGGCCCGATCGAGGCGGTGCGGCGCATCTGGGAGGGCGAAGTCCCAGAGCGCCTGCGCCGCATCACGAGTGCGGCGGTGGCCTGCGCGGAAGACCCAGCGGACAGCGCGAGGGACATCGCCGAGGCCACGGAAGCCTGCGGCGCACGGGTGGTGATCCCGGGCGACCCGGATTGGCCGCCGCAACTGCACGATCTCCATCTGGTCTGCGACGCCGACGAACCGCATGTGCGGCCGCCGCGGTGCCTGTGGATCAGAGGCGACCACGACCTGGCGGCGCTGTGCGCCCGCTCGGTGGCGATCGTGGGCTCCCGGGCGGCCACGGACTACGGCCAGCATCTGGCCGACGACCTGGCGACTGATCTGACCGAGTCCGGGTGGACGGTGGTCTCGGGGGGAGCCCTGGGCATCGACCGTGCCGCTCACCTGGGTGCGATGTCGCGGGGAGGCCCCACGGTCGCGGTGCTCGCTTCGGGGGTGGAGCTTCCTTACCCGAAGAGCAATCGGGCGATGTTCGAGCTGGTCTTGAAGCAGGGCCTCCTGTTGAGCGAGTGGCCGCCGGGTTCGTCGGCCATGAAGCACCGCTTCTTGACCAGGAACAGGGTCATCGCCGCGCTCACAGCGGGCACGGTGGTCGTCGAGGCGGCGAACCGCTCAGGAGCCAGGAACACGGCCCGCCACGCGGCCGAGCTGGGCAGGGTCCTGATGTTCACCCCGGGACCGGTGACCTCCTCGGCCTCCGCCGGGGTCCACCAACTCGCGAGGGAACCCTGGGACGCCCGCCTGGTAACGCGCGCAGAGGAGGTCATCGAGGACCTCACCGGCATCGGAGGCCTCGCGGCCACCGGTCCCCCGTCACAGCATCGCCCGTTCGACAGCCTGAACGAGATCGAAGCCCGCCTGGTCGAGGCCCTACCGAGAGGCTACGTAGTAGAGACGCCCCGCCTGGCGGCAGCCGCAGGAATCCCCCTCACCGCGGCCACCGAGACCCTAGAGCGCCTGCGGACCACCGGATGGGTCGACCAGATCGACCGCCGCTGGCGCCTGTCGAGAGGAGGCCAACCCTGACCGACACCAGAGCGCCCCGAAGGCGCACCCAAGTGCCGACCAACGGCTGACATCACGGTGCACCGTGTCCGAAAACAACAAGGGTGGGAGGGGGTGGGGTGGGGGCGGGGGGGAGGCCCCCAGAGCGCGCAGATTTTCACGAGCCACCCTCGCATCTCTGCGCCCGTCGCAGCGACGCCTACGGCGGCCCGCCGACGGAGCGTGCCGCACTGCGCTCGCCGATCGCGAATACAGCGGGCGACTCGGCTCGGGGCGATCGGCCAACCGGCATTCGGCCGAATGCGGTTCCGGCAAGCGATTCGGCCCCGCCGAGGCGAACAGCCCTCCCGGTACTCCGCCGAACGCCGTTCTGGCGAAAGCGATTCGGCCTCGGCACCGTCCCCCGGCGCCGACCCGCTTCGCGGGCCGGCGCCGGCGGGTCAGTGCGGGGCCGGGTTGGTGGGGGTCGGGTAGTCGATCGTGATCGTGCGGGGATGTTCGAGTTCGGCGCGCGGGGCCCAGCATTCGTAGACGCCGCGTTCGACGCAAGTGGCATCGGTCGCCATGACCGCCTCGATGTCGGGCTCGCCCAGGCGCAGGCGGACCCAGTCCTCGTTGCGCCCCAAAGCGAGCACGTCGATGCCGCGCCACGTGGCGCGGGTGTGAAACCGCTGCGGGCGCGCGACCGGGCTGCGGCTCGCCGCGCCGCGGGCGTAGACGCTGAAGCCGTGGCCCGGGTCGGCGGTGACCGGGACGCGTTCGCCCTCATGTTCGCCGATGAGTCCGGCATGGACGGAAGGGTCGACGCGAAAGAGCGCGCGGCCGGTTTCGAGGCCGGGGATGCGGTTGACCAGGTCGCGGTGGCGCGCGCCGGCCATGCGGTCCCACACGTTCGTCTGCGGCTGGTACTGGAACAGCGCGACCTCGCCGCCGTCGGGCGTGTACGCGAGGATCTCGGCGCGCGCGGTGAGCGGCAGGTCCGCGAGGCCGGCCGTGGCGAATTCGGGGATCAGATGCGTACCGCTGGGAAGGAACCCGGTGCCGAGGATCATCGAGCCGCGCCGCTCGCGCCCGGGGATGCCGACCAGGCCGGGGAGGTTGACCGCCTCGGTGCTGATGTAGTCGCAAGCCGCGATGGCCTTCCAGCGCAACGCGAAAGCGATGTCGCGCAGGTCGTCGGGGTCGCCGGAGAGGACGACGCGGTCGTCGGGGGTGCGCAGGTGGGCCACGTCGAACTCGCGGAAGCACACCCCGCCGACCAGCGGCGCGGTGGTGAGCTGCTTGGCGACCTGGTGGCGGCTGAGCGGCTTGACCATGCGTGTGCCGGGGGTCACGAACGCGGTGGCGCGCACCGCCGAGACCAGCGCGCGCTCGGCGGCGCCGATGCGCGGGTTCTGGCTGTAGCGGTGGACGGTGGCCGCGTCGGCCCCGGGCATGACCGGGACCGACAGCGGCGCGACGCCGGCGCGGAGCAGTTCGGCGCCCTCGCTGGTGACCTCGGAGGCGTGGACGTAGCGGCGGTAGGCGCTGCCGCTGAGTTGGAATCCCTGCTCGCGAGTGTCCGAATAGATCTCGAACGCGGCGCCACCGGCGATCGGGCGGGCCCGGTAACGCCTGTCGTGCCAGACGATCTCGGTGGTGCCGGACAACGCGGCCGGTGGTGCCTGCATGACGTTGAGTGTACGGAGAACGGTGAACATCACGGTGAATCCGAGGTGAACAACCGCTCCGGCGACGCCCGCGAGCTGGGATCACACCGTCTCCGTGACCTTTTTGAGACCTCTTGGGGCGTCGGGGTTCTCGCCGCGTTCGATCGCGAGGTGCAGTGAGAGCTGTTGCAGGGGAAGGATGTCGATGAGGGCGGCGAAGCGCTCGTCGACGGCGGGGGTGGCGAGGCGGGCGCTCTGGCCGGGGACGTCGGCGGCGCCCACGATGACGACGTCGGCGCGCTGCTTCTCCAAGCGGGTGAGGACGTTCCACATCGCGTGCCCGCCGGGGCCGGAGCCGACGACGGCGAGGACCGGGACGCCGGGGTCGGTCATGGCGAGGGGGCCGTGGAGGAGGTCGGCGCCGGAGAACGCGAGCGAGGGGAGGTAGGAGGTCTCCATGAGCTTGAGCGCGGTCTCGCGGGCGGTCGGGTAGGCGTAGCCGCGGCCGGTGGTCACGAAGCGGGACGCGAAGCGGTAGCGCCCGGCCAGCTCGGGGGCGCCGGCGTTGTCGAGCACGCCTTGGGCGAGTTCGGGGAGCTTGTCGAGGGCGGCGGCCTCGGCGGTCTCCAGGCGGCCGGTGCCGGTGCGGATGCCCTCGATGAGGAGCAGCAGCGCGAGCAGTTCGGCGGTGTAGGTCTTGGTGGCGGCGACGGCGCGCTCGTGGCCGGCGCGGACGTCGATGTGGAGTTCGGCTTCGGCGGCCAGGCGCGAGGCGGGGTTGTTGGTCACGGCGAGGGTGAGCGCGCCGGAGGCGCGGGCCGCGGCGACGACCTGGGCGAGGTCGGGGGAGCCGCCGGATTGGGAGACGGCGATGACGAGGCTGTCGGACCAGTCGGGGCGGGCGTCGAAGACGGTGACGACCGAGGGGCTGGCCAGGCTCGCGGGGAGGCCGAGGCGGATCTCGGTGAGGTAGGCGGCGTAGAGGGCGGCGTGGTCGGAGGTGCCGCGGGCGGTGAACACGATCGACCGGGGGCGCCGTTCGGCGATGATGGCCGCGATCTTGGCGATCTCGGCGGCGCCGTGGTCGAGCAGACCGGTGAACACGTCGGGCTGCTCGGCGATGTCGGCGGCCATGCCCGCACCGGGCGCGGCGTTGGTCTCGTCGGCGGCGCCGACCTGGGGCTGGTTCACGGGACGCTCCTTGTACACGGATGCCTAGCCAATATTAAATAAACCTTCATAATGAAGGGTAGTCGACCTTGACCACGCCCGTCCACCGGCCGTTGCCCTTCTCGCCGCCAAGGCGGGGCGCGATGCGTCCCGCGCACGGGCGGTGACCGCCCGTGCGGAACGCGCCGCCCCCTTCAACACTCCTCCGAGTTCACGCACTCGTCAACGCCCTCGGGGCGGCGGTGAAGTTGCCGGTAAGGTTGACCCCTGCATTCACACCGATCAAGGAGGAGCCATGGCGAAAGCAGCTCGCAAGCGCAAGTCGCGTAAGAAGAAGGCCGCGAACCACGGGAAGCGGCCGAACAGCTAGCGCGTGGTGGGGCAGGCGGCCCCCGGGCCGCCACAGCTCCGCGATCGCACAGCTCGACACCGGACAAGAACGAGACTTGCCCAGATGACCGATACGCCGCGCGAAGCGCGCGAGCAGCAGCCGAGCACCCGCGAGCGGATCCAGCAGACCGCGATCGCGCTCTTCAGCGAGCACGGCTACGAACGCACCTCTCTGCGGGAGATCGCCGAGCAGCTCGGCGTGACCAAGGCCGCGCTCTACTACCACTTCAAGACCAAGGAAGACATCGCGGCGAGTTTCTTCGACTCGTACGCCGAGGACGTCGACCGCATCTGCGAGTGGGGGGACACGCAGCCGCGCGACCTGGATACCCGCACCGAACTGCTGCGCCGGTACGCGGAGGTCATCCGCTCGCATGTGCCGGTGCTGAAGTTCATGCAGAACAACCAGGCCGCCTTGACGCGTCTGGACCGCATGTCGGTCTTTCGGATGCGGCAGCGCAGGCTTCACGCCCTGCTCATCGAGACCGACGATCCGCTGACCCACCGCCTGCGGGCGTGGGACGCGATCACGACGCTCTACAGCGCGTGGATCACCTACCCCAGGATCGACGACTCCGAGCAGGAGATCCGCGAGGCCTCGCTCCAGATCTCGATCGGCCTGCTCAGGTCGAACGAGGCCGAGCGGCTGGACTCCTGAACCGAGACTTCTGAGCGAAGCCGGGCGCGGTCAGCGATCGCGCTCGGCGGCCTCGCTGAACAGTTCGCTGACCTGCTCGACGGCGCTGAGCTTCTGACGCAGGCGCTCCTTGACCTCGTCGGGGGCCTTCTCCTGGGAGCAGCAGCGGTGCACGATGACGCGCACCTCCTGCTCGATGCCGTACTCCGCGAGGCACGGCGAGCATTCCTCCAGGTGATCGCGGATCACGTTCCGCCGCACCTCGGAGCACTCCTCGTCGAGGTACAGGTAGACCTCTTCGAGCACTTCCCGGCAGTCGAGCTTGGGCTTGGACGCCTCGGGACCGGTCACGACTGAACCTCCCGTGCGGGCGACAGGCCGCGATCGGCGGCGTAGGAGCTGAGCAGCTGGCGCAGCTGGCGGCGGCCCCGGTGGAGGCGGGACATGACGGTGCCGATCGGCGTTCCCATGATGTCGGCGATCTCCTTGTACGCGAAGCCCTCGACGTCGGCGAGGTAGACCGTGAGCCGGAAGTCCTCGCCGAGGCTCTGGAGCGCGTCCTTGACGTCGGAGTCGGGCAGGTGGTCGAGCGCCTCGGTCTCGGCCGAGCGCAGGCCCTGGGCCGAGTGCGACTCGGCGTCCGCGAGCTGCCAGTCGGTGATCTCGTCGGTGGGCGAGGTCAGGGGTTGGCGCTTCTTCTTGCGGTAGGTGTTGATGTACGTGTTGGTGAGGATCCGGTACAGCCAGGCCTTGAGGTTGGTGCCCTCGCGGAACTGGTGGAACTTGGAGTAGGCCTTGAGGTAGGTCTCCTGCACCAGGTCCTCGGCGTCGGCGGGGTTGCGCGTCATGCGCAGCGCCGCGCCGTAGAGCTGGTCGAGCAGCGGCATCGCGTCGCGCTCGAACCGGTCGCGCCGCTCCTGGGTGCTCTCGCTGCCTGCCTCGGTCACCGTCTCCCTCTCGTCGCCCGGCACTTCCGAGCCTACGGCAGGGGTGCGGGCGGGGACGGCGGAAATACCGTCGGCGGTGACGCCGCCGACGTGCGCGGTGGCGCGGTCGGCACCGGCCGACGGGGTCCACTCGGGGGCGTTCAGCAGCGCGGCGACGCGATGGTCCTCGCGTCCGCGGAGGGTGGTGGTCATATGCGATGCGCTCCTTGCTGGACTGGTACGTGACCCGCCGGGCGCCGCGCCGGTACTGCGAGGCGGGAACCGGACGAGCCGAGGTCGGAGACTCGCTACCCACAACATCACCCGGTCGGGGTTCATTCCGCCGCCGGCCAAACCCCTCGCGTCGCGTTCGCCACACCGCGCGCGGTGCGAAGGATCGGCCCCAGAGCGCCCGATCGCACCGAATTATTACTTTGTGGATTGAAACGGCGACTTTCGGTGCGAGTAGCCGTTATCGTGAATGAGCCCGCGAGGGCCACGATCGCGTCGGGAGACCGATGCGTGAACTCCCAGTACCTGCCCCGGGCCGGCGGACTTGACACCGTCGCCGGTCCGGGGAGGCTGGAGCTCCCCCACTGCACCGCCGCGAGCGGTACTTCCTCCAGACACCGAGAAGCCGCGCCCCGCTCGGAAGCGGTCGCGGCATTCGGTCCGCCGGTCAGGCGCCGACGGCGAGGGGGTTGACTTCCTTCCAGACCTCGATCATGGCCCGCCGCTCGCGCGGCGCGGTGTTGCCCCACACCCCGTGGCGGTCCCGGGCCTCCAGCGCGCGCACCAGGCAGGGGGTGCGCACCGGGCAGGCCGCGCACATCGCCAGCGCGGCGTCGACGGGTTCGCGGGGTTCGGGGTACATGGTGTCGAGTTCGGCGTCGGCGCAGTTGCCTTGGCGGAGCCAGTCGTCGCCGCTCATGCGGTAGGCGCCTCTGATGACTTCGTTGCGGTATTCGGTGGCGTCGTGCAGGCGGGGGTCCCTGCGGGCACGTTCCACTTCCTCGGGGCGGATTCGACGCATTGCTGCCTCCCTTTTCCTTGCCGGCGTGGGCCCTTCCGGGTGCGATGGGCTCGGCGCTCGGAAGCGATTCCCTTCAGCCCGCGGCGGCTTGTACACGAAAGATCGGTGACTTGGGGTACAGATACCGTTCGAGGGTGGTGATTGACTTCACATTCTGTGGTCAGAGTCCGGGGAGGGTGTCGGGTTCGTCGGGGGTGTCGATGGGGGCGATGAGGTGGGGGCCTTCGTTGTCGGCGCGGCCGACGGCGCGGCTGACTTTGCGGATTTCGAGGTCGCGGGTCAGGGCGGTGTCGGGTCCGGCGAGGAGTTCGGCTTCGCTCGCGTCGGTTTCGCCGAGCCAGGCGGCGGCGCGGTGGGGTGGGAGGACGTAGGGCATGCGGTCGTGGACGGCGCCGATGGCGTCGTCGAGGGCGGGGCAGGTGAGGACGGTGAAGGTGAGGAGGTCGAGGTCGTCGCTGCGCCAGGTTTCCCACAGGCCTGCGAGGAGGAGGCCGCCGGGGCGGGTGAAGTAGTAGGGCTGTTTGCCGCCGCCGGGGAGTTTTCGCCATTCGTACCAGCCGTCGGCGGGGATGAGGGCGCGTTTGGAGGCGAAGGGGCGCCGGTAGGCGCGGGAGGTGGCCACGGTTTCGATGCGGGCGTTGAACATACGGGTGCCGATGGCGGGGTCGTCGGCCCAGGGCGGGACCAGGCCCCAGCGGGCGAGTTCGAGGACGCGTTTGGCTCTGCTGGTGGAGTGGCGCACGAGTGGGGCCTGGGTGGTGGGGGCGATGTTGTGTCTGGGGGCCCAAGCGCCGGCTATGAGGTCTTCGGCGTCGAAGAGTGCCGCCATGTCGGGGCTGGATTTCGCGTTCGCGTACCTTCCGCACATGGGTTCACCGTAGCGGTGGGCACCGACATGCGGTTCCTGCATTTCGGCGCGGGCTCGGCGAGATGCGGGCCTGGGCCGGGCGGGCCTTTAGAATGGCGGGCGTGAATGCTACCGCCGCCCCCCAGAAGCGCCGTTGGGAGACTCCGTTCGCGGGGTCGGAGCTGGACGCGGTCGTGCGCGTGCCCGGTTCGAAGTCGATGACGGCGCGGGCTCTGGTGCTCGCGTCGCTGGCGTCGGGTCCGTCGGTGATCCGGCGGCCGTTGATCGCGCGGGACACGCTGCTCATGGTCGAGGGCCTGCGGGCGCTCGGGGTGGGCGTGGACACCTCGGATGCGGATCGGTGGACGGTGGAGCCGGGGCCGTTCGCGGGCGAGGCCGAGGTGGACTGCGGTCTGGCCGGGACGGTGATGCGGTTCCTGCCGCCGGTGGCGGCGCTGGCCGACGGCCCGGTGTCCTTCGACGGGGATCCGCATGCGAGGAAGCGCCCGAACGACGGGGTGATCTTGGCGCTGCGGGGTCTGGGCGTGGACATCGAGGACGGGGGCCGTCTGGCGCTGCCGTTCACGGTGAACGCGACCGGCGCGGTGCGCGGCGGGGTGCTCGAGGTGGACGCTTCGAAGACGTCGCAGCTGGTGAGTGCGCTGTTGATGGCCGCGCCGCGGTTCGAGCGGGGCTTGGATCTGCGGCATGTGGGTGACCGGCCGGTGCCGAGCCGTCCGTATCTGGACATGGTGGTGCGGATGCTGCGCGAGGCCGGGGCGGTGGTGGACGATGCGGAGCCGAACCGCTGGCGGGTCGAGCCCGGTGAGCTTCAGGGCCGCGAGTGGGTGATCGAGCCTGATCTTCAGAACGCGGCGCCGTTCCTGTGCGCGGCGCTGGCGGCGGGCGGGCGGGTCACCGTGGAGGGTTGGCCGACCGAGACCACGCAGGCCGGGGACGCGATCCGGGAGGTCTTGACGCGATTGGGTTCGCGGGTGGAGTGGTCGCGGGGCGGGCTGACGGTGGTCGGGGCGCCGAGTCTGCTGCCGGTGGAGCTGGATCTGTCGGATGCTTCCGAGTTGACGCCGTCGCTGGCGGCGCTGTTCGGGGTGAATGCCGGGCCGTTCTCGATCCGCGGGGTGGCGCACATCCGCGGGCATGAGACCGACCGGATCTCGGCGCTGGTGACCGAGTTGCGGAAGATCGGCGCGGACGTGGACGAGTTCGAGGACGGCCTGCGGGTCAACAAGGGCGGGTCGACGCCTGGTACGTGGGCGACGTACGCCGATCACCGGATGGCGCACGCGGGTGCGGTGGCGGGCCTGGTGATCCCCGGGTTGGTGCTCGACGACGTGGCGTGCGTGTCGAAGACGTGGCCCGATTTCGCCGAGGCGTGGGAGCGGGCCGTGCTCGGCGGCCCGGTCGGGGAGGCCTAGTGCCGAGGCCCGATTGGGACGCCGCCGACCCGGACGACGAGGACTGGGACGAGGACGACGTGCGGGTGCGGCCCACGCGGCGCTCGCGGCCGCGGACGAAGATCCGTCCGAAGCACGAGCACGCCGTCGAGGGGTTCGTGACGGCGGTGGACCGGGGCCGGTACACGTGCCTGGTCGAGGGCGAGCCGGTCACGGCGATGAAGGCCCGCGAGCTCGGCAAGCAGTCCATCGTGGTCGGTGACCGGGCGGCGCTGGTCGGGGACCTCTCGGGGAACCCCGGGACGCTCGCGCGGATCGTGCGGATCGCCGAGAGGCACGGGGAGCTGCGGCGTTCGGCCGACGACGAGAACGCCACCGAGCGCGTCGTGGTCGCCAACGTCGACCAGCTCGTGATCGTGGCCGCGACCGTTGATCCGCCGCTGCGGTACGGGTTCGTCGACCGCTGCCTGGTCGCGGCGTTCGACGCCGGGGTCGCGCCGATCCTGTGCCTGACCAAGAACGACCTCGCCCCCGAAGTGGTCGAACAGGCGCGGTCGTACTACTCGCAGCTGGACTTGACGATCGTGGCCACCGAACCCGACGCGCCGCTCGAAGCGCTCACGGACCTGCTGCGAGACAAGGAGAACGTGTTCTTCGGGCACTCCGGGGTCGGCAAGTCCACCCTGGTCAACCGGCTCGTCCCCGGCGCGGGCCGGGCCGTGAGCGAGGTCCGCTCGATCGGGAAGGGCTCGCACACGTCCACCAGCACCGTCTCGTTCGCGCTGCCCGGCGGCGGCTGGGTCATCGACACCCCCGGGGTGCGCTCGTTCGGGCTCGCGCACGTCACCGCCGACTCGATCCTCAAGGCCTTCCCCGAACTCGAAGCCGTGGCCGCCGACTGCCCCCGCGGCTGCACGCACACCCCCGAGATCGGCGACTGCGCCCTCGACGCCCAGATCGGCCCCGACGACCCGCGGTCCGGGCGGCTCGCGTCCTTCCGCCGCGTCCTCGCCTCGCTCCACGAGTCCGATGCCAAGAACTAGCCAGGTGTACCGCTCTCAGTAGGATGTGGGCATGCCCACCTCCAGCTACAACGACGACCTCGGCCTCGCGCACCTGCTCGCCGACTCGGCCGCGCAGATCGGCACCAGCCGGTTCAGGGCCTCCGACCTGCGCGTGTCCTCCAAACCGGACATGACCGAGGTCTCGGACGCCGACACCACCATCGAAGAGGTCCTGCGGTCCACGCTCGCGCGCGCCCGGCCCCGCGACGGGATCTTCGGCGAGGAGTTCGGCGACAACCCCGGGGCGTCCGGCCGCAAATGGGTCATCGACCCGATCGACGCCACCCGCAACTACGTGCGCGGCGTACCCGTGTGGGCCACGCTCATCGCCCTGTTCGACCGCGGCGAACCCGTCGTCGGCGTCGTCTCCGCCCCCGCCCTCCACCGCCGCTGGTGGGCCATGAAGGGCGCCGGCGCCTACGCCGGACGGGACCAGCGCGCCGGCAAGCGCATCAACGTCTCCAAGGTCGCCTCGCTCGGCGACGCCTCGGTGAGCATCTCCTCGATCACCGGCTGGTCCAAACTCGACCGCCAGGGCGCGATGCTCGCCCTGCTCCACGAAGCCTGGCGCGAGAGGGGCTTCGGCGACTTCTACTCCTACTGCCTCCTCGCCGAAGGGGCCGTCGACATCGCCGCCGAACCCGAAGTGGCCCTGTGGGACCTCGCGCCGCTCGCGCTCATCGTCGAAGAGGCCGGCGGCACCTTCACCGACCTGCGCGGCCGCCCCGGACCCGACGGCGGGTCCGCGCTGGCGACCAACGGGCTCCTCCACGAGCAGGCCCTGGAACGGCTCAAGATCCGGGAATAGAAAGGGGCGCGGCCGATGCGGCCGCGCCCCTTTCCCTATCCGATCAGCGAACCTCGGCGAGGAACTTCAAGTGCTCGCCCCGCTGGTGCACCCCACCGCCCTCGTGGCGGTTCCACGGCCACACCGTGATCCGCTTCGGGCCCTGCCACAGGTTGTACGCGGCGAACACCGTCGAAGGCGGGCACGTCTCGTCCATCAAGCCCACCGAATACAGCGCCGGGGCCGTTGCCCGGGCCGCGAAGTGGATCCCGTCGAAGTAGTCCAGCGTGGAGAAGACGCGGTCCTCCCGCAGGCGCTGGCCCGCGAGGAACTCCACGATCTCCTGGTAGGGGTAGGAGTCGGTGATGGTGACGGCGCGGCGGAAGTACGTCAGGAACGGCACGTCCACGATCGCGCCCGCCAGGTCGTCCCGCAGACCCGCGACCGCCTGGGTGATGCCGCCGCCCTGCGAGCCGCCGGAGACCACGATCCGGTCGGGGTCGATGCCCTCGATGCTCTTGGCGACGTCCACCGCGCGCACCGCGTCGGTGTAGACCCGCCGGTAGTAGTAGTGCTCGGGGTCTTCCAGGCCCTGGGTCATCCAGCCCTTGTTCGTGGGGCCGGTCGTCCCGTACGGGTCGCCGGTGTCGCCGGGCTGCCAGTTGCCGTAGCCCTGCCCGCGCGTGTCCATCACCAGATGCGCCCACCCCGCGGCCGGGACCGCGGTGTGCGCCCACGGGTACGAGCGCCCGCCGGAGTACCCGATGTACTCCACCACGCACGGCAGCGGGCCGTCCACGCCCTTGGGCTTGAGGAGCCAGGCCTTGACCGGGTGCCCGCCGAACCCGGCGAAGACCAGATCGGTGACCTCGACCTGCGTCAGCCCCGCGTCGAACGCCTCGCCCCGCACGTCCAGGTCATGGCCGGCGGCCTCGGTCAGGGTCCGCTTCCAGAACTCGTCGAAATCGGCCGGAGCCCCATGCTCGGGCCGATATTCGCGAAGCTGTTCCAGGGGAAGATCGAAAAGTGCCATGCAGAGATTTCTAGCACGACCCGACAGAAAACACCACCGCAACCGCTTGCCTCGATATTCTCGCAGGTCAAAGCACCGTACTGAGTGTGATTACTCGGCCGGTTTCGGCTGCTGAGACGTCAGGCCCACCTTGAAGGAGAGGATCAGGGCCATCGCGAGGTAGATCGCCGCTATGGCGAAGTTGAGGGTGCCCGGGCCGGTTTCGGATTGGGCGAGGCGTTCGAAGGCCGCCACGGTGATCACGCCGGAGCCGAAGTAGAAGCCGACCGTCAGCAACGGGACCGCCGCGCGGCGCGGGAGGAACGCGGCCACTATCAACAGCAGCGAGAACGCCAGGTCCGGGAGCGCGAAGATGTTGTCGGAGCGGTAATCGGCGTCGGTCGCCAGCCACCACACCAGGATCAGGCTGACCGGCAGCGCCAGGACGCGCGCGAGTATGACCAATGTCCTTCACCCCCAAGGGAGATCGAGTTCACTGAACAGTCTGCCATCGCGGGCGGCGTCCACCACGGCCTGATCGGCTCCCTTCAGGATCGTTACCGGATCTTCATCGACGCGTTGGAGGTGCTCGTCGGCCACCAGGCGCGGCACGGAATCGTTCAGGACCTGTTCGAGGAGGCCGGTGAACGTCTTGGACCGGCGCAGGCCCGAGAGCAGGCCCTTGCCTTCGCGGCGGTGGGTGATGAGGTTGTCGAGCAGGTCGGTGCGCCCGTACTGCCTCGGTTCGGTCTCACCGGGCAGGCGCAGCCGGTCGGTCGTGTATTCGAGCCAGGCCTCGCCCGCGGTGCCCTTGATGTAGATGTCGCCTTCGACCCGGCGCTCCCCGCACAACGTCACCGCCACGGTGATGCGCACCCCGTTCTTGTTGACCGCGCGCCACACCGCCGTGTCGTCCACTTCGATCCCCGCGCGAGTGCGCAGCCGCTCCAGCTCGACCGGCCCCAGCGGCCAGTCCCCCGCCAGCGCGATGGCCTGCTGGGAGGCGTGCGCGAAGGGGTTGGCGAGCGCGCCGTCGGCGATGAGCGCGCCGTCCAGTTCTCGTTTTCCGGCCCAGGGGGAGCGGCGGTAGTAGGAGTCGGGGCGCTGCCAGGAGCCCGCGACGCCGACGGTCTCGATGTCGCCGAGGAGGCCCGATTCGACCGCGTCCCGCAGCGCGTCGATGGCGTGGGAGCCCAGGGCCTGGAAGCCGACTTGGACGTTGCGTCCGGTGTCGGTCATGACCTGGTAGAGCTCGGCGTATTCGGCGAGGTCGGTGACGGGCGGTTTCTCGAGGTAGACGTCGGCGCCGGCGCGCATGGCCGCAGTGGCGATGGGCAGGTGGGTGGGGGGCGGGGTGGCGATGATGACGATGTGGGGCGCGGTGGCCTCCAGCATCGCCCGGTAGTCGGCGAAGACGGGGGTCTCGCCCAGGGGGAGGCGGTCGGTGTCGGGGATGTCGGCGGTGTCGCAGATGCCGACGAAGTCGATGTCTCGGCCCCGGGCGAGGAGGTTCTCGCGGTGGTGGAGGCCGTAGCCGCCTGCGCCGACGAGGGCGATGCGCGGGGTGATCGTTTCGGTCACAGATGCTCCAGTGTGGTGGCGACGCCGTGCCGGTCGAGTTCGCGCAGCCATGCGGTGGCCGCCCGGCGCAGCTGGTGGTTGTCGGCGAGGTCGGTGGGGACGACCTGTCTGATGCCGAGTATCGCGTCGATTCTCGCTGCCGGGTTGGAGCCTGCCGCGGTCAGGCTCTGGCGGAGGACGTCGGCGAGCGGGTCGTCGAGCGGGAGCGTCGCGCCGGTGTCGCCGGTGCCCGCGCAGAAGCGGGTCCAGGCGGCCAGGGGCAGGGCGATGAGGTCGAGGCCGATGCCCTTGTCGGTGAGGTCGGCGATGGTCGCGAAGAGTCGCTGCGGGAGTTTCTGGGAGCCGTCCATGGCGATCTGGATGCAGCGGTGCCGGATGCCGGGGTTGGCGAACCTGGCGAGGACGCCCTCGCCGTAGGCGAGTGCGTCCTGTCCGTCGGGCGGGGTGAGGCTGGGGGCGATCTGCTCGACGATGAGCCTGCGCGCGAACGCTTCCGCGCCGGGGAGGGCGAGGGCGTCGCCGATGGTCTCGGCTCCGGCCAGGGCGCCGAGGTAGGCGAGGGTGGAGTGGACGCCGTTGAGGGTGCGGAGTTTGAGGCGCTCCCATCCGGCCACGTCGTCGGTGTAGGTCGCGTCCCACGGGGGCCGGGGTCCGGCGAAGTCGTCTTCTATGACCCATTGGGTGAACGGTTCGGCTTCGACGGCGGCGAGGTCGGTCGCGCCGAGTTCGAGCAGGGCCCGCTCGAAGGTGCCTCGGGTGGAGGCGGGGACGATGCGGTCGACCATCGTGGAGGGGAACGTGACGTTCTCGTCGGCCCAGGCCCTGGTCTTGTCGTCGAGCAGCGGCTCGACGGCCTCCCGGGTGGTGGTGCCGTTGTCGGGGAGGTTGTCGCAGCTGAGGATCGTCAGCGGCGCGCCGTGCGCCGCGCGGCGGGCGAGGCCTTCGGCGAGGAGCGCGGGGATGCCGTGCGGGTCGCGGTAGGCCTTCTCGGTGACGGTGAGGGTGACGACGTGCGTGGTCTCGGCCGCGAGCTGGTCGAGGGTCCGGTCGCGTTCGCTCGCGATGTGGAGGGTGTCCACGACCGAGCCGACGACGCGCATGGCTGCGCCGCCGGGGCCGAGGGTGGCCACGGAGTAGAGGCCGTCCTGGGCGGCGAGGGCGTCGATCACCTCGCGCGAGCGCGGCGCGGCGACGGTGATGCCCCAGTCGGTGTCGTCGGTGTAGACGGCCTGGTGGGCGCGGTGGAACGCGCCCGCGCCGAGGTGGAGGACCCCGGAGTTCTGCGGGCGGTCGCCGGGGACGCGCACTTCCTCAGGGAGCCGTTTGACGTTCGCGTTGCTCAGGCGCTCCATGCGGGCCCGTTCGGGAAGGAGAACTCGGCGATCGACTCGGGTTTGAGGGTCACGGAGTACCCCGGCTGCTGCGGCAGCCGGTAGCGGCCGTCTTTGACGGTGACCGGGTCGGTGTAGTGCTCGTGCAGGTGGTCGACGTATTCGATCATGCGTCCCTCCAGGGTCTTCCCGACTCGAAGGTATTCGAACATCCCGAGGTGCTGCACGTATTCGCACAGTCCGACGCCGCCGGAGTGCGGGCACACGTCCACGCCGTGCTTGGCGGCCATGAGGAGGGTCGCGAGGACCTCGGGGATGCCGCCGACGCGGCACGCGTCGATCTGGCACACCCCGATCGCGTCGGCCTGGAGGAGCTGCTTGAAGATGACGCGGTTGGCGGCGACCTCGCCGGTGGCGACCCGGATCGGGGCCACGGCCTTGGCGATCTTGGCGTGGCCGAGGATGTCGTCGGGGTGGGTGGGCTCTTCGATCCAGTACGGGTCGAACGCGGCCAGGCGCCGCATGTTGTCGATCGCCTCGGGCACCGACCAGATCTGGTTGGCGTCCATCATGAGCAGCCGGTCGGGGCCGAGCACGTCGCGGATGATCCCGGCGCGGCGCACGTCGTCGGCGACGTCGGGCGAGCCGACCTTCATCTTCGCGGCCGTCCAGCCCTCGGCGACGGCCTGCTCGGTGAGGGCGCGGACCTTGTCGTCCGAATAGCCGAGCCAGCCCACGGAGGTCGTGTACGCGGGGAACCCGTCGGTCTCCAGGACTTTCAGGCGGTCCTCGTAGCCGTCGCGGCCCGCGTCCAGGATCGCCTCGGCCTCGGCGGGCGTGAGCTCGTCCTCGATGTGCCGGTAGTCGATCTGCGCGGCGAGCTCGGCGGAGTCCATTTCGGCGAGGAGGCGCCACATGGGCTTGCCTTCGAGTTTGGCGCGCAGGTCCCACACGGCGTTGACGATCGCGCCGACGGCCATGTGGGTCGCGCCCTTCTCGGGGCCGAGCCAGCGGATCTGCGGTTCCTGCACGATCGAGCGGGAGAACTCGACCGGGTTCGCGAAGATCTCCTCGATCGTCTTGCCGACCACGAGGTGCTTGAAGGCCAGGACGGCGGCGGCCACGATCTCGGTGCCGCGCCCGCCGGTGAACGTGAACCCGGTGCCGGTCGGGCCGCCGTCGGTGTGGAGCTCGACGTAGCAGGCCGAGTAGTCGGCGCGGTTGATCGAGTCGGAGCCGTCCCCGGCCGTGGCGGTGGGGAAGCGCACGTCGTGGACTTCGAGGCGTTCGATCCGAGTCGTCACTTACTTTTCCATTCCGTAGATCTTGCGAGGGAGTGTGTAGGCCAAGTCGACCGCGATCTCAGCGGCTTCGTTCTCGGTCATGCGATGCTCGGCCACGAGGCGCGCCAGGAACGCGGCGTCGACTCTGCGGGCCAGGTCGTGGCGGGCGGGGATGGAGCAGAACGCGCGCGTGTCGTCCACGAACCCGGCCGTGTTGTAGAACCCGGCGGTCTCGTGGACGGCTTCCCTGAAGCGGCGCATGCCCTCGGGTGAGTCGAGGAACCACCAGGGGGCGCCTGCGAACACGGCGCTGTAGCCGCCCGCGAGCGGCGCGATCTCGCGGCTGAAGACCGTCTCGTCCAGCGTGTACAGCACGATCCGCAGGCGCGGGTGGTTGCCGAACGCGTCGAGCAGCGGCTTGAGCGCCCGCGTGTACTCGGTGGCGCGCGGGATGTCGCCGCCGACGTCGCGGCCCCACCCTTCGTGCAGCCACTCGTTGTGGTTGCGCACCGAACCGGGGTGCAGCTGCATCACCAGGCCGTCGTCGACGCTCATGCGGGCGAACTCGACCAGCATGTGCGCCGGGAACGCCCGCGCGTCCGCCTCGCTCGCCTCGCCTTTGAGCGCGCGGTGGAAGATCGCGGCGGCCTCGGCCGGGTCGTCGGCGGTCTGGGCGGTCGCGTTCCCGTGGTCCGAACAGGTCGCACCGGCCGCGATGAAGTCCTGGCGGCGCTTGCGCAGCGCGGCCAGGAAGCCGTCGAACGTGGAGGTGTCCTCGCCGGTCAGACGCCCGAGTTCCTCGACGCGCTCCTTCCAGCCGGGCCAGTCCGGTTCGATCAGGTTGTCGGGCCGGAACGTGGTGACGACCTTGCCTCCCGGCCCGCCCCACCTGCGCCCGTTCGCGTCCTGGACCTCCGCGAGGGCCGCGTGCGACTCCAGCGAGTCCACTGGGGATTCGGTGGTGGCGAGCACTTCGAGGTTGAAGCGGTCGAACAGGGCCCGGGGCCGGAAGGCCGGTTCGGCCAACCTCGCCGAGAGGTGGTCGTAGTACTCGTCGGCGGTGTCCGGGCCGAGCTCCTTGTAGATCCCGAAGACCTCCTGGAACGTGTAGTCCAGCCACAGCTTCGAAGGCGTGCCGCGGAAGAGCCGGTAGTGCTCGGCGAAGCGCCGCCAGATCACTCGACCGTCCACTTCAGAGGGCGTGCCGTCCACTGAAGGCACACCGAGTTCGTCCGGAGTCACGCCCTGGCTGTAGAGCATCCGGGTCAGGTAGTGGTCGGGGACCACGAACAGGCGCGCCGGGTCGGGGAAGGGCCGGTCCTCGGCGATCAATCGCGGGTCGACGTGCCCGTGGGGGCTGACCAGCGGCAGACCGGCGGTGCGGCCGTGGAGTTCGCGCGCGATCGCGCGGGTGCGTTCGTCGGCGGGGAACAGCCGGTCGGGGTGCAGGCTCATCGGATCGTCACCGCGCGGGGCGCGATCCGGTCCGAACGATGGCGAGGGGATGCGGCGTGCCTGACATGTGACTCCTTCGTCCGCGAGTTTCGGTAAACGTTATCCGAGAACGTCGCGGCAGGCAAGACCAGGGCCGCGCAGAGCCTACTTGGGCGTGGCTTTCGTGAAGGGGGGCTTGACGACTCGCACCGGCAAACGCCGTCCACGGACGTCGAGTTCGAGCTCGGCCCCCGGCTTGTACGACGCGTCCAGGAGCGCCAGCGCGACGCCCTTCTTCAGCGTCGGCGCGTGCCCGCCGGAGGTGGTCTCGCCGACCGTCTCGTCGCCGTCCATGACGCTCATGTGCGCGCGCGGAACGCCCTTGCCGGTGGCCTCCAGGCCCCACAGGCGCCGCTTCGGGCCTTCAGCCCGCTCGGCGGTGAGCGGCTCCTTGCCCCAGAACTCGGGCTTGTCCCAGCCGATCGCCCAGATCAGGCGCGCCTGCACCGGGGTGATGTCGGCGCTGAGGTCCTGGCCGTGCAGCGGGTAGCCCATCTCCAGGCGCAGCGTGTCCCTCGCGCCGAGCCCGCACGGGACGGCACCGGCGGTCAAGAGCGCGTCCCACAGGTCCCCCGCCGCTTCGTTGGGGACGACCAGCTCGTAGCCGGTCTCGCCGGTGTAGCCGGAGCGGCACACGATCACGTCGGCGTGGTCGACCAGGTGCTCACGGAAGGTCATGTACTCGTGGTCGTGCGGCAGCCCGAGGTAGCCCAGGAGGTTCGGCGACTCCGGGCCCTGCACCGCGATCACCGCGAACGAGCGGTGCACGTCGCGGACCTCGACGCCTTCGGGCGCGGCCTCGGCGAGGAGCCGCGCGACTTCGGCGGTGTTGGCGGCGTTGGGGATGAGGAAGACCTCGTCGTCGCCGAAGCGGTAGGCGATGAGGTCGTCCACGACTCCGCCGTCCTGGTCGAGGCACAGCGTGTACTGCGCGCCCCCGGCCTCGATCCGGTCGAGGTCGTTCGCGAGGCAGCGGTTGACGAACGCGGCCGCGCCGGGCCCGCGCACCCACACCTTGCCCAGGTGGGAGACGTCGAACACCCCGACCTTGCCGCGCACGGCCTGGTGCTCGGCGAGCACCCCGCCGGGGTACTGCAACGGCATGTCCCAGCCGGCGAACTCGGCGAACTTCGCGCCGAGGGCGAGGTGTCGGTCGTGCAGGGGGGAGGTCAGCGGTGACGTGTTGGACATGGGACAGAGCCTATCGCGCGTGTCCCAGTGGCTAGGATCGGAGCATTTGATCCCCGTACCTGAACACCTAAGGATGGATCGTGACTGATCTGATCAGCGCTTCCGGCGACGCGGCGAGCGTCGACGCCGACGTGCTCGTCATCGGCGTCTTCTCCGGCGAGGACGCCCCCGAACTGCCCGAGAGCGCCGCAGGCGTGGACGCCGCGTTCGGCGGCCGCCTGGCCGCGCAACTGGCCGCCCTGGGCAACACCGGGAGCGCGTCCTCGCTGACGCGCCTGCCCGCGCCCGAAGGCCTGGCCGCGACGCTCGTGTACGCCGTGGGCCTGGGCGAGGCCACAGACCTCGACGACGAGACGCTGCGCCGCGCCGCCGGGACGGCCGTGCGGGCCGCGTTCGGGCAGGCCTCGGTCGCGATCGCGTTCGAAGGCGACCCCGAGGCCACCGCGACCGGCGCGGCCCTGGGCGCCTACAAGTTCGCCGGCTACAAGACCGACGGCAACGGCGACGACGCCCCCGAGACGATCAAGGTCCTCGGCGCGACCGAGGCCGCGGTGGTCAAGGCGAGCGTGCTCGCCGAGTCCGTGGCGCAGGTCAAGGACTGGGCCGACACGCCCGCGAACCTGCTGCGCCCGCCCGGGTTCGCGACCGAGATCGAGCAGGCCGCCCGCGCGGCCGGACTCGACGTCGAGATCCTCGACGCCGCCGCGCTCACCGAAGGCGGCTACGGCGGCGTGCTCGCCGTCGGCGGCGGCTCGGCGGCCGAACCGCGCCTGGTGCGGCTCTCCTACCGGCCCGAGGGCGCGAAGGCGCACGTCGCGCTGGTCGGCAAGGGCATCACGTTCGACTCCGGCGGCCTGTCCATCAAGCCCACCGCGGGCATGTGGGACATGAAGGGCGACATGGCCGGGGCGGCGGCCGTGGTCGGCGCGACCCTCGCGGCCGCCAGGCTCGGCCTGGCCGTGAACGTCACGTGCACGGTGGCGCTGGCCGAGAACATGGTCTCGGGTTCGTCCTACCGGCCCTCCGACGTGGTCACCATCCGCAACGGGATGACCGTGGAGGTGCTCAACACCGACGCCGAGGGCCGCATGGTCCTGGCCGACGCGCTGTCGCGGGCGGTCGAGGACGGGCCGGACGCGGTCTACGACGTCGCCACGCTCACCGGCGGGCAGCTCATCGCGCTGGGCCGCCGCACGATGGGCCTGATGGGGACCGAGTCCGAGACCGAGCGGCTGCGCCGCCTCGGTGAGGCGACCGGCGAGCAGGGCTGGCCGATGCCGTTCCCCGAGGACATCGTGAAGCTCATGGAGTCCCCGATCGCGGACGTGTCGCAGTGCGCGACCGGTCTCAAGCGGGACGGCCACATGGTGCAGGGCGGGGTGTTCCTGTCGAAGTTCGTGCCCGAGGAGCTGCCTTGGGCGCACCTGGACATCGCGGGCACGGCCGACTCGGACTCGGCGTACGGGTACATCGCGAAGGGCGCCACCGGCGCTCCGGTGCGGACCCTGGTCGCGCTGCTCGAAGAGCACGCCGCTTAAGGAACGCGAAACGCGGCCGACCCGATTCGGGTCGGCCGCGTTCGTCTGCTCACTGGTTGCGCTGCTGCTCCAGTTTGCGCCTGGCGTCGAAATCGCGTTTACGTTGGGGATACCCGGTCTTGGCCACTTCGTACACCGGGACGTTGTGCTTGCGCCCCAAGGCGAAGGCGCCCGCCGGGCCGTCGATGCGGCGCCGGGTCCACTCGCCGTCGTGGGCGATGAGCATGACGGTGGTCTCGGTGACGGTGGTCTTGGGCTCCACGTAGGCCTCGACACCGCTGCGCGTCTTGATGAAGTCGATGAGATGCCGCTGGTCAGTGCTGTCAGAGGCGCGGTCCAGCGTCCCGTTCCCCTGTTTCTTCCTCTTCTTGCCGAACAAGCCCACAGCCGCTCCTTCTGCACCCTTGGAGGCGTCGACTCTCAAGCGTACACACGCGCGATGAGGCCTGTGTCCAGCCGCACACGAACTGGACTTTCCGAAGGTCCCCGCAAGCGGTTGAATGGTGTTGCACACTCCAACCACCGGGTCTGGGCGATCACGAGTCGCGTCCGGTGGAAGGATGGTCTCTGATACCGATGGATCGTTAAGTGGGGAGAGCAATGAGCGACCCGAACGCAGGATACGACGTGGTCATCCTGGGCGGTGGCAGCGGCGGATACGCCACCGCGTTCCGCGCGGCCGAACTGGGGCTGTCCGTGGCCCTCATCGAGAAGGACAAGGTCGGCGGCACCTGCCTGCACCGCGGCTGCATCCCCACCAAGGCACTGCTCCACGCCGGCGAGGTCGCTGACACCGCGCGCGACTCGGAGCAGTTCGGCGTGCTCGCCGAGTTCAAGGGCGTCGACATGCCGGCGGTCAAGAAGTACAAGGACGACGTCGTCGCCCGCCTGTACAAGGGCCTCCAGGGCCTGGTCAAGGCCCACAAGGTCGAGTTCATCAACGGCACCGGCACGCTGGTCGGGGCCAACAAGGTCCAGGTCGACAACGGCCAGACCGTGACCGGCAAGCACGTCGTGCTCGCCACCGGCTCGTACTCCAAGACCCTCCCGGGCCTGGAGATCGACGGCGAGAAGATCATCGCCTCCGAGCACGCGCTCGAACTCACCGAGCTGCCGAACAAGGCCATCGTCATCGGCGGCGGCGTCATCGGCGTCGAGTTCGCCTCCGCCTGGAAGTCCCTGGGCGTCGAGGTCGAGATCATCGAAGGCCTCCCCCGCCTCATCGCGGCCGAGGACGCCGACTCCTCCAAGCAGCTGGAGCGCGCCTTCCGCAAGCGGGGCATCAAGTTCCACACCGGCAAGTTCTTCGAGAAGGTCGAGAAGACCGCCTCGGGCGTCCAGGTCACCATCCAGGGCGGCACCGTCGTCGAGGGCGACCTCGTGCTCGTCGCGGTCGGCCGCGGCCCCGTCACCGACGGGATCGGCTACCAGGAGCAGGGCATCAATATGGACCGGGGCTTCGTCCTGGTCGACGAGCACCTCCAGACCAACGTGCCCGGCGTCTACGCCGTCGGCGACATCGTCCCCGGCGTCCAGCTCGCGCACCGCGGCTTCCTCCAGGGCATCCACGTCGCCGAGCACATCGCGGGCCTGAACCCGGGCGTGATCGACGAGACCGGCATCCCGCGCGTGACCTTCACCGAGCCCGAGGTGGCGTCGGTGGGCCTCAACGAGGACAAGGCCAAGGAGAAGTACGGCGCCGACAAGATCAAGTCGGTGTCGTTCAACCTCGCGGGCAACGGCAAGTCGATCATCCTCAAGACGCAGGGCTTCATCAAGCTCGTCTCGGTCGAGGGCGGCCCCATCGTCGGCGTCCACATGGTAGGCGCCCGCATCTCCGAGCAGATCGGCGAAGCGGAGCTGATCTACAACTGGGAGGCGTACGCCGACGACGTCGCGAACCTCATCCACATGCACCCGACCCAGAACGAGGCGATCGGCGAGGCGGCCATGCTGCTGGCCGGCAAGCCGCTGCACGTCCACGACTAAGAACGACAACAGGAGTTGAACGAAACGATGTCGACATCGGTAACGATGCCCGCCCTCGGTGAGTCGGTCACCGAGGGGACCGTGACGCAGTGGCTCAAGCAGGAGGGCGACACCGTCGAGGTCGACGAGCCCCTCCTGGAGGTCTCGACCGACAAGGTCGACACCGAGGTCCCGTCCCCGGTCGCCGGCGTGCTCATCAAGATCGTGGCCGCCGAGGACACCGACGTGGAGGTCGGCGGGGAGCTGGCGATCATCGGCGACCCGTCCGAGGCCGGAGGATCGGCCCCGGCCGAGAAGCCCGCCCCGGCCGCCGAGTCCGCTCCCGAGCCCGAGGCCGAAGCGGCCCCGGCCGCCGAGGAGGCACCCGCGAAGGAGGCCCCCGCGGCCGACTCCGGTCCCGCCTCCGGCACCGAGGTGCTGCTCCCCGAACTGGGCGAGTCGGTCACCGAGGGCACGGTCACCCAGTGGCTCAAGGCCGTCGGCGACGACGTCGACCTGGACGAGCCGCTCCTGGAGATCTCGACCGACAAGGTCGACACGGAGATCCCGTCCCCGGCCGCCGGGACCCTGCTGGAGATCCGCGTCAACGAGGACGAGACCACCGAGGTCGGTTCCGTGCTCGCGATCATCGGCTCCGGCGACGCGGCCCCGGCCGCGAAGTCCGAGCCGACGCCTGCGGTGAAGTCCGAGCCCGAACCGGAGCCCGCTCCGGCGAAGGCCGAGTCGACGCCCACCAAGCCCGCCCCGGCCGCGCCCGAGGTCACCGAGGGCCCGGCCGTGACGACGCCCTCGGCGTCCAAGCCGTCCGGCTCCTACGTGACCCCGCTGGTGCGCAAGCTGGCCTCCGACAACGGCGTCGACCTCTCCGAGGTCACCGGCTCCGGTGTCGGCGGCAGGGTCCGCAAGGAGGATGTCCAGGCCGTCATCGACGCCAAGAAGGCGCCGGCCCCGGCCGCCGCCGAGGAGAAGGCCGCACCGGCCGCCCCGGCCAAGGTCGAGGTCAGCCCGCTGCGGGGCCGCACCGAGAAGATGAGCCGCCTGCGCCAGTCCGCGGCCAAGGCCCTGCTCCAGTCGATGCAGACCATGGCCCAGCTGACCACGGTGCGCGAAGTGGACGTCACCAAGGTGGCCAAGCTCCGCGCGGCCAAGAAGGACGAGTTCCTCGCCCGCCACGGCGTCAAGCTCTCCTTCCTGCCGTTCTTCTCGATCGCCGCGATCGAGGCGCTCCAGCAGTACCCGATCGTCAACGCCTCCATGAACATGGAGGAGAAGACGGTCACCTACCCCGAGGCCGAGCACGTGGGCTTCGCGGTGGACACGCCCAAGGGCCTCATCGTCCCGGTCGTCAAGAACGCCGGCGACCTGAACATCCCGGGCCTGGCCAAGCGCATCGCCGAGATCGCGAAGAAGGCCCGCGAAGGCGGCCTGGCCCCCGACGACCTGTTCGGCGGGACCTTCACGATCACCAACACCGGTTCGGTCGGCGCCCTGTTCGACACGCCGATCGTGCCGCTGGGGCAGTCCGCGATCCTCGGCACCGCCGCGATCGTCAAGCGCCCCCGCGTGATCAACGACCCCGACCTGGGCGAGGTCATCGCGGTCCGCTCCGTCATGCACCTGACGCTGAGCTACGACCACCGCCTCATCGACGGCGCCGACGCGGCCCGCTACCTCGAAGCGGTCACCAAGCGCATCGAAGAGGGCAACTTCGAGCACCAGCTCGGACTCTAAGAGCAAGGCTCACAGGGGCGCGGCGGGGACACCCGCCGCGCCCCTGCGGCGTTCGGCCGCCGAGGCTCGTGCATCCGCGTCCTGCATCGTCAAGTTGTCACCAGTACCCGTAACCGGAAACACCTGTCCTCGTTGTTCCTACAACCCACCTTTTGTGACCCCACGCGGAAGTTAGGAACTCGAATGTCAATCGAGTACAACGAACTCCTCGCCATGTTGATGGAAACGCGCCCCGAATTCGCCACCGAGCTGTACTACTGCACCGAGGGTCCCGACCTCCCCGAATACGACGACATCAGCGTCTCCCGCCGCACCCTGACCCTGCCCGAACAGCAAGGGCGCCTGCGCGTCTGCGTCGCGGCCGCCTACGCCAAGGACGGCGAGCGCGTCCTCGCCGTGCTCTTCGACGCCGTCCTCGAACCCGACCCGGCCCAGGCCGAGTCCTGGCTCCAGTTCATGACCGACGCGCAGCGCGCCCTCAGCTGCATGGTGGCGTTCGTGGTCCTGTGCCGCGACGCCAGGACCGCCCGTTGGGCACTCACGTACAGCACTGTGGGCGACATCGGCTGCTATGTACTGCCCGTGGTGATTCCATCTTTGCTGGCGAACGCCTAGAATGGAACCCGGCCCCTCGACGCCGTCCCCACCACGGCGGCGGGGGGCCGCTCGCATACCCGGCGCCACCTCGGGTTCCGCCGCTCCACAGCGCGAGCGGCGGCCACTTCGATAAAGCGATTGCGAGCCGGGCCCCAGCGGTCGAGACTCGACACATGTCCCGATTCGGACCCACGGTCCCCTACGACGCCACTGCGATTCGCGCCACATGGCCCACGCTCCCCGCCGACGTGCGCGCCCGCATCGCGAAGGAACTCGGCGGCGAACCGGCCGAGATCCGCATGGCCGGAGGCGGATTCAGCGGCGGCTTCGCCGCCCGGGTCCGCTCGAGCTCAGGGGCCGAACTGTTCGTCAAGGCCGCCGGAAGGGACAGATCCTGGGCGCTCGACGCCTACCGGCAGGAAGCCCGCGTCAACCAGGCGCTCCCCCACGACGTTCCCGCCCCGCGCCTCGAATTCGCCGCCGACTTCGAAGACTGGACCGTGCTCGGCTTCGAAGCCGTGCCCGGCAGGGCCCCGACGCTCCCGATGGACCCCCGCGACCTCGACCTCATGCTCGACGCCTGGGCCCAGGCCGCCGCCGCGCTCACGCCGGCACCGCGGGCGCTGCTCGACCTCGGCGTCGCCGCCGAACCCATCGACGACAATCTCCGCCAGTTCACCTCCGTGGCTTCGGGAAAACTGGAACCGTTCTTCGTGCCGCCCGCGCTGCAAGGCCGCGTCGAAGAACTGGCCCGGCTCGAATCCGGAGTGGACGAGGCGCTCGAAGCCGACTCGGTGATGCACTTCGACCTGCGGCCCGACAACATGATCGTGGGCGAGAAGCGGGCCTGGATCTGCGACTGGAACTGGGTCCAGGTCCACTCGACCTGGTTCGACACCGCGTGCTTCCTGGTGGCCGCGCACGGGGACGGGCACGACGCCGACCGCCTGTTCTGGAACCACCCGACCGCCGCCGGAGTCACCGCAGCGCAACTGGATTCGGCGCTGGCGTGCATCGCCGGGTACTACCTCGGCGAGTCCGCCAAGGACCCGATCCCCGACGTGTCGCCGTACCTGCGCGCGCACCAGCGATGGAGCGGCCTCGCGGCCGCCGACTGGCTCACGCGACGGCGCGGCTGGTGACCATATTATGGAATGATGCTCTCAATAATTGGTATGCACGCGATATGGTCGGGCGCATGACAAGAGAGACGGCGACCTACGTCCACGGCCACCACGCCTCGGTGCTGCGCTCGCACACCTGGCGCACGGCGGAGAACTCGGCGGCCTACCTGCTGCCGCACCTCCAGGAGCACCACCGGATCCTCGACATCGGCTGCGGGCCGGGCACCATCACCGCCGACCTGGCCGCGATCGTCAAGAGCGGCAATGTGATCGGCGCCGACCATGTGGCGGACATCCTGCCCAAGGCCGCCGAGGAGGCGGCCCGGCGGGGGCTGTCGAACGTCACGTTCGAGCAGGCCGACGTGCACCGGCTGCGATTCGAAGACGACACCTTCGACGTCGCCCACGCCCACCAGGTGCTCCAGCACGTGGGCGACCCCGTCGCGGCGCTGCGGGAACTGCGCCGCGTGGTGCGCCCGGGCGGCCTGATCGCGGTGCGCGACAGCGACTACGCCGCGTTCACGTGGTTCCCGACCTCGCAGGGCCTCGACGCATGGCTCGACCTGTACGAACGCGTGGCCCGCGCGGGCGGCGGCGAACCGGACGCGGGCCGCAGACTCAAGTCCTGGGCGCTCGACGCCGGCTTCACCGAAGCCCAGGTCACGTCGACCTCATCCACCTGGACCTTCGCCGACCCCGAGACCCGCACCTGGTGGGGCGATCTGTGGGCCGACCGCAGCCTCCACTCCGACTTCGCCAAGCAGGCACTAGAAGGCGCCCACGCCACCCCCGAAACCTTGCACGCGATCTCGAACGCCTGGAAGACCTGGGGCCAAGACGAGCGGTCCTGGCTCATGATCCCCCACGGAGAAATCCTCTGCCGAGTCTGAGCGAAGCGCAAGGGGCCGAAGGACTCTGATCCTTCGGCCCCTTGCGCGTGCCCGCCGCCGTGCGCGACGTTTGGCGATTCGTGCGCCGGGTGCGGCTGCGCTGCCGGTTGCGGCGGTGGATGCAGTGTGGACTGGTATGAACACAAGGGACGAAAAAGCATCAGATTTTTCTATATAGAAACTTTACAATCAATTAATCTGGCTCTAGGCTGAGCGCGTGGCCACACCACAGTTCTCATCGAACCTTTCGCATGACCTGCGAGAAAGGCCTGAACATGAGTCCTCGAAGGAGCATCGCCGCGGTCAGCGCCGCGGTGCTGACCGGAGGCGCCGCGCTCATCCTCAGCGCGCCCGCCACGGTCAACGCCCAAGAGTCCCTTTCCCCTCCGCCCGCCGTTGACGTCGACCCCGCGGTGCTCGCCGCGATGGAACGCGACCTCGGCCTCACCACCGAAGAAGCCCTCGACCGCCTCGCCGCAGAGGACGCGGCGCTGGAGATCGAGTTCCTCGCCGCCGCGTCCCTCGGCGACGAGTACGCCGGCACCTGGATCACCGACGACGGCGCGATCGCCGTCGCGGCCACCGTGCCGTTCGCCTCCACCCTCGACGCCACGGGCTACGAATCCCTGGTCGTCGACTACTCACTCGCAGAACTGGAGACCTTCTCGGCCGACGTGACGGCCGCGCTCGACCGCCTCGACGGCGACGAGATCCACAGCTGGTACGTCGACCTGCCCGGCAACTCGATCGCGATCGTGGCGCCCGACGCCGCGTCCGCCGAGAAGGTCGCCGACGAGGCCGGCCTGGCCGACGGGGCCTGGTCCCTCACGGTCGAGGCCGACCAGCCGGTCCCCTACCAGGGCACCATCCGCGGCGGCGACGCCTACAACATCGCCGGGCAGTCCCGCTGCTCGGTGGGCTTCTCGGCCACGCACCCGACCTACGGGCAGGGCTTCGTGACCGCGGGCCACTGCCGCATCGGCAACGGCCAGATCACCGGCGGCACCGGCGCGGGCGGCCAGTTCCGCCTCTCGCAGTTCCCCGGTGAGGACTGGGCCTACGTCCAGGCCGGTTCCGGCTGGCAGACCTCCCCCAACGTCAACCGCTACGACGGCACGAACGTGCAGGTCGCCAACGGCACCGAAGCGGCCGTGGGCGCCTCGGTGTGCCGCTCCGGCTCCACCACGGGCTGGTACTGCGGCGTCATCCAGGCCAAGGGCGTGAGCATCACCTACCCCGAAGGCACGCTGACCGGCATGACCCGCACCAGCGTGTGCGCCCAGCCCGGTGACTCGGGCGGCTCGTACATCTCCGGGAACTCCGCCCAGGGGATCACCTCCGGCGGCGCGGGCAACTGCCCGAGCGGCTGGACGGTGTACGAACCGCTCAACCGGGCGCTCCAGCGCACCGGGGCCACCCTGGTCACGACCGGCGGCACCCAGCCGGGGTTCAACATGTCGGTCTCGCCGAGCTCGACGAACCTCAACCCCGGCCAGTCCGCCACCGTGACGGTGTCGACCCAGACGACTTCGGGTAGCGCCCAGACGGTGAACCTGTCCGTCAGCGGCGCCCCCTCCGGCGTCCAGGCGAGCCTCAGCCCGACCCAGGTCACCACCGGGGGCACGGCCACGCTCACCGTCAACGTCGCGGCCTCGGCCGCGTCCGGCACCCATACGATCACCGTCACCGCACAAGGCACCGTCACCAGGACGGCCACGCTCACGCTGGTCATCGGCGGCGGAGGCGGCGGCGAGACCACCTGGCAGACCGGCACCGCGTACCAAGTCGGCGCGCAAGTGGTCTACAACGGGGTCCAATACCGCTGCACCATCGCCCACACCTCCCAGTCCACCTGGACCCCGGACGTGACTCCGGCCCTGTGGGCCAGGGCCTGACCCGAGTCCACCCTCCGCCCGGCGGGACCGAGCCGACCGGCAAGGCTTGGCCCCGTCGGGCACCGCACGCCCGCGCCCGCACTCCGGGCGCGGGCCCTTGCCGTCGCTCACCCGCTGCCGTAACCTCCTGGAACACAAGCTGTTAAGCGAGATTCGATGCCGCGAGGCCATGCGAGAGGTACAGGCGATGGACAGCGACGTCATCGTTATCGGGGCCGGGTTGGCCGGACTGACGGCCACGTGCGAACTGGTGCGGCTGGGCAAGACCGTCACGCTGGTCGACCAGGAGGGCGAGCAGTCGCTCGGCGGCCAGGCGTTCTGGTCCTTCGGGGGGCTGTTCCTGGTGGACTCGCCCGAGCAGCGCCGCATGGGCGTCAAGGACTCGCAGGCCCTCGCGTGGCAGGACTGGCTCGGCAGCGCCGGGTTCGACCGGCCCGAGGACGAGTGGCCGCTCAAATGGGCCGAGGCCTACGTCGACTTCGCGTCCGGTGAGAAGCGGGCCTGGCTGCACTCGCTCGGGGTCAGGTTCTTCCCGGTCGTGGGCTGGGCCGAACGCGGCGGGTACACCGCGCAGGGGCACGGGAACTCCGTGCCGCGCTTCCACATCACCTGGGGCACCGGGCCCGGGCTGGTCGAGCCGTTCGCGCAGCGCGTGCGCGAGGCGGCCGCCGAAGGCAAGGTGCGCCTGCGCTTCCGGCACCGGGTCGACGAGCTGACCGTGACCGACGGGGCCGTCACCGGGGTATCCGGCACGCTGCTGTCCCCGGACGAGTCGGCGCGCGGGGTCGCGACCAGCCGGGAGGCGCTCGGCGACTTCGCGATGAGCGCCGAAGCGGTCGTGGTGACCTCCGGCGGCATCGGCGGGAACTTCGACCTGGTGCGACGGAACTGGCCCGAGCGCCTCGGGAAGGCCCCCGAGCGCCTCATCTCCGGCGTCCCCGAGCACGTGGACGGCCGGATGCTCGGCATCGCCGAGACCGCCGGAGCCGACCTGATCAACCGCGACCGGATGTGGCACTACACCGAGGGCATCGAGAACTGGGACCCGATCTGGCCCCACCACGGCATCCGGATCCTGCCAGGGCCCTCGTCGCTGTGGCTCGACGCCACCGGCAAGCGCCTGCCCGCGCCGTTGTTCCCCGGGTTCGACACGCTCGGGACACTGGAGCACATCATGACCACCGGCCACGAGTACACGTGGTTCGTGCTCACCCAGAAGATCCTGGAGAAGGAGTTCGCGCTCTCAGGGTCGGAGCAGAACCCCGACCTCACCGGGAAGGACGTGAAGCTGCTGCTCAAGCGGGTGCTGCCGGGGGCTCCGGGGCCGGTGGAGGCGTTCAAGAAGCACGGCTCGGACTTCGCGGTGGCCCCGACGCTGCCCGAGCTGGTCGCCAAGATGAACGCCATCACCGGGGAGGACCTGCTCGACTTCGCCACGGTCAAGGCCGCCGTGGAGGCGCGCGACGCCGAGATGGCCAACACGTTCACCAAGGACCTCCAGGTCACCGCCCTGCGCGGGGCCCGGAACTACCGCGGCGACAAGCTCATCCGGGTGGCCACCCCGCACCGCCTGCTCGATCCGAAGGCGAGCCCGCTCATCGGGGTGCGGCTGAACCTGCTCACCCGCAAGACCCTGGGCGGGCTGCACACCGACCTCGACGGCCGGGTCCTGCGCTCGGGCGGCGAAGCGCTTCCGGGGCTGTACGCGGCGGGCGAGGCCGCGGGCTTCGGCGGCGGGGGCATGCACGGCTACCGGTCCTTGGAGGGCACGTTCCTGGGCGGGTGCCTGTACTCGGGCAGGCAGGCCGCGAGGGGCGTGGCCGCGGGGTCCTGAAGGACGCGAAACGTGTGATAGTTCACCAACCCGGGCACACCGGGCCCATGCAGCGCGCCTGCACAGGCGTGGCATCGGCGGTCTAAGGTGGGCGTTGAGCGGCATTCCTCACCCGCCGAACCGAGCACTCCTCGCCTACGGGGCGTGGTCCGCTAACATCCGATGTTCTGCGGATGTCCGCCGGGCCGACCATCTCTCCGGCGGCGCTCGCCGAAGCAGCCCCAGGGCCGCGCAGCGCGGACCGGCACCTCACAACTCGTGGATGGTTGAGCATGAGCGACTTTCAACGCCCCGGCCCCAGCCCCCAGGGCCCGCAGTTCGGCCCTCCCTCGCGCCCTCCGGCAGGTCCTCCTCCCGGCCCCGGCGCGGGTTCGGGCGGCTCGACGTTCGGTCCCCCGCCGCCGCCCATGGGTCCTCGGCGCCCGCCGCCCCCACCGTCCGGCTCCGCTTCGGTGAAGCCGCCGCCGGGGCCGCCGCCGGGCGCTCCCGGAGCGGGCAACATGGGCCGCGCCTCGGTCGTGGGCGCCGCGAAGCCCAAGACCGAGAAGGGCGCGTCAGGGCCCGGACGCAAGGGCAAGAAGAAAAAGAAGATCTCGGTGCGCCGCCGCCGCGTGTACGCGGCGCTGATCATGGTCTGCCTCATGTTCCTGGGCGCGATCACGGTGGCCGGGTCCTGGTTCTTCGAGAGCGTGCCGCCGCCGCAGGACCTCGAATTCGGCGAGTCGACCACGTTCACCTACAGCGACGGGACCACCCAGATCGCCGGTTACGGCGAGTACACCCGCAAGCTCACCGACACGTACGGCGAGATCCCGCCGACCGTGGTCTGGTCGCTCTTGGCCCTGGAGGACAAGGACTTCTTCGAGCACGAGGGCGTCGACTACAAGGGCACGATGCGCGCCCTGGTCAACAACATCAAGGGCGGCGACACGCAGGGCGCCTCGACGATCAGCCAGCAGTACGCGGGCATGGTCATGGACCTGCGCGACGACATCTCCTACGGCCGCAAGGCCCAGGAGGCGGTCATGGCGATGAAGCTGGAGCAGGAGAACTCCAAGGAGACGATCCTCCTCCACTACCTCAACCTCAACTTCTACGGCCGCGGCTCCTACGGCATCGCCGCCGCCGCCGAGGTCTGGTTCAACAAGCCGCTCATGGAGCTGACCTGGGGCGAGGGCATGATGCTGGTCATGCAGGTCAAAGCCGGTGACGGCTCGTTCGACCCGCTGCTGAACATCCCCGAGGGAGAAGAGGTCAACCCCAAGGCGTTCGACCGGTGGAAGCACGGCATGGACTCCCTGTTGACCATGACCGACGACCTCGAAGGCCTTGAAGGCGACCAGATCGCCGAGATCGAGGCCCAGCTCGAAGCCGGGATGCCCGCCACCTTGGACCGGTTGGCCAACCCCGGCACCTGGGGCCACGACACCACCACCGGGTTCATCACCAACCCCACCGACGGCTACATCTGGGAAGAGCTGGAGCGCCGCTACGGCCTCACCAAGGACGACTTCTACGGCAAGGAGAAGGACACCGGCGGCTACACGGTGGCCCTGACGATCGACCAGGAGATCCAGAACCTCGCGGTGGAGACCGCGAGCCGCGGCGACCTCAAGCGCATGACGAACGACGAAGGCCAGTTCGTCGACGACGAGAACAACCCGGTCGAAGAGCGCGCGGCCGCCGCCGAGTACGTGAACGGCGACGACTACTTCGAGTTCGAGAACGACAACAAAGAAGCGGCGCTGTACGACTACAACGAGTCGATGGCCAGCGCGGTCGTGGCGGTCGAGCCGGGCACGGGCCGGGTCCTGGGCTATTACGGCGGGGACAACGGCCTGGGCATCGACAAGGCGGGGCTGGAGAACCCGCACCCGCCGTCCTCGACGTTCAAGATGATCACCGCGGCGACCGCGATCGAGAAGGGCGCGTCGATCGACTCGTGGTGGCGGTCACTCTCGCCGCGCGAGTTCGACACGTTGAAGGACTTCGAGGACAAGACGATCGCGAACTCGGGCGCGAACGAGGACGTGGACATGACGCTCACCGAGGCGGTGCGGCAGTCGAAGAACACCCCGATGTACGCGATCGCCGAGAAGTACGGGGCGACGGCGATCCTGGAGATGGCCGTCCACATGGGTGTGCGGGAGATGACGCAGACCGAGGACGGTGAGGCGGTCACGTACCGGTTCTACCGGGACGGGGACGGGAACATCACGTACTCGCGGCACGGCGTGATCGAGAACGAGGACGGTTCGTTCGTGACCGACGAGAACGGCAACATCGACAGATTCGCGTCGCTGGACGGAGAGGACGGCGACGGGAATCCGGTGCGGACCGAGTTGGACGCGTCCACGCCGAACTCGCCGTTCTACTACCACGTGAGCTTCGGGCAGTACCCGACCTCGGTGTCCAATATGGCCAGTGTGTACGCCACGATCGCGGCCGACGGCGTCTACAACGAGATGCACTACGTCGAGGCGGTCTACAACCGCGACGGGGAGAAGATCGAGCCGACCGGCAAGCCGCTGGAGTCGTACCAGGCGATCGACGCGGGGATCGCCCGGAACCTCCAGTTCGTGGGTTCGACGATCACCGGTGAGGGCGAGACCATCCGCGACAACCGGGCGCTGACGGGCAAGACCGGTACGTGGCAGGCCGCGGACAAGTACGGGAACGCCAACGCGCACACCTGGTACGTGGGCGCGGTGCCGCAGTTGAGCATCGCCGCGTGGGTGGGGAACGCGACGGCCGAGTCGGCGCCGCTGTTGAACCGGGACGGCGGCACGGACGGCGTGTACGGTTCGCGGCTGAGTTATCCGGTGTGGATCCAGTTCATGAACGGGGTGATCGACGCGAAGGGCTTCGAGGCGACGAGCTGGCAGGAGGCGCCGCACGCCGGGAGTCCGATCGTGGACGACATCATGAACGGGGAGGGGAAGATCGACGCGGACAGTCCGTACTGCGCGACGAACCCCGGTGACGGCCGGTGCGCTCCGGCGGCGCCGCCAGAGGGCGACGACGATGAAGAGTGCTCGCCGATCGAGGAGTTCTTGGGCCAGTGCACGCCTGGGGACGAGAACAACCGAGGTCGCGGGAACGACGACTGACCGATGACGAGGAAGGGGCCCGGCGATTCGCCGGGCCCCTTTCGAGTTGTGGCTTAGGCGAAGGCGCGGCCTTCGCCGCGGTAGGTGGGGACCTCGTCGACGATGCGGCCGCGCGAGTAGAGGTGCACGGTGTTGACGCGTTCGGCCAGTTCACCGGCTTTGGCGTGGCGCATCCAGACCCGGTCGCCGATGGCGAGGCCGTCGGCGGCCCTGCCGCGCAGGGGCGTCTGGACTTCGCCGGCGCCTTCGGTCCTGGTGTAGCGCAGGCCGGTCGGGTAGGTCGGTTTGGGGAGGCGGTCGGGGCCGGGCACCCCGGAGGCGATCCAGCCGCCGCCGAGGGCGGTGGCGATGCCGCGGCGGGGGCGGCGCACGACCGGGAGGGCGAAGAACGCGGCGGGGATGGGCCGGATGGAGCGGTAGCCGTCGAACAGGGCGGGCGAGTAGAGCCCGGAGCCGGCCGCGATCTCGGTGACCGAGGGGTCGGCGGCGGTGGAGTGGACCGAGCCGGTGCCGCCGCCGTTGACGAATTCGAGGTCGGCCACGCTGCGGACGGCGGCGACGGCCTCGGCGCGGCGGGCGGCGAGCTCGGTCTTGGAGACGTGCTGCATGAGGCGGACGAGCGGGTAGCGAAGCGCGGCGGCGCCGACGGTGTCCTGGATGCCGGCGATCTGGCCTTCGTAGCCCATGATGCCCACGAGGTTCACGCCGGGGCGTTTCTCGATGACGTGGGCGAGGTCGAGGGCCTGCTCGGGGGTGTGGACCGGGGAGCGGTGGGCGCCGATGTGGACGCGGCCGCCGAACAGTTCGAGCGACACGTCCAGTTCGAGGCAGAGCCGCAGGGGCCGTGCGGGGTCGGGGGTGACGTGGCGGCGCAGGAAGTCGAGGTGCTCGACCGAGTCGACCATGAGGGTGACGCGGCCGGCGAGCTCGTCCTCGGCAGCGAGGGCGCGCAGCGCGTCGGTGTCGGCGGTGGGGTAGGCGACGACCACGTCGTGGCCGCCCGCGGCCAGCCAGAGCGCTTCGGGGAGGGTGAAGCCGAGGATGCCTTTGAATCCGGGCTGGGCGAGCGCGCGGTCCATCAGCGCCCGGCTGCGCAGGGACTTGCTCGCCAGCCGCAGCGGTTTCCCGATCGCGCCTCGGCGCAGGATGGCCGCGTTGGTGTCGAAGGCGTCGAGATCGACGACGGCGAAGGGGGCTTGGAGCCCGGCCGTGGCGCGTTCGAGCTCGGCGAACCTCCGGTCGAGTGCGGCCGGAGCGGCGGTCTTCGCCGAACCCGATGCTGCCTGGTGGCCCATCCGACTTCCCTTCAGCAGGTCATGTGGGGTTAGATGAAAGCTACCGTGAAGTACACCTCATGTTCAACCGGTGTCGTGGGAAAGCGTAGCCGTCGAAGGGACTGGCGATTATGGATGCCGCCGAGATGGATTCGGCTCGATGGCAGAACTGGGCGAGGACCGAGAGCGCCGATCCGGTGCGCGTGGTCCGGCCCGAGGGGGTCGAGGAGCTCTCGGCGGCGGTGAGCGCCGCGGCCGGCGAGGGACTGCGGGTCAAGGCCGTGGGCGCGGGCCATTCGTTCAACGGCGTGGCCGTGGCCGACGGGGTGCAGCTGGACATGTCCGGTCTCGACCAGGTCGTCGAGGTCGATCCGCGGTCGGGCCTGGTGACCGTGGAGGCCGGGATGCGCCTGTGGGACCTCAACCGGGTCCTGGACGCGCACGGCCTGGCCCTGGAGAACATGGGCGACATCGACCAGCAGACGATCTCGGGGGCGATCTCGACCGGGACGCACGGCACCGGGGACCGCTACCGGGGATTCGCCTGGCAGGTCAAGGGGTTGAAGCTGGTGCTCGCGGACGGTTCGGTGGTGGCGTGCACCGAGTTCGAGCGGCCCGAGTTGTTCGCCGCCGCGCGGCTCGGACTGGGCGCGCTCGGGGTGATCGCCGAGGTCACGCTCCAATGCGTCCCGGCGTTCCGGCTCAAGGCCACTGAAAGGCCCGAACGGTTCGACGCGGTCCTGGAGGGCCTGGACGCGCTCGTGGCCGACAACGACCATTTCGAGTTCTACTGGTTCCCGCACACCGACCGCACCCTGACCAAGCGGAACAACCGGTACGCGATGTCGGAACCGAGCCGCTCGCCCAGCCGCCTGTCGTACTGGTGGAGCGAGACGTTCACCGAGAACGCCCTGTTCGAGGCCAGCAACCGGTTCGGGGCGAAGTTCCCGCGCCTGGTGCCGCGGCTCAACCGGATCGCCGGGCGGGTCTGGAGCGCCCGAAGCTACACGGACGTGTCGCACCGGGTGTTCGCCTCGCCGAGGTCGGTGAGGTTCCGCGAGATGGAGTACGCGCTGCCGCGCGAGGCCCTGCCCGAGGCGCTGCGGGAGCTTCGGGCGCTGGTCGACCGCGAGGGGCACACGGTGTCGTTCCCGGTGGAGGTGCGCTTCGCGGCCGCCGACGACATCTGGCTGTCCACCGCGCAGGGGCGGCGCACCGCTTACGTGGCGGTGCACCAGTTCCACCGGCACGAGCACGAGCGGTACTTCGCCGACTGCGAGAAGGTCTTCGCGGACGCGGACGGCAGGCCCCACTGGGGGAAGATGCACTCGGCCACGGCCGAGCAGCTCACCAAGCGCTACAAGCACTTCGAGGACTTCCGGCGGGTGAGGGACGAGGTCGACCCCGAGCGGCGGTTCGCCAACGCGTACCTGGAGCGGGTCCTCGGCCCCTGACCGGGTGTCACAGGGGTGGGCTACGTTGTCGCCGTGGCACAGGTGGAGTACCGACGACTCGATGACTTGACCGACGACGAGGTGTACGCGGCGTACGAGGCGCCCCGGCCGGACTGGCTGCGCGTCAACTTCGTCTCCAGCGCCGACGGCGCGGCGACGTTGGACGGCCTCTCGGGTCCACTTTCGGGTGAAGAGGACAAGCGGGTGTTCAAGGTCCTGCGGGCCCGCTGCGACGTGCTCATGGCCGGTTCGGGGACGGTGCGGGCCGAGGAGTACAAGGAGCTGAAGCTCTCCCCTGAGCGCAAGGCCTGGCGGCTCGCGCGGGGGCTCCCCGAGGTCCCGGTGATGGCGATCGCCTCCCGCACCGCGCATCTTGATCCGCAGGCGCCGATCTTCACGCGCGCCCCGAGGCGCCCGATCCTCATCGTCCCCGCCGACCTCCCCGAAGCGGCCGTCAAGCCCTTCAAGGAGGTCGCGGACGTGATCGCGGTCGGCATCGGCGCGGTCGACTACACCGCGGCCGTGGCGGCGCTGCGCGAGCGCGGCCTGCGCCAGATCCTCTGCGAAGGAGGCCCCCACGTCTTCGCCGACCTGACCGCCGCCGACCTGGTCGACGAGCTCGACCTGACCCTCTCCCCGAAACTCGTGGGCGCGGGCCCGATGCGAATAGCAGAAGGCCGGGCCGCACCTGAAGCGCGGCCGCTCGTGCTGCGACACGTGCTCGAAGCCGGGGGCAACCTCATCCTCCGCTATCTGCGCCCTCGAGAAAACGACACGCGATCGAACATAGGACGTGTGTTCGATCACAATGGCGTCACCGGTACCCCTTAGCTCTCGTTGAACCCGGGAAATACCAGATCTCGATCGGCGGTGACCCATGACGCAAGTCCGATATCGATTCCGGCTCTACCCGACGAGCGCGCACCGCAGCGCGCTCGCGCGGGGATTCGGATGTTGCCGAGTGGTCTTCGCGCGGCGAGGTTCCACACAAGCCCAGCTCCCGGCTGGGGACTGCGAGGAAGCAGCAATCACCACTGTCGCGAGGCAAGTGGCCGCCTCCAGGCGGAATCTCCCCCGGTCACGGGGGAGAGAAGGTCAACTGCGAGGATCGTCGGATGAGTGAATCGGTGGGGCGCGTGCTCGGCACGGAGGACGCGACGCCTCTGTCGTTCTGGGTCGGGGTCGGGCCGGAGGCGTACGCGCAGCTCGACGACGTGCTCACCACCGAGCGGCAGGTGCCGGGGGTCGGCGCGGTGCGGATCTCGGGCGTGGTCACGTCGGTGCGCAGCCGCCACGAGGGCGCCCAATTCGACTCCGACGTGTTCGACATCGCCGGGGGCCTGCTCCCCGCGCAGGTCCAGGAGGCCGCCGAGGTCACCGTGACCCGCGTCGAACCCGAGGTGTTCGTGCCCCCGCGCCCCGGCGCGGAGGTACAGCGGGCCGCCGGTGAGGACCGCGACCGGGCCCTGTACTTCGACGGCATGGCCCGCCAAGTGCCCCTCGGGTTCTCGCGCGACGGGCAGCCGGTGTTCCTCAACCCGGACTTCCTCGACGGCACGCGGGGCGCGCACGTGTCGATCTCGGGGATCTCCGGCGTGGCCACCAAGACCTCGTTCGCGACCTGGATGCTGTACTCGCTGCTGCACTCGGGCGCGCTGGGGGCCGAGGCCGCGAACACCAAGGCGCTCATCTTCAACGTCAAGGGCGAGGACCTGCTGCTTCTCGACCACGACAACACCAAGATCGACGAGACGATCCGCGACTCCTACCGCAGGCTCGGCATGGAACCGGGCGCGTTCAAGTCCGTGGAGGTCCTCGCGCCGCCGCGGGAGGGCGACTCGAACGGGATCCCGGACGTGGCGTGCCGGTCCACCGGCGTGGACGCGTTCTACTGGACGCTCGCCGAGTTCTGCCAGCTCAACCTGCTGCCGTTCGTGTTCGCCGACGGCGACGACGACCGCCAGCAGTACACGATGGTCGTCCACCAGGTCGCCGCCCGCCTGCGAAAAGAGGCCCGCCCCAAGGACAACGGCGCGATCAGCGTCGACGGGCAGCTCCTCACCAGCTACCGCGACCTCGTGGACCTGATCTGCGAGCGCCTCGCCGACGACGAGACCCGCACCGAATGGGCGGGGTCGGCGATCGGCTTGGGCACCGTCAACGCGTTCATCCGGCGGCTCATCGCCTCCGGCCGCGACATCGGCCGCCTCATCCGCGGCGACCTGCCCCCGAGAGGGGCCGCGCTCGCCTCCGACGCGCAGGTCACCGTCGTTGACCTGCACAACCTGCCCGACCGGGCGCAGCGGTTCGTCGTCGGCGTGGTCCTGCGCACCGAGTTCGAACGCAAGGAGAAGGCCGGGACGGCCCGCCCGCTCCAGTTCGTGGTCCTCGACGAGCTCAACAAGTACGCGCCGAGGGAGGGCACCAGCCCGATCAAGGACATCCTGCTCGACATCGCCGAACGCGGCCGCTCGCTCGGGGTGATCCTCATCGGCGCGCAGCAGACCGCGTCCGAAGTGGAGCGGCGGATCGCGTCGAACTCGGCGATCCGCGTCGTGGGCCGACTCGACGCGGCCGAGGCCACCCGACCCGAGTACGGGTTCCTCACCCAGGCGCAGCGGATGCGTGTGCTCATGGCCAAACCGGGCACCATGTTCGTCGCGCAGCCCGAACTGCCGGTGCCGCTGGTGGTGAACTTCCCGTTCCCCGCCTGGGCCACCAGGCCCGCCGAGGCCGGCTCGGCCCCGGCCGCCACCGCCAGGTCGGTCACCGCGAAGGTCGACCCGTTCGACCTGGCCGGCGACGACGAAGACGACATCCCGTTCTAGGGACCACGATCAGGGAGCGAGCTTTGCGGATTCTCCACACCTCCGACTGGCACGTCGGCGTCACCATGAAGGGCCGCTCGCGCCTGGACGAGCAGCGCGCGGTGTTCAAGCAGATCGTGGACACGGCGAAGGCCGAAGCGGTCGACCTGGTGATCGTGGCCGGGGACCTGTTCGACACCGCCTCGCCTTCCAGTGACGCGCAGAAGCTCCTCACCGCCGCGCTCTCGGCGCTGCGCGACTCGGGCGCCGAGGTCGTGGTCATCGCCGGGAACCACGACAACGGCAAGGCCCTCGAAGCCCTCCGCGGCTGGGCCCACGCCGCCGGGATCCACCTGCGAGGCAGCCTCGGGAAGGCCAAGGACCACATCATCACCGGCACCACGAAGGACGGCGAGAAGTGGCGCGTGGCGGCCCTGCCGTTCATCGCGCAGCGCCACGCGGTGCGCGCCGCCGAACTGTTCGAACTCGGCGCGGCCGGGGCCGAGGCGAACTACGCCGACCACCTCAGGCGCCTCGTCGCCGCGCTGACCCAGGACTTCGGCGCCGACACCGTCAACCTGTTCACCGGGCACCTGACCGTCGTGGGCGGCAAGGTCGGCGGCGGCGAACGGGAGGTCCACACCGTGGCCGACTACGCGGTCCCGGCCGCGATCTTCCCGCCCACCACTTCGTATGTGGCCCTGGGGCACCTGCACAAGGCGCAGGCGATCGTCGGGCCCTGCCCGATCCGCTACTCCGGCGGGCCGCTCGCGGTGGACTTCGGCGAAGAGGACCACACCCCGAGCGTGGCGATCGTCGAGGTCAGCGCCGGTGTCCCCGCCAAGGTGCGGACGGTGCCGCTCACCGCGGCCGTGCCGCTCAAGACCGTGCGCGGCACCTTGGAGCAGCTCGCAAAGACCGAAGTGGACGAGCGGGCCTGGCTGCGGGTCTTCGTGACCGAACCGGCCAGAGCCGGACTTCGAGGCGAGGTCGCCGACCTGTTTCCGGGCGCCGTCCAGATCCACATCGACCCGGTCCTGCGCTCTGGCGACGACAAACCGCGCGAGCGGCGCTCCGGGCGCAGCCCCGGCGAGCTGTTCACCACGTACCTCACCGAGCACGGCCACGACGACCCGGCCGTGACCGAGCTCTTCGCGCGGCTCTACGAAGACACCCAGACCGTCGCCGAGGAGGCCTGATGCGACCGGTTCGACTCGACCTCCAGGGCTTCGGCTCCTACACCGGCAGCGAGACCTTCGACTTCACCGACGCGGAGTTCTTCGCGCTCACCGGCCCCACCGGCGCCGGAAAGTCCACAGTGCTCGATGCGATCTGCTTCGCGCTGTACGGGCGCACCCCGAGGTGGCCGAAGTCGGCCACGCAGAACTCCCTCGCCCCGTCGGCGGTCGAAGGCCGGGTCCGGCTCGTGTTCGGCGCGGCGGGGCGGCACTACGTGGCGACCAGGATCCTGCGGCGCGACCGCAACGGCAAGGTCAAGACCACCACGGCCGCGATGGAACAGCTGCCAGAAGGCGTGAACCCGGCCGAGGACACCGAACTCGTCGAAGGCCTCGGCAAGGCCCTCGGCGGCAGCCCCAGCGAGGTCAACGCCGCGGCCGAGCGGATCATCGGGCTCCCGTTCGAGCAGTTCACCAAGTGCGTGCTGCTCCCCCAGGGAGAGTTCGCGGAGTTCCTGCGCGCCTCCTCGGCCGACCGGCGCAACATCCTGGAGAACCTGCTCGGCCACAGCGTCTACCGAGGTATTCAACAACGGGCCCGCACCAGGTTCGTGGACGCCGACGCCAAGCGGCAGGCCTACGAGACGCAGCTCGCCGGGATCAGTCCGATCTCCGAGGAGCAGCTCCGCGACGCCGCCGAACGCGTCGAACGCCTGGAGAAACTCGCCGAACCGGTGCGGGACAAGGCGAACGCGCTCGACGGCCTGGCGGCGGCGGTCGAGACCGCGCGGCGCAGGCTCACCGACGCGGAGGCGAACCTCGCCTCACTGACCTACATCAAGCAGCCCTCCGGGGTCGCCGACATCGCCGCGCAGGTCGCGGGCGCCGCGGCCGCGGTCAAGGAGAAGGCCGCCGAAGTCGAGGCCACCGAGACCGAAGACGAACGGCTCCGATCCGAACTCGACGGTCTCGACCTGGCCAAACTCGAACGCGACCTCAAGGCCTGGGCCGAACTCGCCGAGACCGAGTCGAAGCTCAAGACCGGGCAGGAGTTGACCGAGGAACTCCGCGAGCAGTTCGCCGAGGCCAAGGAACTCGAAGAGGCCGCGTCAGAGGAAGTCGAGATCCAGCACGCGGTCCTCCACAAGATCCGCATGGCCGAACTCGCCGGAACCCTCAGGGCCGGTTTGGAAGTCGGCGACGAATGCCCCGTCTGCGACCGGGCTGTGGAAGCGGTGCCCGAGCACGACCTGTCCGAGTCGATGCAGCAGGCCGAGGAGGCCTCGCGTACCGCGACGGTCGAGTTCAGGGACGCACAGGCCGCCGTGGTCTCGCTCCAGACCAAGTTGGAGAACTACGAGGAGCGCCTGACCGAGCTGCAACTGGCCGAACGGCGCTTGAAGAAGAAACTGGAGAACGTCCCCGAAGCGGCAGTGCTGCAACAACAGCGGGCGAACTCGGAGGAATCGCGCCAGCAGCTCGCGGGCACGGGCAACGCACTGAGGGCCGCGAGGCGGGCGCTGCGCGAGGCCGAAAAGCGCAAGACCACGGTCGACGAGCGCCAACAGCGGGCCTGGAAGGAATTCCAGCACGCACGGGACCAGGTGGCAGTGCTCGGCCCGCCCGCGGCGGGCGACGATCTGGCGGGAAGCTGGGCTCAGCTGGTCGAGTGGGCCGAGGCGTCACTGAAGCGAGCGGCCGAGGAACGCGAGGCGGCCCGGACGGAGCTGGCGGGGCTTGATGGACGGGCGGAGACGCTGCGGGGGGAGCTCAGGTTCGCGCTGGCGGAGTTCAACGTGGAGGTGCCGAGAAAGGGCACGGGCGGCGATTACGTCGCACGTCACGCGACGGCAGTGGAAGCGGCGAGGGCGGACTCGGCGAACCTGGCGGAGGCGCGGAGGCGCCGCATCGACCTGGAGTCGGAGATGCGCCGCTTCGCGGGGGAAGCGCTGGTGGCGAAGGAACTGGCACGGCACCTAGATGCACGCAAGTTCATGGAATGGCTGTTGAGCGAGGCGCTGGACGAGTTGGTGGCGGGCGCGACGGTGATGCTCAACCAGATCACCGCCGGGCAGTACGACCTGGTGTATCGAGAGCAGGACTTCTGGGTGGTGGACCACCACGACGCGGACATGCCAAGGCCCGCAAGGAGCTTGTCGGGTGGAGAGACGTTCGCGGCTTCACTGTCACTGGCGCTGGCGCTGAGCGACCAATTGGCGAGCTTGTCACGGCATGGGGCGAGCTTGGAATCGATCATCCTGGACGAAGGCTTCGGCACGCTGGACCCGGAGACACTGGACGCGGTGGCGACGACGCTGGAGGCCCTGACGCTCTCGGAGGGCCGCACGGTAGGCCTGGTGACGCACGTGGCCGAGCTGGCGGAGCGGGTGCCGGTGAGGTTCCGAGTCACGAAGGACGCCAAGGGCTCACACGTGGAGAAAACCTTCAGCTGATCGCGGGTGTAGGTCTTAAAGGGCGGCAGCGACGGCGGGGTGGGTGGCCGCTCGGGGCCGGTTGGTGGCGTTCGGGTGTGTGGTGGGGAAAAGTCAAAGGCGGCAGCGACAACGGGGTGGCGGGCCGGGCGGGGTCGTGTGGTGGCGGTCGGGTCCGGATGTGCTTGCGGCGCTTGGGGTTCGGGGTCGAATGTGAGGGTTGTGTACCCCTGTGGGTGATGACAGTGCCGCTGGTGGGTGGGATCATTGAGGTACGTACAGGGACATGGTTTTCGTACGGGTGGCGTGTTGGGTGCAAGCAGACTAAGCCAAGCCTCTGGCCCGCTCGTCACTTCGGCGAAGATCGAGCCGACCATCTCGCGCTCCCGATCTATCTAGGGAGTGGGTCGTTCCTCAATCCTTCGTGCGATCGGGTCTAGGTCGCTTCCGGCAGCTTGTCTCAGAGTGAGACATGGGATCAGGAAGGATCTAGAGATCACCTGGCCCGGATCACCTTGGCCAGGAGGCAGTGTCGGTAGAACGAGGCACACCGTATCGAGGCGGTCAGGACTGGCAAGGGAGCACGACACTCCCTCACCGGGTATCCACTCCCGGGCCAGACCACTCGAGACGACCACGACAAAGCGACGGGGATAGTTGCTACGGCCTTGCCACAGGGACAAGGACACCGCAACACCCCACGCACGCCGTGCACCGGCCCACACCGCAAGGTGAGGGCCACCGAAGACATGGGCCCGAATCCGCAAGGCCGAAGGCCCGACACGCCATGGCTTGACACCGCGAAGGTGAAGAGCCGAAGCGGCATGGGCGCAACGCCAAGGAGCGGAGCGCCGAGGCCGTATGGGCCAGGGCCGGGAGGCACTAGGCCTGAGGAAGTGTGGGCACGAAGCCGAAAGGCACACAGCCCGAAGTGGCATGTCCTGGCTTCGCCAGCCGAAGACCCAAGGCCACACAAGCAAGGCCCGGCACACCAGGCCAGGCCACGAGGAACCGGAAGGAGGCGAGCAGCGATGCACACGACACAGGCCATCAGCATGTCCGGCATGACCTCCCACCCGGAAACCCCGGGCGACACCACCACCATGCCCACCGCCACCACGACCGCAACGGCAACGGCAACGGCAACCGGCACGGTCATCATCCCCGCCACCGCCACCCTGACCGCCGCCGCCGGGCAAACCCTCACCGGCACCGGCCAGGCCACGGCACCCCACCCCGGGCCCTCCCCCACCGGCCTCCGTCGCCGCCAGCCCGAACCCCGAACCAATCAGGCCCGGCCTCAAAAGCGGCCCGCACCAACCCCTCACCTCGTTGTCGCCGCCGCCTGAACCCAGCCCCACTTCGGCCTTCCCCCGACCACGAACCAGGCCAGCCGCCCACCTCTTCGTCGCTGCCGCCTGAACCCCAACCCAGGTCAACCCGGCCCCCCGACCACGCCCCGCGCCAACCACTCACCCCTTCATCGCCGCCGCCTGAGCCCCGCCCCGATCGGGCCTAGCTCCGACAAACAGCCCGCACCAATCCCTCACCCCTTCGTCGCTGCCGCCCGAACCCAGGCCCAAACCGGCCCGGGCCCGACAAGTACCGGAAAATCTGCACGCCAAAAGCATCCGAACCCAGATTGCCCGCCGCGGCACGGCTCAGGGGTTCGGGATCAGAGTCACCCGCTACGTCGTCGAGCAGACCATCGCTGTGAGTCGAGGGAGAGAGACCGCGGGATGCGGCTTCCGCGAAGTCGTTCAGGCCGCGCGGGCCTTGTGCCGCAGCCACCAGAGGAGCTGTAGCAGCGCTCCGAGCGCGGGCAGGCCGAGGAACGCCCAGGCGAACAGCTCGTCCGTCGTCACCAATTCGGTGCCCGAGTAGTACGTGGTCTCCGAGGAGAGCAGCCGCAGCCTGATCCCGCCGACCGCGCATGCGAGTGCCGCAGCACCGTATGCGATCCGCCGCCCTGGCAGCGGCACGGCGGCGGCGATGAACACCGCTGCGGCACCGAGGAAGATGAGCGTGAGGGCGAGCGGCGCGGGTCCGTCCCTGCCGAACAGGAACTCCAGCAAGGTGACGTAGAGAGCGACGAGCCCTGACAGGAGCGCGCCGGCTTCGGCGATGTACGTGAGGGCGCGCGAGCGCGGCATCCGCCACGACACCCACAGCAGCCAAGGCGCCGGCAGCGCCCAGACGACGGCGAGGACCACGAGCGCGGCGCTCTCGCCGTTCTCCAGGAAGATCATGTAGACGAAGACCATGAACCAGATGACCGGGGCGAACGCCCAGCCCACGATGGAAGAGACGGGTCTCTTGCGGTCGGCGGTGTTCGATGCGGTGCTCATGGAGCCAGTCTCGCAACCATGCGCAAACGCTCACCTGCCAGAAACGTGCCGCTGTTATAGGACCCCCACAACGGACTCCTCCCAAACCCCCCGCCGCACTCCCCGATTTTCTAGGTTTCCACCAAACGGTCCGGGCAGTTGTCAACCCGGGCCCACCTCGGCCTTTCCTCGACCACGCGTCGCACCACCCACTCCACCCCGTTCCGCCTCGGGTGGTCGTTGGGCTGGGTGGCGGGATTCGGCGGGCTACTGTGGGGCTCAACGATCTTGAAAGCTGGTGCGTCTTGCAGGTCACCGTTGATGCGTGGGATCCGTCCTTCGCCGATAATCCGGAGTCGCCTTCCCGTTCCGACCGGGCCGTGGTCCGGGCGGATGTGGAGCTCGATCCGAGTGAGTGGCGCCCGGTCGAAGCACCCGAGACAGGGCCTCGGCGGATCGTGGTCGTCGACGGGGTGCGGCGGATCGACGCGCGGATCGAGTTGCTCGACGACACCCCCGAACACCAGGGCGAGCGGTGGCCCGGGCTGTGCGTGTCGTGGGCCGCGGGGGCGGTCGTGTGCGACCTCGACGGGCCGTCCTCGGAAGCCGCGGTCGTCGACTTCGCGGTCGAGCGCGGGCTCTTCGCGGCCGTCGACCCGGGCGCGGACTTCGGGCACTACCCCTACCGCAAGGCCGAGTCGGCCGACCCGGGCGAGCTGATCAACGCCGCCCAGACCGCGATGGCCGAACTCGAAGCGAAAGTGGCCTCGGCGGTGTCGCTCGACGCCGAGCTGTCCGTCCTCGACGGCCCCCTGCGCGGGCGCACCAGGCTGCCGCACGCCGTGGGGTACATCAAGAGCCACCACCGCTCGTACCTGCAAGGGGAGCTGAACGCGGTCGTGGAGCGGCTGCGGCCCGGCCAGCGCACTCCCGTGTTCCATCTGATGTCGGGCTGGCCGCGGTACACGTGGTATCTGCGGCTGCCGGGGACCTCGTCGCGCGGGTGGGCCGGGGTGGCCCGGCTCGAAGCGGCCGACGACTTGAGCGAGGAGGCGGCGATCGCGCTGGCGGACGCGACCGCGGCGGCGCTGCCGCCGCTGGGTTCGGCCGCGCACAAGGATGCGCGGGCGCCGCAGAACCTCACGCCGATCGCGGGTCTGGAGCGGCGTTTGAAGCGGATGCTCGGGGACCCGCGCCTGCTGCTGCGGTCGGTGCGGGCGGCGTCGCGGGAGATCGCCTGAACTACTCCCCCGCAACGCGAATCGGGCCCCGGCGCGAAAGCACCGGGGCCCGTTCGTGTGGGTCAGCGAACTCCGGGTCCGCTTGGTGTCGAGGCTATAGGGGTTCTAGTACCAGCCGACCGACTCGCTGTGCGACCATGCGCCACAGGGGTCGCCGTAGCGGCCTTCGATGTAGTCCAGGCCCCAGTCGATCTGGGTGGCCGGGTTGGTCTGCCAGTCGCTGCCGTTGGCGGCCATCTTGTCGCCGGGGAGGGACTGGGGGATGCCGTAGGCGCCCGAGCCGGAGTTGTACGCCGACTCGTTCCAGTTCGACTCCCGCTCCCAGAGGTTGAGCAGGCACTGGAACTGGTCCATGCCGTAGCCGCGGTCGAGGGTCATGGTGCAGCCGATGGCCTTGTTGCCCGAGTAGTCGGAGCATTCGCCGGAGACCTGGACGCTGGTGCCCTGGTCGGACGAGTCGTCGTTCGCGGGTTCCTGCGTGGTCTCCTCGACCGGCTCTTCCTCTTCGGGGACCTCGGCGGGTTCGGGCTTGACCGTCTCGGGTGCGACCGCGGTGCGTTCGGGGAGGAGGGAGTCCATCGTCTCCACGTCGCTCCATCGGCGGTCGGTCTGGCCTGCGTCTTCGACGATCGCGGTGGCGATCTGCTCTTCCGCGGTGGGGTCGTCGGTGCTGATGATCGCGGCGCTCGCGCTGCTCGCGGTGCCGGCGGCGATGAGCACGGCGACGGCGGACACGAACACGCGGCCTCGGACCACGTGCCGCAGTCCGCCGGGGCGGCGATCGGCGGAGCGGTGCTTCGCGCGGGTGGGAATCATGCGGGTAAACATCGCGGTAACCATATGGACCGCCCTGCCGCGGTCCGTACCGCTCGGTAATGAGCCCAACACGGCACATTGCCGTCTGCGAGCGGAACTATCGACTGCCCGTCTTGACCGATAGGGCCGGTATCGCGTGCCTTGCGCGCAGCGCCGGAGACTCGGGGCTCGGGCGTGGGCCGAACGGGCCATTGACACTGGACGGGGCGGTCGAGCATCCCCCACTTAGGTCCATTGGGATCAATGTCACATACCGAGAATGCGCGAACTCGTTGTATGCATCGTTGCATGCAAGTGGTAGCGTCCGGGTCCATGACCGACAAGGCGAAGGCCGCCGAACGCGCGTACGCGTACACCAAGGACCGCATCATCCGCGGCGAACTCCCCGGAGGCTCGCGGCTCAGCGAGGTCCGCATCTGCGAAGAGCTCGAACTCAGCCGCACCCCCGTCCACGAGGCGTTCCTGCGCCTCGCCGCCGAGCGGCTCATCACGCTCTCCTCCCGCCAGGGCGCGACGATCAACCCCGTCCCGGTCAGCGAGGCCGCCGACGTGCTGGAGATGCGCGACGCCCTCGAACGCACCGCCGCCCGCCGCGTCGCGGCCAGGAGCGTCGACCCCGAGACGATCGCCGAGGCGCTACGCGAACCCTTGGAGCGACAGGAGGCCGCGATCGACGCCGGGGACCTCGAAGCGTTCGTGGACGCCGACTGCGATTTCCACGCGGCCGTGATCGCCTTGTCCGGCAACCCGATCGCCGTCCACTTCTTCGACCTGCTCCGCGACCGCCAAAGGCGCCTCGCGCACCTGGTGCTCACGTCGAGCGAAGTCGTGCTGGGCGAGTCGTTCGAGGATCACCACCGGCTCGCCGAGCATCTGGCCGAGCTGGACGCGGCCGCGTACGAGGCGGTGCTGGACCGGCACCTGGCCCGGCATCAGGGGCTGCTGTGAGGCGGCCGTGGGCGGCGGTCTTCGCGGTCATGTTCTTCGCGACGTGGGCGGGGAACCAGTTCAGTCCGCTGCTGCTGTTCTACCAAGAGCGCCATGACTATTCGACGACGGCGGTGAACGCCTTCCTGGGCGTGTACGTGCTCGGACTCGTCCCCGCGTTCCTGCTCGGCGGCGCGCTGAGCGACCGGTACGGGCGGCGACCGGTCATGTTCGTCGGGGTCCTGGCGGCGGTCGCGGCGAGCGTGGCGCTGGGGTTCGGCGAGACCGGGGCGTTCATGATCTGCCTGGGCCGGTTCTTCGCCGGGATCGCGGTCGGGACGGCGACCTGCGTGGGCGCGAGCTGGATGAAGGAACTCTCGCAAGGGCCGTTCGACCCGGGAGCGGACGCGACGGCGGGAGCGCGGCGGGCCACCCTCGCATTCGCGCTCGGCTCGGCCACCGGCGCGGTCCTGGCGGGGCTCATCGCCGAGTGGGGGCCGTGGCCCGAGCAGTTGCCGTTCGCGATCCACGCGGCGTTGACGATCCCGTTCGCGTGGCTGGTGCTCAAGGTCCCCGAGACCGCGGGCGGAGCGGCGCTCAGGTTCGGGGTGCCGTCGGCGCGGCATCGGCGGTTCACGCGAGTCGTGGTGGTGGCCGCGCCGTGGGTGCTGGTGGCGGCCGCGATCGGATACGGGTACCTGCCGGTGCTGGTCGCCGAGACGACGCCGGGCTGGGGGACGGCGTACGCCACGCTCCTCACCGGGGTGGCGCTGGCGTCGTCGTCGCTGGCGCAGCCGTGGGTCCGGCGGTTCGATTCCCCGAAGAGCGCGCGCGGGCTGCTGATCGGGTTGGTCGGGGTCGTCGCGGGGATCGCGTTGTCGGCGGTGGCGGTGCAGGTGCAGTCGTGGCCGCTGGGGATCGCGGCGGCTTCGATCGCGGGCGCGGGCATGGGGATCGGGATGGTGTCGGGACTGCTGGAGGTGCAGCGGATCGCAGGGGCGGCGGGCCTGGCGGGGTTGACCGGGGTGTTCTACGCGGTCGCCTACAGCGGGTTCCTGGTGCCGACGGCGCTGTCGGCGATCGCCGACGCCTCCGGGACGCCCGCCGCGGCGCTGCTGTTCGCCCTGGCCGGTCTGGGCCTGGTGTGCGCGCTGGTGGTGTGGCGGGTGTCCCGGAGGCATCTGCCCGGTCAGGACGTGGCGGTCTCCGAGGGCGTGGGTTCGCCGGTCGGGGTGGGCGTGGCCTCGGTCGGGTCGGCGGACTCCTCTGTGGGAGTGGTGTCTTCCACGGGTTCCTCGGTCGATTCCTCGGTGGGCGTCTCGCCTGCTTCGGCGCGCTCCGAGACGCACAGCGGGTACTGATAGCCGGTCTCGCCGTATTCGTCGTAGCCGGCGTACGCCTCGCGTTCGTCGATCGCCTCGCCGAACGGGTCGTGGGCCGGGCCGGGCGGGCACGAGTCGGGGTCGCCGAAGCGCAGCGCGTTGCCGTCCTGGTCGTAGAGGTAGACGCCGGTGAGCGGTTCGCCGTTCTCGTCGTAGACGTAGATGTTCTCGATGTAGTAGGGGTTGTCGTAGTAATGGTCGTCGAGGTATCCGGACTCGACGTAGTCATTCTGGTCGAGGAACCCGAAGTAGGGACCGGTCATGCCGTAGCCGACGTAGGCGACCAAGGCGATGCCGATCGCGCCGGTCCACCAGCGTTTGCGCGGGCTCCACGACTGCGAGCGGGTGCCGATGCGGATCGAGGCCCACACGGCGGTGAGGACGACCGCGAGTGCGATGACCGTCCCGAAGACGGAGCCGAGCGGATTGAATCCGATGGCGTTGAACTGCGTGGCCGCGAACAGGTAGAGGAACAAGAGCGCGGCGAGCACGCCGCGCAGGACCCACCAGCCCGGGCGCAGGCGTTCGCGCAGTTCGGCGGCGTCGGTGTGGCCGGTGCTCACCGCGTACCGGTCGGCCCAGGCGCCGAGGCGGCGGGTGAGCGGTTCGGCCGCTTCGCGGAAGGAGCGGCGCAGACGGGTGCCGGCCCCTTCCCTGGGGACTTCGACGGTCTCGCGCAGTTCGCGGGCGTAGGCCTCGGGGCTGCCGAGGAGGTCGGCGAGGCTCGCGTCCTCGTCGAGGTCGGCGGCAACTTCGGCCAGGTGCGTGTCGAGGTCGGTCAGGAGGTCCTGGCGGACGTGCTCGGGCAGCCCGCCGAGGTGGCGCTCGACCGCGGCGAGGTACGCGGCGATCTCCGTGGTCCGGGCGGTGGGGGCGTCGGTCATGATCCGTCCTTCGTGTCGAAGAGGCCTCGCATCTTGGTGCTGACGTCCTCCCAGGCGTCGCGCATCTGACGCAGGTGCTTGCGGCCGGGCTCGGTCAGCGAGTAGTACTTGCGGTGCGGCCCCGATTCGCTGGGCTGCACGTAGGTCGACAGGTATCCGGCCCGGTAGAGGCGCCGGAGCGTGCCGTAGACCGAGGCGTCACCGAGGTCGTCGAAGCCCGCTTTGCGCAGGCGGCCGAGGATCTCGTAGCCGTAGCCGTCCTCGGTGTCGAGGACCCGCAGGACGATGATGTCCAGGAGCCCTTTGAGCAGTTGCGATCGGTCCACGCATAGAACAGTACCATGCATTGCACAGTAGTGCGCTACGCGGAATCAGAGGACGCGAAAAAGGCCCCGCCTCGCGGCGGGGCCACATCCGTTGCGCTAGAGCATCGCTCGGGCGGCGCGGAGCCTCGCCAGGCTCACCTCGCGCCCCAGGAGCTCCATCGACTCGTACAGCGGCGGCGAGACGGTCTTGCCGCTGATCGCGACCCGCACCGGCCCGAAGGCCTTGCGGGGCTTGAGGCCCATGCCCTCCACGAGCGCGGCCTTGAGGGCCTCCTCGATCGCCGGGGTGGTCCACTCGACGCCCTCGACGGCCGCGATCGAGGCGTCGAGCACCTGCGCCGCGTCGTCCTTGAAGGTCTTCTTCGCGCTGTCGGGGTCGATCGCGATCTCGGTACCGCAGAACAGGAACCGCAGCATCTCGACGGCCTGCGCGAGCGTCGAGCAGCGCTCCTGCACCAGCGGGACGGCGACCTCCAGCTTGTGCGCGTCCTCAGCGGAGACCTCGGCGCCGAGCAGCCCGGCCTCGGTCAGGCGCGGCACCAGCAGCGCCGTCAACTCGGCCGGGTCGACCATCCGGAAGTGCTCGGCGCAGATCGCGTCGAACTTCTTCTCGTCGAACCTCGCCGGGTTCGACTTCACGTCGTGCAGGTCGAACGCGGCCAGGAACTCCGCGACCGTGAACGTGTCCCGGTCCCCCGACAGCGACCAGCCCAGCGTCGCCACATAGTTGAGGACGCCCTCAGGGAGGTACCCGGCCTCCTTGTACTGCAACAGGTTCGAACGCGGATCGCGCTTGGACATCTTCTTCCCGCGCTCGTCCACGATCAGCGGCAGGTGCGCGTACTCCGGTTCGGCCTCGGCCAGGCCAAGCTCGATCAGGGCCCGCCACATCACGATCTGGCGCGGCGTCGAGGGCATGAGGTCCTCGCCGCGGGTCACCATGTTGACCTTCATCAAGGCGTCGTCCACCGGGTTGGTGAGCGTGTACAGCGGCGAGCCGTCATTGCGGGCGATCACGTAGTCGGGGACCGTCCCGGCGGGCGTGCGGACCTCGCCGCGCACCGCGTCCTGGAACACGATGTCCTCGCCTGGCATCCGCATCCGGTACACCGGCAGACGGCCCTCGGCGCGGAACGCGGCCTTCTGCTCCTCGGTCAGGTCGCGGTCGAAGTTGTCGTAGCCGAGCTTCGGGTCGCGCCCGGCGGCCTTGTGGCGGGCCTCGACCTCCTCGTTGGTCGAGAACGCCTCATAGGCGAAGCCGCCCTCAAGGAGCCGCTTGATCACGTCGGCGTAGACGTCGAGGCGCTGCGACTGGCGGTAAGGCGCGTACGGGCCGCCGATGTCGGGCCCCTCGTCCCAGGACATCCCCAGCCACGACAGGGCTTCGAGCAGCTGGTTGTACGACTCCTCGGAGTCGCGCGCGGCGTCGGTGTCCTCGATGCGGAACACGAACTCGCCGCCCTTGGCGCGGGCGTAGCCCCACGAGAACAGGCACGTGCGCACCAGGCCCACATGCGGGGTCCCGGTCGGGCTCGGGCAGAAGCGGGTACGGACGTTACTCACTGGGAACCACCTTGTTGGAGAGCGTGCCGACACCGGCCACGGACACGGAGACGGTCTCGCCCGCCTGGAGCGGCCCCACCCCGGCGGGCGTGCCGGTCAGCACCACGTCGCCGGGCAGCAGCGTCATCACCTGCGAGACGTAGGCGACCAGCGTCGCCGGGTCGAAGACCATGTCCTTGGTCGAACCGAGCTGGCGCACTTCACCGTTGACCTCGCAGCGGACCTCCGCGTCCGAGACGTCGGCGTCGGTCTCGATCCAAGGCCCCAGCGGGCAGAACGAGTCGAAGCCCTTCGCCCGGGTGAACTGCACGTCTTGGTGCTGGAGATCGCGGGCGGTCACGTCGTTGGCGCACGTGTACCCGAAGATCGAGGCCTTCGCGGCCTCGCGGTCCAGGCCGCGCGCCCCGTGCAGGCCGATCACGACCGCCAGCTCGGCCTCGTGCTCGACCTGGTCGGAGACGGCGGGAAGCCGGATCTGCTCGGCCGGGCCGATCACCGAAGTCGACGGCTTGAGGAAGATCAACGGCTCCTTGGGAACCTCGTTGCCCAGCTCGGCGGCGTGGTCGGCGTAGTTGCGGCCCACGCACACGACCTTCGAGGGCAGGATCGGCGCCAGCAGTCGCACGTCCTCCAGCGACCAGCGCTGGCTGGTGAGCTTGATCTGCGCGAACGGGTGGCCCTCGATCTCGGCGGCGGTGGCCCCGCGGCCTTCCCCTTCGAGTACCGCGAACGACATGCCGGTGGGGTGAGCGATCCGCGCGATCCGCACAGTCGGCCCCTCTCTAAGACTCGGTGAAACCTGGCGGCCTCAGCTTAGTTCGGAACCGGGGGCGACCGGACGCACTACCTCGCCTCGAGTGGCGCGGGACTAACTGATGAGCAGGAACAGCCCCGCCAGCACGATCGTGCCGACCAGGGCGCCCACCACGATGCCCATGCCCAGGCGGCGGACCTTGCCGAACATGCCGACGAAGAACCCGAGGACGAACGTCAAGGGGGTCGCGACCAAGAGCGAGAGGGAGGTCGCGCCGAGGCGGACCTTGAGGGTCTCACTGAAGCCGCCGACGAGCACGAAGCCGAGCGCGAAGGCGAGGATCACCAAGAGCACCAGGCCGAGGAAGAAGCCGGAGCCGAAGCGCCGCCTGCCGTACACGGCCGAATCCGCGGCCGAGGCGGCGGCGCGCGCGCGATCGGTCCTGTAAGAAGTCACGCCTCAACTGTAGTACGGCGGCACCATCCACCGCTTGACGGCATTGGACCCGAACGACCGCCGCGCTTTCGGGGCTCTGTTGTGGAGCCTCGAACGGGGGCTGCGGGTGACGCGCCGCCGCGAATGCCCGGTCGTGCGCGAAACGCGTGCGACACTGCCGTGATGCGCCGAATGATCACACTCTTCGCGTTGCTCGGGGCCGTCCTGCTCGCGCAGACGCCCGCGGTAGCGATCGACTCCAGCGTCCCGCTGACCACCGCCTCGTTCAACGACCAGGTCTACAAGGTCGCCTACGACGGGAACACCGTGTACTCCGGCGGGCTGTTCACCCGCGCCAAGCAGACCGACGGGACCTTCGCCGACCGCACCTACCTCGCGGCCGTGAACTCGACCACAGGGGCGCTGCTGCCGTTCGCGCCCGAACTGGACGGGCCGGTCCACGAGGTCACGACCGGCGGCGGGTTCCTTTACGTGGCGGGGAACTTCACCCACGTCGACGGGGTCAAGCAGCTTCGCGTGGCGCGGTTCGCGCTCTCCAGCGGACAGCTCGACACCACTTGGAACCCGAAGCCCTCAGCCACCGTGTACGCGGTCGAGCCGGTCGGGTCCACCGTGTACCTCGGCGGCCTGTTCGCCACCGTCGGCGGCGTGGCCCAGCCGCGCCTGGCCGCCGTCACCGCATCCGACGGCGCGCCGATCACCACGTTCGCGCCGCGCGTCGAGGAAGGCGCCGTGCGCGACATCCAACCCGGGCACGGGCGGCTCTACATCGCCGGGGCGTTCAGTTACCTCGGCGGCGAGAAGAAGTACGGGAAGCTCGGCGCGGTCGACCCGGCCACCGGCGCGGTCGACACCGGATTCGAGTCCAAGGTGTACGTCCTCACCCGCCAGGTCGTGGTCTCCGGCGACCGCGTCTACGCGGCCCTGGACGGGCGCGGCGGCGAGGTCCGGGCGTTCACGACCACCGGGGCGACCCTGTGGTACCAGGCCACCGACGGCGGCATGCAGACCGTGGAGGTCTGGGGCGACACCATCATCGGCGGCGGGCACTTCGACCAGGCCTGCGTCAACAACCACGCCGGGCCCCGGGGCGAATGCGTCGACGGCGTCAAGGCCGACCGCGGGAAGCTCCTGGCGGTGGACCGCGACGGGAAGCTACTGCCGTGGAACCCGAACGCCAACGGCGTGATCGGGGCGTGGGACGCCACCGCGAGCCCCGACGGGTCGAGCCTGGCCGTGGGCGGGTCGTTCACGACCTTCGCCGCGGGCACGATCGAGCAGAAGCGACTCGCGGTCTTCGACTGACCGGATGCGCGAGAAAGGGGACCTGGCCGGGTGGCCGGGTCCCCTTTTCGTCGCCCTCCAGCGCGATCGGCGCGGGCCGGGCTCGGGCCCGGTCTTGTGGACCGGGCCGAATCGGTGTCGCTCGTGGCGAATCAGGTGGGAGAGTTCAGCGGCGGTTGAGGCCGTAGGCGAGAGCGTCCGCCAGCGCGTTCCAGGAGGCTTCGATGAGGTTGGGGGCGACCCCGACGGTGGTCCACTCCGATTCGCCGTCGCTCATGGACACCAGGACGCGGGTGACCGCGTCGGTGCCCTTGGAGCCGGCGAGGATGCGGACCTTGAAGTCGGAGAGGGTGAGCTCGGCCAGGCGCGGGTGGCGGGCCGCCAGCGCCGAGCGCAGGGCCGCGTCCAGTGCGTTGACCGGGCCGTTGCCTTGGGCGGTGGAGATGACGCGTTCGCCGTCGACGTCGAGGCGCACGGTCGCTTCGGCGACGGTCGCGCCCACGGGATCGTGGTCGACGATCACGCGGTAGGTGTCGAGCGTGAACGGGCGGGGCAGGCCGCCTTCGACCTCGTCGCGGACGAGGAGTTCGAAGGACGCGTCGGCGGCCTCGAAGGACCAGCCTTTGGATTCGAGTTCCTTGACGCGCTTGGTGATCCGGTCGAGTGCGGTCTTGTCGCCGGAGAGGTCGATGCCCAGTTCGCGGCCCTTGAGTTCGACGGAGGCGCGGCCGGCCATCTCGGTGACGAGGATGCGCATGTCGTTGCCGACCACGACGGGGTCGACGTGGTTGTACAGGGCCGGGTCGGCTTTGATCGCGGAGGCGTGGATGCCAGCTTTGTGCGCGAACGCGGCGTGCCCGGTGTAGGGGGCGTGCTCGTCGGGGATCATGTTGGCGATCTCGGCGATGGCGTGGGAGATGCGGGTGAGCTTCTCCAGGCCGCCGTCGGGCAGGACCTTGCGGCCGAGTTTGGTCTCCAGGTTCGCGATGACGCTGAACAGGTTGGCGTTGCCGGGGCGTTCGCCGTAGCCGTTGGCGGTGCCCTGGACGTGCATGACGCCCGCTTGGACGGCGGCGAGGGTGTTGGCGACGGCGCAGCCGGTGTCGTTCTGGGCGTGCATGCCGAGGCGGACGCGTTCGGGCGGGAGGTCTTCGAGCAGGCGCAGGCGCAGTTCGGTGACGGCGGCGGTGATGTCGGAGGGGATGCGGCCGCCGTTGGTGTCGCACAGGACGACCGCTTCGGCTCCGGCCTGGAGTGCGGTGCGCACCACCAGGGTCGCGTATTCGGGGTCGTGGCGGAAGCCGTCGAAGAAGTGTTCGCAGTCGATGAAGACCTGGCGTTCGTGCTCGCGGCCGGTGCGCACCGAGTCGGCGATCATGGCGAGGTTCTCTTCGGCGGTGGTGCGCAGCGCCTGTTCGACGTGGCGCATGTCGGACTTGGCGACCAGGCACAGGACCGGGGCGCGGGAGTCGAGGAGGGCGCGGAAGCCGGGGTCCTCGGCGGCGCTGGAGGCCGCGCGGCGGGTCATGCCGAAGGCGACGAGCTTGGCGTGCTTGAAGTTGAGTTCCTCGGCGGCGCGGGAGAAGAACTCGGTGTCCGAGGGGATCGCGCCGGGCCAGCCGCCCTCGATGTAGTCGACGCCGAGGTCGTCGAGGAGCTCGGCGACGGCGAGCTTGTCGGCTACGGAGTAGCGCAGGCCCTCCATCTGGGCCCCGTCGCGGAGGGTCGTGTCGAAGACGTGGAAGTCCCCGCTGCGCGCGTGTTGCGGGTCTGGTTGCGTCACTTGGTGCTCCAGGTATTTCTAGTCTCAGGCTGCGGTGTGCGCAGCCGACCTGAACGTTCGTTCGCCCTGAACGAAAAAGACCCCCTGCGGGCGGCAGGAGGTCTGGCGTTCGGCGGTGGCATCTATCGAAGAGGCCCCGCGGAACGCCCGCAGCTAATCATCATGCGCTGGAAAGTCACGAGTCGAAGTATGCCACCGAGCGGTCACCCGAGCCAGCATTTCCCGCATGCTGGGATTCAGTGTGTCGGGATCGCCTGGTCGCGGCTGTGCGCATGAGCGGCTTCACCATTCCGATCGGAGTGAGCGGCGACGGTGCAGCCACAACACGAGCGCCGCGCCGCCCGCGACGGCGACCGCGCCGCCGCCGAGGGCCGCGCCCAGGCCGGTGCCGGTGGTCGGCAGTTGCGGTTGGCCGGGCGTCTCGGTCTCGGGGGCGCTCTCGACGATGGTCGTGGGCGGTTCGCTCGGCGGGGGCGTGGACGGCTCGTCCGGCGGGGCGGCGAAGAGCCACTCCTGGAAGTGGCGGCTCGCGCCCGACTCGGGCAGGACGGCCAAGACCTCGACTCCGTGGACGGCCTCGGCGTCGTCTTCGAGGCCGAGGAAGTACCCGTCGGGGGTGAGGAACCGGAAGTCGGAGTTGGAGGGCACGTCGTCGAAGACCACGGTCCAGGGTTCGGAGTCTGCGCAGTCGGCGAGCGCGACCGGGGCGGTCTCGCCGCCGCCGGAGGTGTCGGCCGCGAGGCAGCGCCCGGACTCGACGTGGACGATCTGGTACTCGCCGAGGTCCACCAGGGCCTCGGGGGCGCGCAGGGTCCACAGGTCGAACTCGGTGGCGAGGCGGACCCCGTCGCCGTCCACGTCGAGCGGGATGTCGGCGTGGTCCTTGAGGTGCATCCGCACCGGGCCCTCGGGGACGGGGTCGGCTTGGGCGGGGCTGCCCCAGAACGCGATCGAGCCGGCGGCGAGCGCCGCGGCTCCAGACAACAGGGTTTTCATCCGCAGATTAGATCAAATGAGACATATTCGGGTACCTGGCATTGGGTCCCGAAATGTCCGGCTCGGATGCGGTTGCGGCGCTTGGGGTTCAGCCGCGCTGCGGACCGAGGTCCCGGATCTCGCTGGCCGCGTCCCCGGCCGCGCGGAGCTTGTCCGCCGCGTCGGTGAGCGTCTCCAAGGTCTGGTCGTGCCCGTGCTCGGCCAGCGCGTGCTTGAGGCCTATCGAACCGGCCAGGCACTCCCCCGCGGCGCTGACCATGTCCTCGTAGGCGGCCACACCGGTCTCCAGGCGTTCGACCATGCGGTCGAGGCTCGACGACATGCCCGCGCGCTTGGCCTGGGGGGCGACGGCGATGGCCTGCTCGATGTCCTTGACGCCCAAGGCGAGCCGGTAGAGCTCGCCGCCGGCGTTCGCGGCCCCGGAGAGGATCGCGACGGCTTCGGCGTTGCCTTCGAGGCGCTGAGCCATCTGCTCGGCGGCGATCGTGGCCTGTTCGAGGCGCTCGTAGGGGCGCAGGGCGCGGCTGCGGCGGAACTGGGCCCGCATGCGGCCGCGGCGAATCGCCTCGGCGGTCTCGCCGAAGAGACTCTTGGCCTCTTTGGAGAGCCCGGCCGGGCCGTGGAGTTCGAGGGAGGCGCGGTCTTCGGCCGGGATCGCCTTGGCCAGGCGCCGGTAGTCGGCCCAGCGGATCACCGACATGGTGGTGGCGAGCCCTGCGGCGGTGACCCAGACGCCGTCGGCGACGCCGAGTCCCATGTAGGGCACGAAGAACGCGCTGCCGGCGATGGTGGCCCCGGCGGTGACCGACCATTCCTTCGCGGAGGACAGCCGGGCCCGCAGGCGCTTGAGTGCGCGCTTGCGGGCCTTGGCGTCCATGCGGGGCTACCCCTTGGTCTTGTCGGCTTCGGCCTCGGCCGTGCCCTCGTCGTTGCCGAGCGAGGCGCGGATGTCGGCGAGGCGGGCGTTGGTGACCGATTCCTTGGACTCGACCGCGGGGGCGGCCTTGGTGCCGGAGAGCTGGTCGCCTTCGAGGGAGGCGCGGATCTGCTCCAGGCGGGAGACCCCGGCCATGTCGCGAGTGGCGCGGTTCACTTCGAGGAGGCGGCCTTCGACGGAGTTGGAGGCGAGTTCGGCGCGGCCCATCGCGTTGGAGTAGCGGCCCTCGATCTTGTCGCGGATCTCGTCGAAGTTGGGGACGTTGCCGGGGGCGGCGGTCTGCGACATCGACTCCAGGGACGAGGCGATGGTCTCCTGCATCTTGGCCTGCTCAAGCTGGCCGAGGAGCTTGGTGCGCTCCTGGAGCTTCTGCTGGAGGATCATCTGGTTGTTCTCGACGGCCTTCTTGGCCTGGTCGGCGGCGGTGAGCGCCTGGTCGTGCATCACCTTCATGTCTTCAAGGGACTGCTCGGTGGAGACCAGTTGACCGGCCAGGATCTCGGCGGTGGACTCGAACTGCTGGGCCTTGCCCTCGTCGCCTTCGGCACGGGCCTTGTCGGCGAGCACGAGCGCCTGGCGGGCCTGGGCCTGGAGGCGCTCGACCTCCGACATCGAGCGGTTGAGCTTCATCTCCAACTGGCGCTGGTTGCCGATCACCGAGGCGGCCTGCCCCACCAGGGCCTGGTGCTGCTTCTGCGCCTCCTCGATCGCCTGCTGGATCTGGATCTTGGGGTCGGCGTACTCATCGATCTTCGCACCGAAGAGCGCCATCATGTATTTCCAGCCCTTGACGAACGGATTGGCCATTATCGGGGTCCTTCCGGTGGAGCCTTGGCGAAGCTCGCGAGCCATAGAATTTTGCCGTGCAACGCCGACTTGCCTCTAGTGTCGGACATTCGCGCCACCCATGCGGGACACGGTGACGTCTTATTCGCCAAAACTACATCATCGACCGTCGAGGACGAGTACTCAGTCAGGCCGCCGCGCGAACGACCGAATCGGTCACTTCGCCTCGGCGGTGCCGGGAGCGGACCTGCGCGATGGAAGGGGGCGAGACCGGCGGCGCGTGACGGCGGCGGCGGGCCGACTCCTCGGGGGCCTCGGCCTCGCGCACGCGCGGCAGCACCAGGGCCGGGCGGCCCTGCGCGGCGTCGTCACCGCGTTCATGGGAGGCGACCTCGCGGGAGACCTCGGCGAGGACCTCCGAGAGGCGCACCTGGAGCGCGCCGCACACCGAGGCGAGCAGCTCGCTCGACGGCTCCTTGTGCCCGCGTTCGATTTCGGAGAGGTACCCGAGGCTGACGTTGGCCTGCTTCGACACGTCCCGCAGCGTCCGCTTCTGCGCGCGGCGGCGGCGCCGCAGGGTCTCTCCCAGCAGTTCCCGCAACAAGACCATAGGACTCTCCTCCGCGCCGCAATCGCTCAAGCGAGCTTAAGTGGGTCGTGCAAGCCTAGCTCGGACGCTTCGACTCGCTCTCCCTCGTTTTGAATGCTTTCCACAGGTAATCCATTCCCGTCAGCACCGTGAGGATCACCGCAGCGCCCATCAGCCACGGGCCCACCGCGTCCAGCGGCGAGGGCCACGGCCACAGGTACCAGGCCACGGCCGTGATCTGGAGGACGGTCTTGAGCTTGCCGCCGCGGTCGGCCGCGACCACCGTGCGCCGCAGGATCGCCATGCGCCACACCGTGATCCCGATTTCCCGGACCAGGATGACGACGGTGACCCACCACGGCAGGTCCCCGTAGTAGCTGAGCAGGACCAGGGCGGTGCCGATGAGGGCCTTGTCGGCGATCGGGTCGGCGAGCTTGCCGAAATCGGTCACCAGGTTGCGCGAGCGCGCCAACCACCCGTCCACGAAGTCGGTGGCCGAGATGAACACGAACAGCGCGCACGCGGCCATCCGCCACCCCGAGTGCTCCATGCCCGAGAGCGCCACGAACACCGCGAAGACCGGCACCAGGAAGATCCGGGCCACCGTCACCACGTTCGCGATGTTCCACGGCGAGACCGGCGGGGCGGTGGTCACCAGGACTCCTCCACGATCTCGGCGACCAGGTCCACGCCACTTGAGTCCACGACCTTCGCGGTCACGAAGTCGCCGACTTCGAGGCCGTCGACCTCGCCGACCAGCGCGATCGAACCGTCGACCTCGGGGGCCTGGTGCTCGCCGCGGCCGTCCACGCCGTCGTCTTCGACCGATTCGACCAGGACTTTCATGACCTCGCCGAGCCGGTCGGAGGCCCGCTGGCTGACCAGTTCGTCCACCAGCATCGAGACGCGGGTGTGGCGATCGGAGACTTCGTCTTCGTCGACGTGGCCGTCGAGGTCGACCGCTTCGGTGCCGTCCTCGTCGGAGTAGGCGAACACGCCGGTGGAGTCGAGGCGGGCCTCTTCGAGGAAGCCCATGAGCTCTTGGACGTCATCCTCGGTCTCGCCGGGGAAGCCGACGATGACGTTGGTACGGGCCCCGGCCAGCGGGGCCACGTCGCGGATCTGCTTGAGCAGCGCGAGGAAGTTCTCGGTGGAGCCGAAGCGGCGCATCCGCCGCAGGACCTTCGCCGAGGAGTGCTGGAAGGACAGGTCGAAGTAGGGGACGACCTTCTCGGTGCGGTGCATCGCCTCGATGAGGCTCGGGCGCAGCTCGGCGGGCTGGAGGTAGGACAGGCGGATCCACTCGATGCCGTCGATCGCGGCCATGCCTTCGAGGAGGTGCTCCAAGGCCTGAGGGTCGCTCAGGTCCTTGCCGTAGGAGGTGGTGTTCTCCGAGACGAGGTTGAGCTCCTTGACGCCCTCAGAGGCCAGCCAGGCGGCCTCGGCGATGATCTCCTCGGGCGTGCGGGACACGAACGAGCCGCGGAACGAGGGGATCGCGCAGAACGTGCAGCGCCGGTCGCAACCGGAGGCGAGCTTCAGGTTCGCCACGGGCCCTTCGGTCAGGCGCTTGCGCATCACGAGGTGCTGGGGCGAACCGGCGGCGACGGCCGCGCCGTCGGCCTGGGCGGCCCGGGTGTGGCCGGGGACGACCGCGGCCGAGCCCTGGCGCGCGGCCGGGGCCAGCGGCAGGAGCTTGCGGCGGTCGGAAGGCTGGTGGGAGGCCACGGTGCGCCCGGCGAGGATGTCGTCGAGGCGCGCGGCCATGTCCGGGTAGTGGTCGAAGCCGAGCACCGCGTCCGCCTCGGGGAGGCTCTCGGCGAGGTCCTTGCCGTAGCGCTCGGCCATGCAGCCGGTGGCCACGACCTTCGCGCCGGTCGAGGACGCGTCCAGGAGGACGTCGATCGACTCGGTCTTGGCCTGCTCGATGAACCCGCAGGTGTTGACCATGACGACGTCGGCGTTCTCGCCGTCGTCGCTGATCTGCCAGCCTCCGGCGGCCAGCCGGGCGGCCAACTCCTCGGAGTCGGTCTCGTTGCGGGCGCAGCCGAGGGTCAGGAGCGCGACGCTCTTACGGGAGGCGTCACGGTCGGTCGCTTCCTGAGCACTGGTCGAATGAGCTGGAGACACCAAGAAAGCGTACCCACCGGCGGCCCGCGAACGCCCGCGCGGCGGGCAGGGCCACAGTCGCGTCCCGCGCTACAGTGGCCGACCTTACGTCCCATCCGCGCGGAAATGGCCCGGCCCGGGCGCGCGGGCCCGAATTCGCACCGGACGATTCGGGACTTTCACACCCGCACTGCGCTGGGGCAACAGTGGATCACGGTGCGTGGCGGGCATCCTTTAGGCTGGTCGCATGTCCCTCAGCGACATTGCCCCCCACAGCCCCGCCCGCCGCACCGCCCTCGCGGTCCTCGCCGGCGCGACCGCCCTGACCGCCACCGCGTGCGGCGCCGCCCCGACCGGCACGCTCAACACCCGCGCGGGCTTCGCCCTCGCCAGCGACGACGTGCCCGTCTCGGTCTGCCCGGCCGAAGGCGAGACCCGCTTCGAAGGCGACGAAGGGCTCCTCGTCGGCGCCCACTTCGCGCTCCGCATCGAATGCGTGGCCTCCTTCACCGAGATCCCCGAGGACTTCCAGCTCGAATACCTCCTCGGCGACGGCCCCGACCCGTACGCGCCGCCCGCCGGGCACGAGTTCACGCTCGTCCAGTTCGCGCCCGAACCCGGCGTCGAGGCCCCCTACCACACCGACGACCTCACCGACCTCTCCGCGACCCTCACCATCGGGGAGCGGACCTGGGACTTCGACGGCGAAGTGCCCGCGCCCGGCGCGGCCTACCTCGTGGTCACCGAAGAGGACGCCCCGATCACCCTCGACGTGGTCGACTCCGAGCGCACCCAGTCGATCGACATGCGCGAACGCACGCGCGAGGGCCTGATCCAGGCGCTGTACAACGGCGCCACCGACACGGTCAACTCCGCGCTCGCCGAAGGCTCGGTCGACGGCTACGCCACCAGCGGCAGCTACGAGTACTGGTTCGACGACTGGAAATACGCCACGCAGTTCACCTTCACGCGTGAGGTCTACCGACCCGGCCAGGGCTGGGTCGCCGAACCCGACCGGGCGGTCCTCAACGTCGAGTTCGGGTGGCTGCACTCCAGCTCCGGCCTCGAATGGGCCATCGACCCGCAGGAGGCCCTCAAGGTCTCCGGGCCGGACGGGGCGCTCACCGCGGTCACCTCGGAGTACGTGGACGAGGAGTTCACCGAAGGGGTCTGGCGCACGTTCTACCTGTCGTACGACGTGCCCGCCGACGCCCTGGCGTACTCGCTGGTGTTCCACCCCAAGGGCCCGGTGGAGTGGAAAGAGGAGGGCGTGACGCTGCCGATCACCGGCGACAAGGCGCACGAGCTGAGCGTCAGCTTCGAATAGGCGCAAGGAATTCGGGGCCGGTCCTTTCGGGCCGGCCCCGTCTCATTCGCCTTGGATCGAGGCGATCACGCCGTCGAGGTCGTCGGGCTTGACCAGCACGTCGCGGGCCTTGGTCCCTTCGGAGGGGCCCACGACGCCGCGCGTCTCCATGAGGTCCATGAGCCGCCCGGCCTTGGCGAACCCGACGCGGAGCTTGCGCTGGAGCATCGAGGTCGACCCGAACTGGGTGGTGACGACCTGCTCGATCGCCTGGATGAGCAGTTCGAGGTCGTCGCCGATGTCGGGGTCGATGTCGCGCTTGGAGCCGGGCGCGGCCGTGACCTCCTCGATGTACTGCGGTTCCATCTGGTTCTTGACGTGCCCCACGATCGCGTCGATCTCGTCGTCGGAGACCCACGCGCCCTGGATGCGCTCGGGTTTGGAGGCGCCCATCGGCAGGAACAGGCCGTCGCCGCGGCCCACGAGCTTCTCGGCGCCGGGCTGGTCGAGGATGACCCGGGAGTCGGCCAGGGACGAGGTCGAGAACGCCAGGCGCGAGGGAACGTTGGCCTTGATGAGGCCGGTGACCACGTCCACCGAGGGGCGCTGCGTGGCCAGCACCAGGTGAATGCCCGCGGCTCGGGCGAGCTGGGTGATGCGCACGACCGAGTCCTCCACGTCGCGCGCGGCGACCATCATGAGGTCGGCGAGCTCGTCCACGATCACCAGAAGGTACGGATGCGGGCGCAGCTCGCGGGTCGAACCGGGCTCGGCGGTGAGCTCGCCGGAGCGGACCTTGCGGTTGAAGTCGTCGACGTGCCGGACCCCGGCCTTGGCGAGGTCCTCGTAGCGCATGTCCATCTCCTTGACGACCCACTGGAGCGCGTCGGAGGCCTTCTTCGGGTTGGTCACGATCGGGTGGACCAGGTGCGGGATGCCCTCGTAGTTGGACAGCTCGACCCGCTTGGGGTCGATCAGGAGCAGCCGCACCTGCTCGGGCGTGGCCCGCACCAGCAACGAGGTGAGCAGGCTGTTGATGCATGAGGATTTACCGCTGCCGGTGGCTCCGGCGATGAGCATGTGCGGGGTCTTCGTCAGGTTGGTGAGGATGTAGCCGCCCTCGACGTCCTTGCCGAGCGCGACGATCATCGGGTGGTCGTCGGACTCGGCGGTCTTGGAGCGCAGCACGTCGCCCAGCGCCACGTCGTCGCGGTCGGTGTTGGGGATCTCGACGCCCACCGCGCTCTTGCCGGGGATCGGGTTGATGATGCGGATGTCGGAGCTCTTGACCGCGTAGGCGATGTTCTTCGACAGCTGGATGATGCGCTCGACCTTCACCGCGGGGCCCAGCTCGACCTCGTAGCGGGTGACGGTGGGGCCGCGGGTGAAACCGGTGACCGCGGCGTCCACACTGAACTGCGCGAACACCTCCTGGAGCGCGGCGATGACGGTCTCGTTCGCCTTCGAGCGCTTCTTCGCGGCGGGCCCGGCCGGGAGCAGGTCCAGCGGCGGGCGGCGGTAGTCGCCGTCCATCGCGGCCGAGCCGTCCGAGAGCGTCGGCTGCTCGATGCGCTGGGGCGGCGCGGAGTGCTTCGGGGGTTCGCGCACCGGTTCGGGCTCGGGCAGCGGCTCCGAGTCGCGGACGGTGTCGACGCCCAGTTCGGGGACCTCTTCGGGGGCCAGGCGCGGCAGGACGGTGGTCGGGCGGTGGACCCGGCGGGCCTCTTCCTCCTTGAGGCGCTTGGCCTCGCGGCTCTCGGCGCGGGTCTTGCGGGGGGTCGGCTCGTCCTCGGCCTCGTCGTCCTCGTAGGACTCGACCTTGCCGGTGGCCAGGACCCACAGGCGGCCGAGCTTGTACGGGACCTGGTTGAGCGGGGTCGCGGTGGCGACGAGGACCCCGAAGAGCAGCAGGAGCACCAGCAGCGGGAACGCGACGTAGGCCGAGACGCCCGCGGCCACCCCGCCGCCGACGAGCCAGCCGATCTGGCCGCCCGCGGCCATGCGCTCGCCCATGTCGGAGGGCAGGCCCGAGATCAGGTGCAAGAGGCCGAGACTGGAGAGCCAGATCCCGCCCCAACCGACCAGCGCGCGGCCGTGCGCGCCTTCCTCGGGCGGGCTCTGGCGCATGATGCGCAGTCCCCACAGGACCAAAAGGACCGGCAGGGCCCGGGTCGCCAGGCCCATGGTCCAGTCGAGGATGAACGCGAGGCGCTCGCCCACGGGCCCGGCCACGTCGAACCAGACCGCGCAGGCGAGGACGATCGCGACGGCCACATAGAACAGGCCGAGGCCGTCGCGGCGGTGCGCGGGGTCGATCTCGCGGGCGGTGGCGGCCTCTTTGCCGACCGAGCGGGCCATCCAGCCGGTGGTGCGGGCGGTGCCGACCCACAGGCCCCGCAGGCCCATGCCGAGGGCTTCGAGGGGGCCGGGGATCGCGTCGCGGCGCTTGGGCGCGGCCTTGCGGGCGGTCTTCTTCGCGGCTTTCTTGGCGGTTTTGCGAGCTGGGGGTTTGCGCTGCGCGGCGGGTTTGCGACGTGCCGCGGGCGCGGCCTTGCGGGCCGCTCCTCCCTTGCGGGCGGTGCCGCCCGATCTGCCGCTCGTCCTGGCCATCATGGTGCATACGTTACCGTCCGCACGCCTCCCGGCGTTGCGGTGAAGCCACTCGCGGTCCCCGCTAATGTGACGGCATGTCGAAAACGATCTTGGTGACCGGCGCCGGTCGCGGACTCGGGCGAACCCTGGCCGAGCGGCTGAGCGCCCGCGGGGACCGCGTCATCGCGCACGCCCGCTCGGAGTCCGCTTTGGAGCGCGTCCCGCACGCGCAGGCGCTGGTCGCCGACCTGGCCGAACCGGAGTCGCTGGCCGCGGCGTGCGCCGAGGCGGGCATCGAGCGTCTGGACGCGGTGATCCACAATGCGGGGATCGCGCACGTGGCCCCGGTGACCGAGCAGTCCCTGGAGTGGTGGCAGCGCACGCTCGCGGTCAACGTGACCGCCCCGGCCGAGCTGACCCGGCTGCTGCTCCCGGCGCTGCGGGCCGCGCGCGGGCACGTGGTGTTCGTGAACTCGGGCGCGGGTCTCAGCGCGGGGGCGAAGTGGAGTTCGTACGCGGCGAGCAAGCACGCGGTGAAGGCGCTCGCGGACGCGCTGCGGGCCGAGGAGCGGCCGAACGGGGTGCGCGTGACGAGCGTGTTCCCCTCGCATTTCGACACCGACATGCAGCGCAGTGTGCGCGAGCAGTACGGTTCGGACTACGACGTGGCGCGTGCGACCAGCGTGGACTCGGTCGCGAAGACCATCGTGGACCTGCTCGGGGTCCCGGCGGACATGGTGGTGAACGAGCTGCGGATCGAGCCGCCGAACCCGCTCCCGATCCAGGCGCGAAACTGACGAATCCCGCTATATCACGATAAATCCCCCTTAAGGGACCCCTGGCACGATATTAGCGCGGGGGTACGACACGAATCAGCGACGCGAGTTTACGAAAGTGGCTCGCGTTCAACGGGATACGCGTCGAATGGCACCGGGGCCGTAGGATTCCAAGGCTGACACCCCCAATCCGGCCAGAACCACTCACAGTTAGGTGTGATCAGTCGCTTGAGCGATTACACAGCCCCCCAACAGCCCTACCCGTCGCAGCCCCAGCAGCCGCCCCAGCAGGCCCCGCACAGCTCGCTGCTCCCCGGCGGCCCCGACCGCCCGACCCCCATCGGCCTCGGCCTCGCCGGCGCCGGCCTGCTCCTGCTCGCCATCGGGTCCCTCATCCCCCAGATCTCCCTCGGCGGCAGCGACGCCGACGAGATCGCCGGCTTCGGACACGAGACCGCCGGAGTCGCCCTCCCCGGCCTGCCCGCCGCGCTGATCCTCGTCGTCCTCGTCGGCTGGGCCGCCGCGGGCGTCAAGCCCGGCCTCGAATGGGCCACCAAGCTCGGCGGCATCGGCCTGGCCGCCATCACCGCCGCGGCCGCGCTCCACCCCGTGATCGAGCTCAACCAGGTCTTCGGCTCCGAAGCCTGGGAAGACGTCAAGATCAAGGCCAGCGCCGGCGGCGGCGTGTGGCTCTACATCCTCGCCGCGGCGCTGCTGGCGGCGAGCATCTTCCTGATGCGCTGGGCCCCGCCGAAGGCCCCCGCGCCGCAGCAGTACGCACCGCAGCAGCCATACCAGCAGCAGCCCCCGACCGGTCAGCAGCCGCAGGCGCAGCAGCCTCCGCAGCAGCCGGGCAGCGGCTGGCCCGGAGCCCCGCAGCAGTAGCAGAGAAGGGCCGTGTCCGATTCGGACGCGGCCCTTTCGCGTGCCCCGGGCGGCCGTTCGGCGGACCCTGGGGTCGGGGCCGCGCCGGTAGCATGAGCGCGTGAACTCCATGCCTCCCCCGGAATCCTCCCCCGCGCCGCCGCCCGAGATGGTGCCGCCGCCTCCTCCTGCGCCGCAGGGTTTCGCGCCGCCCCTGGCCCCGCCGCGTCCGCCTTCGGACGCGCCCTCGCCGGTGGGCCTGGCCGTGGCCGGGGTGGGGTTGGCGATCCTGTGCGTCTCGATGATGCTGCCTCGGGTGAAGGTGGACGATCCGGAGAACACGTTCGGGTCGTATTCGTTCGCGGGGCTGTTCGGGCTGAGCACGTACTCGGTCGACACGCCTACGGTGGTGATGTCGGTGGCGCTGCTGGCGGCGGTGGGGATCAGCGCGCACCGCAGCCCGGCGCTGCGCTGGCCCGCGCGGCTGGGCGCGATCGGGTCGGCGGCGTTGACGGCGGCGTTCTCGTACCACCCGGTGATGGAGATGCGGCAGTTCGCGGAGAACTCGGCTTCGGGCAACGACTACTACGACGAGGAGGCGGCGTCGGCGATCTCGCAGGTGGAGATCACCGCCGACGGCGGGGTGTACCTGGTGGTGATCGGGGTGGCGTTGCTGGCGGTGAGCACGTTCTTCATGCAGCGGCGCTTGGCCCCGGCCTATGCGCCCCCGCCGCCCGCCCCGGCGGGCTGGCCGGGAGCCGAACCCACGATCACCGTCAACCCGGGCTGAAAGCGAAAGGGCCGCAACCGTTCCGGTTGCGGCCCTTGATCGTGAGGCTCAGTCTTCCGGCAGCATTCGGAAGGAGTCGTGGGGCGTCAGCGGGCGGATCATCCTGAAATGCTTCCAGTCGAATGTGGCTATCGCGTTCGTCCGGAACTCCCTGGCCAGCACGACATTCGTGGCATCCGCGAATCCGATCGAGGGGTAGTCCTGCATCACGGCGTGGGCGGCGAGGAGCAGCGGGCCGATCCCCGGGACCTCCCATCGGCCCGAGGCGACCCTGGAGGCGATGTACCCCATGATCGGGTTCGACATGTGCGGGCCTTTGCGGGTCGCCAGCAGGTAGTCGAGTTCAGCGAGGATGCAAGGTGAGACCACCAGGTGACCGGTTGCGGCGATCACCGCGCGAGTGGACTCGTGGTGCTTGTCGTCGGCGTTGAAGAACGCGATCAGCGCCGAGGTGTCGGCGATGACGACAGGAAGGTCAGTAGTCACTGCCGAAACCCGCCAGGCAGTCGTCGACGCGCTCGGAGAAGAGCGGGTCGCCCCTGAAGGTCGGTGCTCGGTCGTCGTCGCCCATCGGATCGGTACGGAAGGCGTACGTCTGCGGGCTGTGCGCGTCGATCGGCTGGATGACCGCGATCGGTGCGCCGTTCTTGGTGACGGTCACGGTTTCACCCGACTCGACGTGAGCCAGTACTTGAGCGGTGCGCTGATTGAGCTCGCGCATGGTGGCGTCCATACCGCGATTGTACGGCGGTTCCCGGGCGCGAAATGGGGCGTCGGCTCCAACATCCCCGGCGTGGTGAACGTCGGCTCGTTCATGCGCGAGGGCCGCCGCGACTTCTG
>NZ_JBEYYO010000008.1:0-191705 GCF_040645615.1 Glycomyces sp. NPDC046736 | reverse complement strand
AAGGCCTTCCCGATACCGGTGTTGTATCGGGAAGGCCGACAACGAAGCGAGCGGGCGAATGGGCCGGATAACGGCCGTCGGGGGTTCCCAAACACCCCCTAGCCTCGACGGCCCTGCGAATACCGCCCCGGTACTCGCAGGGCCGCCTGCTTCCGAGGCTACGACCGGGCGGATATCGACTCGCCCAACGCCTTTGCCGGGCCGCGCGATGCGCGGGCCCGGCACCGCAATCCCCGCAGGTAGCAAACGCATGACATGCTTGTGGGGTGGAACCCGTCATATTCTGGATCATCGCCGCGGTGATCCTCGGCGTCGCCGAACTCTTCACAGGCACCCTGGTCCTGGCCATGGTCGGTGCCGGGGCCGCCGCCGCGGGCATCGCCGCCGCCTTCGGGGCCCCCTTCTGGCTCCAGGCGATCTTCTTCGGGGTCGGCTCGATCGCCTCGATCTGGGGCCTGCGCCCCTTCCTCAAGCAGGCACTGGAGTCCGACCCCAAGCACCAGACCGCCAGTTCCTTCGGCACGCGCGCCCTCGAAGGCGCCGAAGTCCGCGTGATCGAGACCGTCGACCTCTCCGGCGGCCTCGTGGAGATCGCCGGCGACAACTGGACGGCCTACCCCCTCGAACCCGACCAGGTGCTGGAACCCGGCGAGAGCGCCACGGTGGTAGAAATCAAAGGGGCCACCGTCATCATCTGGAAGCAGACATAACGACCTTGTAAAGCCCACCGATCCGCCAGACCACTGGAGGCTAAGCACACCATGGATGCCCTCGGCATACTCCTGCTGATCATCGCGTTCTTCCTGATCATCGTGCTGTTCCGATCGATCAAGATCGTGCCGCAGCAATGGAACTACATCATCGAGCGACTCGGCCGCTACCGCCGCACCCTCGAACCGGGCCCGCGGCTCCTGGTGCCCTTCGTCGACTCCGTCCGCGCGAAGGTCGACCTGCGCGAGCGCGTGGTCAACTTCCCGCCCCAGCCGGTGATCACCGCCGACAACCTCGGCGTGCAGATCGACACCGTCCTGTACTACATCATCACGCAGCCCACCGCGGCCGTGTACAACATCGACGACTACCTCGCGGGCGTCGAGCAGCTCACGACCACCACGCTGCGCAACGTGGTCGGCTCGATGGACCTGGAGAAGACCCTCACCAGCCGTGAGGAGATCAACGCCCGCCTGGCCGCCGAGCTCGACAAGGCCACCGACAAGTGGGGCCTCAAGGTCACCCGCGTCGAGCTGCGCTCGATCGAGCCGCCGCTCAGCATCCGCGACGCCATGGAGAAGCAGATGCGGGCCGAGCGCGACCGCCGCGCCGCGATCCTCAACGCCGAGGGCACCAAGCGCTCGGCGATCCTCATGGCCGAAGGCGAGCAGCAGGCCCAGGTCCTGCGCGCCAAGGGTGAGCGCGACGCCGAGGTGCTGCGCGCCGACGGTCAGGCCAAGGCCATCCAGACGGTGTTCGCCGCGATCCACAACGCCAAGCCCACCGACCGCCTCCTGACCTACCAGTACCTCCAGAAGCTGCCCGAGATCGCCCAGGGCAGCGCCAACAAGGTCTGGGTCGTCCCCGCCGAGCTCACCAAGGCCCTCGGCGGCATCGGGAACGCCTTCGGCGGCGCCCCCGACGCCGCCTCGTCCGAGGAAGAGGACATCGAGGTCGACACCAGCGCCCTCGAACTCGACGACGAGGCCAAGAAGGCCCTCGAAGCGGCCCAACAGGCCGCCCGCGAGGTCCAGGACATCGACGGCAAGTCCGGGACCACGGCCGAGCTGCCGCCCGCACCGGCCTAGGGCCCACGACGCGATGCCCCCGGACCCGTCCGGGGGCGTTTCGCGTCCCATGAGGCAGAATCACCGGGTGCCCGACCACGTGATCGAAGTCCAGGACCCCGAGGACGAACGCCTCGGCGACTACCGCGCCCTCACCGACCTCGCCCTGCGCACCCGCTTCGAGCAGCCCCACGGCCTGTTCATCGCCGAAGGCCACCAGGTCATCACCCGCGCGCTCCGGGCCGGGTACCGGATGCGGTCGATGCTCATCGACGCCAAGCGCGCCGACCAGCTCGCCGACCTCGCCGAGGACGCCCCCTGCTACACCGCCGGGCCCGACGTCCTCGAATCGGTGACCGGCTTCCACGTCCACCGCGGCGCCCTGGCCTCCTTCCACCGCAAGGAACTCCCCGCGCCCGCCGACTTGCTGCGCACCGTGGGGCGACTCGTGGTCCTCGAAGGCCTCAACAACCACACCAACATCGGCGCCGTCTTCAGGGTCGCGGCAGGGCTCGGCTTCGACGGCGTGCTCCTGGCCCCCGACTGCGCCGACCCGCTGTACCGCCGCAGCGTGCGCGTCAGCATGGGGGAGGTGTTCGCGGTGCCGTACGCCTACCTCGACCCGTGGCCCTCGGGCCTGGAGCAGGTCCGCGAGGCCGGGTTCACGCTCCTCGGCCTCAGCCCCTCGCGCGGGGCGATCGACATCGCCGACGTGACCGCGCGCGAGCGCGAACGCCCGGCGCTCATGTTCGGCGCCGAGGGCCCGGGCCTGACGAAGGCCGCCCTCGACGCCTGCGACCGCACGGTCCTGATCCCGATGCACGCCGGAGTCGACTCGCTCAACGTGGCCGCCGCGACGGCGGTGGCCTGTTGGGAACTGTCGCAACCGTTCCCGCGAGGCACGTCCTAGATCGACACCGTGGTGAACTCCGACTCGCACGGCGGACCCCACGTGTAGGAGAACCGCCCTGCGTCCAGCTCCAGGATCGCCGCGAGCGCGGTGTGCGTCCGCAGCTCCTCGGGGTCGGACTCGACCGGGTGGCGGCAGATCGCGATCGGCCCGCCGTCGTGGTCGCGCATCGCCGCGTGCAGCTGCTCGGTGGTGAGCGGGCCCGCCTCGTGCAGCAACTTCTCCATCCGCTCGCAGCGGTGGTAGGTCGAGACCCGGCCCGTCTCCAGCCAGCTCTGGTACACCCCGAGCGCGTCAGGGTTGCGGAAGTGGTTGGCGTGCACCAAGGGCGCGTCGCCGTCCTGGTAGATCACGCGCGACCCGAGCGGTGAGGTCTCCACGGTCGCCACCCCTGCTTCGGCGCTGCCGATGAAGAAGTTCGACGAGCACGCGGGACGGGGCGCGGTCGCGTGGCCCACCGCCTCGGGGAGCGTCTCGGATTGGAGGATGCGCCAGGTGCGCAGGTGGAACGGGGTCGACTCGATCTTCCAGTCGTCGGCGCTGGCGCCGAGTCCGTTGACGCACAGGCCGATTCCGGCGCTGTTGAGTCCGATCTTGGCTCCGGCCACGCCCGCCTCGGTGAATCCGAGCACCGTGGTCTCGCCGTGCTTCCATTGCAGCAGTGCGCCTTCGACGCCGGTGAACCAGTCCCAGTTCTGCCCGATCTTGGCCCCGCCGGTCGCGAAGACGCCGTCGGCGCCGCCGAACGCGGTGCATTCGGAGCGCAGGCCCTCGATGGTGGGCCGCCCGAACTCGCTCCACGCCGAGTACAGGAGTTCGTAGCGCGCGTTGAGGAGTGTGATGTCGAGCAGGTGCTGCCCGGCGCCTTCGGCGATGCCGTCCATGGTCGCGCGGTAGTCGGCGTCCTCGCGGGTGAAGACCCCGAGGTAGCGCTGGGCCCGTTCGGCCAGGCCCTCCTCGGTCATGCCCGAGGTGAGCATCCGGGACCGGTAGACGGCGATGTTGGCCGCGATCTGGTCGCGCAGCCGCTCACCGTGCTGGACGCCCTGACGGTAGGGGCTTCCTTGAAGGTGCAGAAGGGGAAGAGTCATGCGAGCCATTGTGACAAACCCGATACCGGAACACCAGCGGCTTTGTCGCGCGCTCTAGCGCCCCATGAGCGACTGCTCGACCTGCGAGTAGTGGATCGTCCACCACTTGACCAGGCCGGTCTGGCCCGGCAGCAGGTGGTCGCACGCCGAGTTGTGGCGCACGTAATGCCATTCGATGACCCAGTTGTCGGTGAGGCGGTCCCACCACAGCTGGTGGGTGGCGAGCCCGATCTCGGGTTCGCCGACGTCGAAGACCGACCGGTAGCCGCCCGCGAAGGCCCTGATCCGGTCGCAGTCCAGGCCCCGCTCGTCGCCGTACGTGAAATAGAACACCGCAGCCCGGGCCATCTCCCGCGCGTACGAGGAGACGACCAGCCGGTCCCAGTCGAGGATCGCCGAGATCCGGTCGTCCGGTCCGTGCAGGACGTTGTGCGGGTGGAGGTCGCCGTGCGTGTACCCGGTGTACTGGGGCGCCAGGTCAGGGGGCCTGCGGTCGCCCAGGCGCACGAGCAGGCCGCGTTTGAGGCGCAGCGTCTGCTCGGCGGTGGCCTCGAACCCGGTCTTGTCGCCGCGCCCGGCCGCGACCAGCTCCAGGAGCCGGTCGACCTTCTGGAGCGCGGCCTCGGTGGTGGGCGGGTTCTCCGGTTTCGGGGCGCGGTCGGCCGGGATCGCCTGGTGGAGCGTGCGGTGGAGCCTGCCGATGACCGAGCCGAGGTCCCGGCACGCGTCGCGGCTCATCGAGAGCCCGGAGCGGTGACGGCCGCCGACCCACGGGAAGACGCCGAACTCCTCGCCTTCGAGGAAGATGGTGGTCCGCCCGTCCCGGCTCAGCACCGGCAGCACCACGGGCACCCCCGAGGCGCCCAAGGTCTGGAGCACGTGGAACTGGAACTGGAGCTCCGGCCCGGTCACATCGCGGAACAGCTTGAGCAGGTAGGACCCGGAGGACGAGTCCACCCGCCACGACCGGTTCATCAACCCGGTCTGGACCCGCTGCATCTGATAGATCTGACCCAGATCCCAATGTCCCAGCGCCGCGTCGGGGAGTCGAGGCGCGGTCACGGTCATGCCCCCAAGCGTAGCCGCCGCCCACCCGCCCACCCGACCGCGAACCCCCCTTGCGCCCGCCCCCGAACCGTCGTGTAAAGTTCCATCTCGTGCCGGGGCAAGCCGAAACGCCCAACTGGCAGGCAAAACAAACTACATATACACTTCTGTGTGCACGCGCGAGTGGCGGAATGGCAGACGCGCTAGCTTGAGGTGCTAGTGTCCTACTAATGGACGTGGGGGTTCAAGTCCCCCCTCGCGCACACTTCGAAAGGCCCTGGTTCTCCAGGGCCTTTTCGCTTGCCCGTTGTCGTTGTGGCCGCGGGGATTCGGGTGGGGGCGGCCGGGGTTCGCGTTCGGTACACTCATCGTCACGATTCGTCCCTCCCCGGCTTGCAGGTGATGCTCCCCGTGCGTTCTCGTGACTCCCGTTCCGACATCGTTCGATACTGGCGAGACGTCGAGATCTTCGAACCGCAGCGCGTCCCCCGGCAGAACCCGCGGCAGTACGTGTACGACGTCGTCGAGGGCGAACCGCTGCCCTGGGAGGGGGATCAGCCGGCCGCTCGAAGGCCTTTGAAGCGGGGCGAGCGCTGGCGCTACATGGTCTACTGCGGAGTCTTCCCTCTCGACGCGACCTTCGACGTGCTCAGCCGCTACTGCGGCCAGGCCGACGACGCGTACGACGCGCGGGGCCGCGGGGAGGCCGCTCTCGCCGGGTTCGAGCTCGACTCTGACGGGCGCCTGCTGCCCGACTCGGCCGTGCTCTCCTCCAGCGCCTGGGGTCTCGGCCGCGTCCACCTGCTGAAAGGCATGCGGCCGGGATGGAGCGACGGGCTCGGCACCGCCCAGCGGACCTTCACCGAACTGTTCGACCTCATCTTCGAACGCAGACGCCGCCGAGACCGGCTCGTCAAGGACCTGCTCGGGCAGCTCTCCGGTCTGCTCCTGGGCATCGACGGCACCGAAGCGTTCGGCAACGTCAAAGACCAGATCGAATCGCTGCTGGACGCGAACGACGACGGATCGGACCCCGAGCGGAGCACCCGGAACCTGCCGATGGACCACGCACTGCTCGAAGAGGTCAGAAACGTCCTGCTCGCGCTCACCGGCACCACCGGAGTCCTCCCGCAGCAGCACCCGCCGATCCGCATCGCCTGCAAGGTCGTCCGTCCCCGGGACGAAGAGCAGGCGTCGAAATCGGACTTCCTCAACAGCTTCATCGCCGAGGACCTCTCCGCCATCAGCCACGAGATCCGAGCCGGCCATCTCAATGGGGCTCTGGACACGTACCTTCGCGAGGCCGCGGGATCCGGTCGCATCGACGTCCGAAACGACCTCCACGCCGTCTACGAGGCCACTCGGCCCTCCCGCATCCCGCTCGGACGCTGGCCCGCCCCGCCCGCCCACTCGCTCGCCCTCGGCCAGCAGCTCGCGGTGAACAACGCCATAGCCGAAGCGACCGCCCGAGGTGAGATCACCGGGGTCAACGGACCGCCCGGCACCGGCAAGACCACGCTCCTGCGGGACATGTTCGCCGCCCTGATCACCGAACGCGCCCGCCGGCTCGCCGACCTCGCCCGCCCCGGGGACGGCTTCGTCACCGACCACCAGTTCACCAACGACGAACGCCGCTTCCGGGTCCCGCAGTTGCGGCCCGAGCTGTGCGGCTACGAGATCACCGTCGCCTCCTCCAACAACGGCGCGGTCCAGAACGTCACCGCCGAGACCCCGCACCTCCACGAGATCGACGAGCGCTGGCGCGGAGCGATCGACTACTTCTCCGAGATCGGCCAGACCGTCCTCAATGCGACTCGCCTGAACGAGAGCGAGGACGAATGGGAGCCTGCGTGGTCGCTCATGGCCGCCGTCCTCGGCAACGCGGAGAACCGAGGCCGGTTCTCCAAGGCGTTCTGGTTCGGCCTCAAGGAGAGCCGAAGCCGAGACGAGGCGCGTCCCGGGATGCTCGCCCACCTCAAATCGTGTCGGCCCGAGCGCACCTGGGCGGAGGCCCGCAAGCGATTCAAAGCCGCTGAGAGCAAGGTCCTCGCTATGGCGGCCGAGCGCGAGCGGCACTTCCGAGCCTGGCAGGACCGCGAACGGTACGACATCGACGTCGACTCGCTCGAAGTCGCGATCGTCATCGCCCGGCAGCACCACGAACGTGAACAACGCGAACTCGGCGCCGCTCGCGCTCGATGCGAGGCCGCGACCGCCGAGCTCGAACGAACCAGATCGATTCGCGACGACTGGGACCGCCAACGGCCCGGTCTGCTTCTCGCCCTGCTCCGCGGCGGCGGTGAGCTCCGCGACTGGCGGCAGCGCGCCCGGACCTATGTGGCCGCCGCCAACGACGCCTGGGATCGGTTGCAGGAGAACGAGACGCAGATCGTCGTCGCCGAACGGGCCGTGGCCGACCGGGAGACGACACTCGCCGACATCGAGGCCGATCTGCGGAAGGCCAGGGCCGCGCGCGAGCGCTATCGGGACTCGATGGCGAAGGTCAAGCAGCGCTTCGGACGTGCCTTCCCCGAGCTCGGAGACGACCGCCGCGCCCGAGAGCTGTGCGCCCCGTGGTGCGACGAGGAGTTCAACGCCGCCCGCTCCGAGCTGTTCCTTGAGTCGCTTCGGTTGCACCGGGCGTTCATCGAGCACAACGCGGCCGTGTTCCGACGCGGACTCGGCATCGCAGTCGACGTCGTCAATCGCTCCGTTCCCCCTGAGCTCGCGCACGAGACCCGTTTGGCGGCATGGCAACTGCTGTTCCTGGCCGTCCCGGTCGTGTCGACGACCTTCGCATCGGTGGCGCGCCAGTTCGACGGTCTGAGCGAAGGCGATCTCGGCTGGCTGTTCATCGACGAGGCCGGCCAGGCCACACCGCAGGCCGCGGTCGGCGCGATCTGGCGATCCAGCCACGTGATGGCCGTGGGCGACCCGCTGCAACTGGAGCCGGTGCTTTCGCTGCCGCACACGATCCAGCAATCGCTGCGGGAGCATTACGGCCTGAGCGACCACTGGCTGCCGGGGTGGACTTCCGTCCAGGGACTCGCCGACGCCCACACCAGGTTCGGCACCACCTTGCCCGGACCGGACGCGCCGCTGTGGGTCGGCTCGCCGCTGACCGTGCACCGCCGCTGCGACGAGCCGATGTTCTCGATCTCGAACGAGATCGCCTATGACGGTTTGATGATCAACGACACCCCGGACCGAGGCGACTTCCTGCTCCCGAAGACCGAAAGCGTCCTGACTCGGAGCATGTGGCTCGACGTCCGGGCCGACGGCAACCACGGCCACTGGATCCCCGCCGAAGGCGAGCGTTTGGACGGCCTCCTCGCCCACCTGCGAAACCACGGGTTCGACATGGGCGAGGTCATGGTCATCACCCCGTTCCGCGAAGTCGCCGCCGAACTGAACAAGCGCCGCAACGGCCTCGGCGGCGCCGGCACCGTGCACACCGCGCAAGGCAAGCAGGCCGACATCGTGATCCTGGTCCTCGGCGGCGACCCCGCGAAGCCCCGTGCCGGCGGTTTCGCGGCAGAGAAGCCGAACTTCGTCAACGTGGCCGTCAGCCGCGCCAAACGCCGCCTCTACGTGATCGGCAACCACGAGACCTGGTCCAAACTCCCCAACTTCGCCGAACTGGCCGCAACCCTCGGAAGCCCCAAATGACCGACATCCCGACCACGGCGACGCCGTGATCCGGGAGTCCCTGCGGGGTTGGAGCGACATTTGAAACGCGCCGCAGGAGCGAATTGACCGTTTGCGGATTCCGCGCCGATCGCGTGGCTGTAGGTCGGCTGCTATTGGACGGCTGTTGTGGCGGTGAGGATGAGGCCTGCGAGGGTTGTCGCCACGCCGAGCATGGTTTGGGTTCGGGCTTTTTTGAGGGTTGTTCTCACTTGCCAGGTGTGGGTGAACTCCAGGAGGCGGTGGTGGAGGGTTCGGGCCAGGGCGATGTTGGTGGCGGCGTTGGCGAGGGCGCGTTCGAGGGCTTGGGTCTCGGTGGGGTCGGCGGTTTCGGCGAGGGCTTCGGTGAGGTTGGCTTCGACCGTTTCGTGGAAGCGGCGGTGGCGGGCCAGGTCGGCGACTGAAGTGCCGAACGGGCCGAAGAAGGACTCGGGGGAGCGGGCGAGGAGCGCCCGGATCGGGGCGAGGTCCTTGCCGTCGAGGTCTTCGATGACCGTCACCGGCGGGGTCAGGGCTTCGGCGGTGTGCCAGATCGCCCAGCACACGCCCGCGATCGCGAGCGCGAGTCCGATTGCGGCGGTGACGAGGTCGCCGGTGCCGTGCAGGTCGTCGAAGACCGTCAACGGCACGACGGTGATGAGTGCGGCGCCCACCGCGCCCAGTGAAGCCACCGTCCACTTGGCGGTGGCGCGCATGTCGGGGATCGCCTCCAGCGGCGAGGGCAGCGGATTCATCGCTCGTCGGCTGAAGGGTCGGCGGAGATCGGCTCGTGGGGGTCGGCCCGAACATCGGTGAGTGTGTGCCTGCGGAAGACCGGCCCGCCCGATTCCGGCAGCGCCCGGTAGGGCCCCCAGCGCTCGCCGTCGAAGACCTCGACCCGGCCGTTCTCGATCCGGACCTGGCCGGGCTCCGGCTCGGCCGGTTCGGTGCTCTCGTCGCTCATTCGCCCAGAGTATCGGCATCGGACCAGCCGATAGGATGGCTGTTCCCCATGCGCGACTTGGAGTTCCATGACCCCCACAGCCGACCCGCTGCGCACGGTCGCGGCGCGCGTCCAGGCGTTCCTCGCCGGCGACGAGACGAAGGTCTTCGGACGGCCCGCCGCCGCCGAGGCCCGAGACCTCCGGGACCTCATGGAGACCCACCCGGACCTCACCGCCCCCGGCACCCGGGTCCTCGCCTGGTTCCACTGGTGCAGATACCAAGTCCTGCCCACAGGGGAGGGATACGACGAGCTGCGCCAGGCCCTGGAACTGTTCGACCAGGCCCGCGACAACGGCGACCCCGTCCCCGACGCGGTGCAAGGCCCGCTCGACGGCAACGCCGACGACCCCCGCTTCCTGGCCTTTCAGGTCAACGCCTACCTGCGCCGCTACCTCCACAACACCGACGCCGAAGAACTCGAACGGGCCCTCCACACCGCGGTGGGCGCCCTCGACGCGACGGCGATCGACGACCCCGAGCTTCACGCGCTCTACGCCGACATCGCGGCCGTCTTCTCGCTGCGCCGCACTTCCGAAGCCGCCCAGCGTCTCGACGACGCGATCGCCGCGATCCGCAAGGCACTCGACCTCGCCCCGCGCGGCCACCGAGCCATCGCCGCCTACCTGTCCAACCTCGGCCAATGGACCCGGGAACGAGCCGAGCTCACCGACAGCCCGACCGACCTCGACCACGCCGTCGAATACGGCCGCCTGGCAGTGGACACCGCGAGCCCGGACGACCCGAACCGGGCGGTCTTCAATCTCAAACTCGCCGAATCCCACCGCACCCGATACACCCGCGACGGCGACCCCGCCGACCTCGACACGCAGATCGACCTCCTCCGGAGCGCGAACGGCCCCGGCCACACCGACCCCGCCGCGCCGCTCGCCGAACTCGGCGTCGCCCTATGGCGGCGATTCACGACCCGCGGCCAGGCCGCCGACCTTGAGGAAGCCGTCGCCGTCCACCGCCGAGCGGTCGCCGCGACCCCCGAAGCGAACCCGAACCGCGCCGCTCGCCTATGCAACCTCGCCAACGCCTTGCGCACCAAGCACGTCGCCTTCGGCGACCGCGACGCGCTGATCACCGCGCTCCCCATCGCCCGCGAAGCGGTCGACGCGACCCCGCCCGAGCACCCGAGCCTGCCTACCTATCTCTCTACCGCCGCCGCGGTCATGCTCTCCTGTTTCAACCTCGACATGCCCGGCGTCGACATCGACGAGATCGTGTCCCTCGCCCGGAACGCGGCCCGGGCCGTATCTCCCGGCGACCCCAACTGGGCCGGCTGCCAAGGGAATCTCCTGGCCGCCCTTCAGACCCGCTCGGCTCATCTCGGCAGCGACGCGGACCGCGACGAGGCCATTCGCATCGGCACCGCGACCGCCGACGCCATCGGCCCCCGCCACTCCGACTACGCGGGCATCCTCGGCAGCCTCGGCGAGTCGCTGCTGTTCCGGCACCGCCGCGGCGGTGACAGCACCGATCTCGACCAGGCCGTGGACGCGATCGAACGCGCCGCCCGCGCTACGCCCGCCGCGGACTCGCGGCGATCGACCCGCCTGCTCAACCTTCAGTCCGCGCTCTGGTCCCGGTTCCGCCTGACCGCCGACCCGGCCGACCTCGACCGGGCCGTCGCGACCGGCCGCGAATGCATCGCCGCCACCTCCCCGGGCGACCCCCAACGTGCCTTTCGCCTCTCGGCCCTCGGCACGGCCCTGCTGGTGCGCTCCAACGCGAACGCGAGCGCGGCCGACCTCGACGAGTCCGTGGCCGTCAACCGCGAAGCCGCCCGCATCGAGACCACCGACCGCTTCCAAAGCGCGGTCAGCCGCACTGACCTCGGCACCGCGCTCCTGACCCGCTTCGACCAGAATGGCGACGACGCCGACCTGGTCGAAGCCCTGCAAGCGCAACGAGAAGCGGCCGCGCTGATCCCCGACGACCATCCGCACCGGACCGAAGTGCTCATGGCCCTGGCCAACACGCTCACCGCCCGCTTCGAACGCGACGGTGAACCCGCCGACTGCCGCGAAGCCGCCGACCTCCACCGCCGCGCCGCAATGATGTCGACCGGCAACACCGCCAACCGCATCCGGGCAGCCCAGCACGGCGCGCGCCTGCTCGTCCACGCCGCCACGTTCGAACCAGACGACCCGAACACCGGATACCGGGCCGCACTCCCGTTGCTGCGCAGTGCGGTCGAACTGCTGCCGCTCTTGACCTGGCCCGGCCTCGGCCGCGAAGACCAGCAGCGCCTCCTCGAATCCGCCGCCCGCACCACCGGTGCCGACGCCGCCGCCTGCGCCCTCGCCTTGGGGGACGACGCGCTCGCCGTCCGGCTCCTGGAGCAGAGCCGGGGAGTGCTCTGGACCCAGCTCCTCGACCTGCGCTCGGACCTCGAATCGCTCCGCCTCGCGCACCCGGCTCTCGCCGCCGCGATCGCGCGCTGTCGAACCGTGCTCGACGCGTCCGCGTCGCCGCACGCCGGTCTCGGCCCCATGACCTCAAGCGACCGGATCGAGGCGGCCCGCCGACTCGAAGCGCTGATCAGCGAAGTCCGCGGCCTCGACCCCGGTCCCGAATTCCCACGGCCGCAGGAGTTCTTCAGGCAACCGGCCCTGGAGACGCTCCTGCCGCCCGCAGGCACCGGCCCCGTGGTCGTCCTGAACGTGAGCGAGCTGCGCTGCGACGCGCTCATCGTCACCGCGGACGGCGTGTCCTCGTTCCCCTTGCCGACCGAGATGCCTGAGGTCCTCGACCAGGTCCAGGCCTACCTGCGCGCGCTCGGGGCGCACGATTCGGCCGAGCTCGAACAGGGGACCGAGCCGGTCCTGGCCTGGCTGTGGGACGCCGTCGCCGAACCGGTCCTGGGCCACCTCGGCTACCTGGGACCACCCGATCCCGATCTGCCGCGCATCTGGTGGTGCCCGACCGGGCCGCTCACGCTCCTGCCCGTCCACGCCGCCGGTCACCACCGCGCCCGCGACGGCCGCGCGGCCGTCGAATACGCGGTCCCCTCGTACACGCCGACGCTCAGAGCCCTCGCCGAAGCGCGCAAACCCACTGCGCCGCAACCCGACTCGACCCCGCTCATCGTCGCGATCGCCGAGACGCCCGGTCTGCGCGACCTGCGCGGGGCCCGCTTCGAACGCAAGGTTCTCGGGGACCAGCTCGACCACGTCACGGTCCTGGAGGACGCCGAGGCCACCCACGCGGCGGTCACGGCCGCCCTGCGCGAGCACCGCTGGGTCCACCTGGCCTGCCACGGCACCCAGAACCTCTCGCGCCCTTCGAACGCCGGTCTGATCCCGCACGACTGGCGCGAGCGCGGCCTCATCGGCATCGGCGACCTCACCGATCCGGCCTCGACCGGCGGCGACCTCGCGTTCCTCTCGGCCTGCCAGACCGCGATCGGCGGGCTCACCAACCTCGACGAGGCCGTGAACCTCACCGCCGCGATGCACTACACCGGCTGGCGACACGTCATCGGCACACTGTGGACGATCGCCGACGACGCGGCCCCCGTGATCGCCGCCCTCGTCTACGCCCGGCTCATCCAGGGCGACCGGATCGAACCCGAGCACAGCGCCCGCGCCCTCCACGCCGCGGTGAGCACCCTGCGCGACGCCGACCCCGCCGACACGACCCGCTGGGCCCGCTTCGTCCACATGGGTCCTTAGGGGGTGTTTAAGAACCCCCGACGGCCGTTATCCGGCCCATTCGCCCGCTCGCTTCGTTGTCGGCCTCCCTGATCCAACACCGGGATCGGGAAGGCCTTCCGCCTCGCGAGCGAACGAATGGACTCGGATACCGACTCGCCGCGAGTTCTTAAACACCCCCTAACCGGAGAACTCGGGCCACTTCCCGTGGATCTCCCGGTACGCCGATTTGATGTCGTCGGCCACGTCCTCCCCGGCATGCAGGCGCACGAGGTGGGGGACCAGCCAGTGCAGTTCGGCCGCGTCGAACTCCTCGGCGAAGACCGGGTTCAGACCGGTGCGCGTCTCGTCCAGCACGTTGCCGAGCGGCACCAGGCCGCCCGCGTTCACCACGTGCGGCCCGATCGAGAACGCGAGGATCGAATCGCGCCCGGCCGGATGCACCATGACCTCGACCGGGTGCGGATACTGCCCGGACGGCGTGCGTGCCACCACGATGAACCGCCGCTGCACGCGTTTTCTCTTCGCCATGCGGGCATTGAAGCACGCTACGCGGCGGTCCGCGCGCTGCGGCCGAGGCGGATCGCCGAGGCGAGGAAGAAGATCCCGCCCACGGTGGCGTATCCGGCGAGCGCGGTCATCGACGCGTCGGGGCCGGAGGCCATGAGGATGAAGCTCGTGCCCGCGAGCGTCGAGAGGCCCCCGGACAGGATCATCGGCCACTGCCCGCCGAGCCGGTAGCGCTTGATCGCGACCACGAGTTGCACGATCCCCGCGGCGATGGCCCAGGCGCCCCACGTGATCAGGACCGCGGGAATGCCCGAGGCGACCGCGAACGCGAGCGCGGCCGCCGTCGCCGTGCTCAAGCCGAGGTTGAGGATGAGCGCGGCGCGCGGGCCCGTCGCGTCCGAGGTGCGGAAGTCGACGATCGCGGCCGCCGCGTCGAACAGCGGGTAGACCACGAGCAGGGCCACGCTGATCGGCGTCAGCGAGGAGGCGGTCACACCGAGCGCGACCGCCCAGGCGATCGCGAATCCGAAGCGGATGAAGTACAGCCTGCGGAGTGCGCCGGCGGCGGTGCTGGTCATGGCGGTCTTCTTTCGGTTGGAAGCTCGAACATCTGAGGTAGAATGACTAGTAACTCTACCTGAGGCGAGCATAGACGACCGAAGACGCGATCCGCAACCGAGGCGCGAGGGGAACGTAGGATGGCCGACGTGGACAATCCGATGCGCGAACGCCTGCTCGAAGCGGCGACCGAATTGTTCTACGCGCAGGGCCTGCGCGCCGTGAGCGTGGAGAAGGTCATCGAGAAGGCCGCGACCACGAAGGTCACCTTCTACCGGCACTTCAAGAGCAAGGACGACCTCATCGTCGCCTACCTCGGTCGCCGCGCCCAGCTCGAGCGCGACGGCGTCGACGCGGCGATCGCGCACGGCAACGGCGACGTCGATGCCACGCTGCGCCTGATCGCCGAGCAGATCGGCATGCTCGCGTGCGCCCCCGGCTTCCGCGGCTGCCCGTTCATCAACGCCGCCGCCGAGTACCCCGACCCCGAGAGCGCTGTGCGCCGGGTCGTGGACGCCCACCGGGACTGGTACCGCTCGGCCTTCGAACGGCTCGTGTCACCGCTGGCCCCGGCGCATCCGGGCGAGGCCGCCGAGGACCTCATGCTCATCCGCGACGGTGCGATGGTCGCCGGCTACCTCGACGAGCCCGGCACGCTCGCCGCGTCGTTCCTGCGCAGCGGCCGAGCCGTCGTCGGCCTCTGAGGCAGCCACGCCTTCGTCTCCCAGCCGCCTTCGGCCCGGGGCCCGGCTTGCAGGCTGCCGCCCGCCGCCGCGACGCGTTCGCGCAGGCCCCGCAACCCCATGCCGCCGCCGGATTCGGCCAGCGGACCCGAAGCGGAGCGCCCGTCGTCGCGGATCGCGACTTCGAGGCCCTCACCGCTCGCGGCCGCCAGCACGACTCGGATCTGCCGGGCGTCGCGGGCGTGTTTGCGCACGTTCGTCAACGCCTCGCGCACGATCCGATGCGCCGTGGCCGCGACCTGTGGCGACACCGCGTCCCCCAGCGCGGGGGAGATGAAGCACGACGCGTCGGTGCCGTCCCGCGCGAAGCGGTCCACCAGCTCCTCGATCTGCGCGAGCTCCCCGACCGGGCTCGCCTCGGCGCTCTCGTCCTCTCGCAAATTCGTCACCGTCCGCCGCATCGAGGCCAGCGCGGCCAGGCCCGCCTGCTCGATGTCGGCGAACTCGCAGGGCGGATCGGGGTTCGTGGCCTGCGCCGCCTGCGACAGGACCACGATGCCGGTCACGTGGTGCGCCACGAAGTCGTGCATCTCTCGGGCCAGTTCGAGCCGCTCGGCCCGGCGCGAGTCCGCTTCTCGTTCGCGGCGCAGCCGGTCCAGGCCCCGCAGGTACGCGCCGAAGCCGATCACGCTCGTCATGGCCAGCGCGAACACGACCGCGCCGCCCGCCGCCGAGTCCGGGTAGGCGAAGAGCCGGAAATTGAGCGCCATGATCGCCGCTCCGAGCGCGTACGCGACCCATCGACCGGGCGAGGCGTCCCAGTGCCGCACCGCGTGCAGCAGCAACAGCAGGAGCGCGATGCCTTCGGCCGCACCGAGACCGCCGCCGGGCGCGAACACCCAGCCCAGCACCACCGCGCCCGCGACCTCAGGGGATGCCGGACCGGTCGCGACGGCCAGCGCCGACGATGCCAGCGAGAGGACCGCGACGGCCGCGATCCAGCGCTTGCGCCCCGGCCGATACCAGGCCCACACCGCGATCGCGAACGCGCACAACGCGGCCTGCGCCCAAGCCGTAGGGGAGGCGATCGGCGGCGGCCCCGCGCCGCGGGAGACCGACTCGGCCACCAGGATCGCGCCCAGCCCCGCGACCACGCCGAACCGCAGCATCAGTGGGCGCAGTCGCTGCAGTCGGGTCACCTCGACAAGGTAGCCGCCCGCGTCACCTCCTCGGCCGAATTGCCGACCCGAATCGGCCTTCGAACCGATGCGGCACGCCCGATTCCGAAGTGACGCTTGCGTTGTGAAAACGCTCCTGACGCTCGTCGCCGCGCTCGCGGCGGTGGGCCTGACACCCGGCCCCGCCGCCGCCCAGACCGACTTCGACCTCGCCGCGGTCCGCGACCTGGTCTCGGCGCACCTCGGACCGACCGGCCTGCCCGGCGTCGCGGTCGCGGTGACCCGCGGCGACGAGATCGTCCATGTCGGCGGCTACGGGCACACCTCGGAAGGCGAACCGGTCACCGCCGAGACGCTCATGCCCATCGGGTCGGTGTCCAAGGGCTTCACCGCGCTCGCGGTGATGCAGCTGGTCGAGGCGGGCGAGGTCGCCCTTGACGAACCGGTCGTGTCGTACCTGCCGGAGTTCGCCACGGCCGACGGGCGCGGTGCCGACATCACCGTGCGGCAGTTGCTCAACCACACCTCGGGCCTGTCGGACGCGGTCCACCACGAGAGCGCCATCGCCCAGCCCGACTCGCTCGCGGAGGCCGTGAAGGCGGTGTCCACGGTGGACCTCGCCGCCGATCCCGGTGCCGAGCACCACTACCACAACCCGAACTACCAGATCGCGGCCCGCATCGTGGAGGTCGCCAGCGGCCAGTCCTTCGAGGACTACCTCCGGGAGCGCGTGTTCGCACCGGCGGGCATGGACGCCACGCTCGCGCTGGTGAACGAGACCGACCCGGTCGAGGGCCTCGCCGAGGGCCACAACCGCTGGTTCGGCCTCAACCTCGTCCGTGAGGCCTCCGACCGGTTCGTCTCGGGCTCGGCCGGAATCGTCTCGACCGCCGACGACCTGGCCGCCTGGCTGCTGGTCAACGCGGGCACCGGCGAACCGCTCGTCTCCCCTGCGACCCTGGAGGCCATGCACGCCCCGTCGAGCCCCGAAGTCGCGTACGGACTCGGTTGGGACACCTACGAAGTCGACGGCACGCCGCAGACCGTCCACACCGGATCGACGTTCACCTACACCGCCGAAATCCGGCTGCTGCCCGAGTCCGGCTACGGGTTCGCGGTCATGTCCAACAGTCGCCAACCCCTCGAAGCCGAGACCGAGGCGATCATGGAGGGCCTCATCGCGCTCTCCCAAGGCGATTCGTACGAGACCGCGCTGCCGCTCGCGTTCATCCTCGACATGGTCCTGACCGCGACCGCCCTGCTCGGCATCGGGCTGCTGATCCGACGCGTGTTCAAGGCCGGGTCCTGGGCCGAGCGCCGCGCCCGGGCCCCGCGCTGGCGGATCGGCCTGACCGCACTCCCCACATTCGCCTTGGCCGCCTTGCTCCTGCTGCTGCCGTTCCTGTTGAGCGCGCTGAGCGCCCGCGACGTCACCTGGACCCTGGTGTGGCACCTGATTCCGACGCTGCCCGCCTCACTCGCGATCCTCGTCGCGTGCGGCATCGCGGGGTCGGTCATTCGTCTTCGGGCGCTTCGGGTTCGGGCGCTCGCGGGACGCGGCGAAGCCTGATGCTGGTGATCGCCCGGCGCTCCACGTCGAGGACTTCGAAGGTGTAGTCGTCGACCGCGACGGTTTCCCCCGGAGTGGTGGGGACGTGGCCGAGGTGGTCGAGCACGAGGCCCGCGACGGTGGTGTAGTCGCCGTGCCCGGAGTGGGGCGAGAGTTCGACGCCCAGGTCGGGGAGGTCGTGCAGTGGGAAGCCGCCGGGGAGGACCATCGCGTCGTCGACTTCGCGCTGGACGGTCTCGATGTCGCGGTCGAACTCATCGTAGATCTCGCCGACGATCTCCTCGACCAGGTCCTCCATGGTCACGATGCCCTCGACGGCCCCGTACTCGTCCACCACGACCGCGAACTGCTCGTGCCCGGCGCGCATCTGGCGGAGCGCGTCGGTGACCTTGAGGCTCTCGGGGACCATCATGCACGGCCGGGCCCGCTCGCCCACGGGGGCGTCGGTGCCGACCAGCTCGCGCAGGTGCACCACCCCGACGATGTCGTCGATCCCGTTGGGCCCCAGCACCGGCGCGCGCGAGTGGCCCGCCTCGATCAAGACCTGCACGGCTTCTGGAGCAGGCGTGGTCGCGGCGACCGAGGTCACGTCGCGGCGCGGGATCACGATCTCCCGCAGCACCCGCTCGGCGATCTCGAAGGCCCCGGAGAGGATCGTGCGCTGGTCGGCGGAGATGTCGCCCTGCGTGGCGATGAGGTCGCGGATCTCCTCGGTGGTGACCTCGTCCCGGGCCGCGGCCGGGTCGTTGCCGGTGATGCGCACGACCAGGTCGGTCGAGCGCCCCAGCAGCCACACCGCCGGCCGGGCCAGGCTCGCCAGGAGGTCGAGCGGGCGTGCCACCAAGAGCGCCCACCGCTCGGCCCGCTGCATCGCGATCCGCTTGGGGGCGAGCTCGCCGAACACCAAGGTCACGAACGTGAGCACGAGCGTCACGATCACGATCGCGATCGAGTCGGCGGCGGTCCCGAACACCGACAGGAGCGGGACGATCGGCTGCGCCAGCGCCACGGCCGCGGTGGCCGAGGCCAGGAACCCCGCCAGCGTGATCCCGATCTGGATCGTGGCGAGGAACCGGTTGGGGTCCCTTGAGAGCTTCGCGAGGATCCGCCCGCCCTTCGAACTGCGCTCCAGACGCTGAATCTGGCTGTCCCGCAGGGTCACCAGCGCCATCTCGCTCCCCGCGAACAGCGCGTTCACCCCGATCAGCACGACTACCAGCCCCAGCTGAACCCCATACCCGCCCACGAAGACCGACCTCCCAATCTGTTGCGGCGAGCCTACTTGCGGCCTTCCGGCGGCCACGAGCCCCTGCGGGCCGAGCGAGAGAAGCGTGGGTGAGGCCTCGGTTCGCGGGGGCTCGTCGAGGCGGTTTCACAGTCGTGAAATAGGTTTGCCTAACCTTAGTTCTCTCGGCAGATCGGAACCCCTGTGCCAGTCGATGCTCCCGCGCGCGGGCGGGCTCCGAACGCGGCCGGGCTCGGCGTCCTCGCGGTCGTGCTCGGGGCGCTCGTGGTCCTCAGTGTGGGGGTCGGCGCGAAGTTCTATGCGCCCCTTGAGGTCTGGGACGCACTGTGGCATCCAGGGTCCTCCTACGCCGCGGACGTGATCCACGAGCTGCGGCTGCCGCGCACGCTGCTCGCGCTCATGGTCGGCGCCTCGCTCGGGCTTGCCGGGGCGCTCATGCAGGCGCTCACCGGCAACCCGCTCGCCGACCCGGGCATCCTCGGCGTCAACGCCGGAGCCTCCGCGGCCGTCGTGCTCGCCGTCGGCGCCGGGATCAGCGCGTACGCGGGCTACGTCTGGTTCGCACTCGCGGGCGCCTTCATCGCCGCGGCCGTGGTCTACCTCATCGGACGCACCGGCGGCGGCCGATCCTCTCCGGTACGGCTCGTCCTCGCCGGGGCCGCGATCGGGGCCTGCCTCACCGGGTTCGTCGCCGCGGTGTCCGCGTTGGACGCCGCCACGTTCGACCACCTGCGCTTCTGGACCATCGGCTCCCTGGCCGGGCACGCGCCGCACGTCCTCGCCGGAATGGTCCCGTTCGCGTTCGGCGGCATCGCGATCGCGCTGACGCTGAGCCGCTCCCTCAACGCCGTCGCGCTCGGCGACGACACCGCCCGCGCGCTCGGCGTGCGCCTGACCCGGACCCGAATACTGAGCCTCCTCGCCGTGACCCTCATGTGCGGCTCGGCCACCGCCGCCGCGGGCCCGATCGGGTTCGTGGGCCTGGTGATCCCCCTGATCGTGCGCAGCTTCACCGGCCCCGACCAGCGCTGGATCATCCCGTACTCGATGCTGCTCGCCCCGTGCCTGCTGCTGGCCGCCGACATCGCCGGACGCGTCGTGCTGCCCGACGGCGAACTCGAAGTCGGCGCGGTGACCGCCCTGCTGGGCGCTCCCGTGTTCATCGCGATGGTCCGCCGAGGAAAGGTCCCCAGGCTGTGAGTGCGAACCACACCGCAAGGGGCGCATGGACCGTGCGCCTGCCCGGACGCGTCTCGTTCCGCCTCCGCCGCCGCGGCCTGGGCTACGGCCTCGCCAGCGCCGCCGCCGCGCTCGCCATCGTGGCGGTCCTACTCCTGGTCGGCGCCTACCCGATCGCACCTCCCGACGTGGCGGACGCGCTGTTCTACGGCACCGGCGAACGCCTCGCCGTCCACTTCGTCACCCAAGAGCGCCTGCCCCAAGCGGTGCTCGCGCTCCTGGCCGGGGCCGCGATGGGCGCGAGCGGCGCGATCTTCCAGAGCCTGGCGCGCAACCCGCTCGCCAGCCCCGAGATCATCGGCTTCACCTCGGGCGCCTCGACCGGCGCGATCCTCACGATCGCCTTCACCGGCGGCACCGCCCTCGTCGCGCCCGGCGCGATCACCGGCGGGCTCGCCACCGCGCTCGCGGTCTACCTGCTGGCCTACCGCGACGGGAACGACGCGGTGCGGCTCGTCCTGGTCGGCCTGGGCGTCACCGCGATGCTCGGCTCGGTGAACTCGTACCTGCTCACCCGCTCCGACCTGCGCACCGCGCAGGACGCGCACCTGTGGCTCATCGGCTCGCTCAACGGCCGCGGCTGGGAGTCGGTGGCGATCCTCGGCCCGGCCGCGGCCCTCCTGCTGACCGCCGCCTGCCTGCTCGGGCGGCGCCTGCGGATGCTCGAACTCGGCGACGAGGCGGCCGTGGGGCTCGGCCTGCGTCCCGACCGGTCGCGCCTCGCGCTCGCGGTCGTGGGGGTCGCGCTGTGCGGGGCCACGGTCGCCGCGACCGGCCCGATCCCCTTCATCGCGCTGGTCGCGCCGCAGATCGCCTCGCGCCTGGCCCGGATCCCCGGGACCGGGCCGGGCGCGGCGGCGCTGACCGGCGCGGTCCTCTTGGGAGCCGCGCACCTGGTGTCGGGCCGGATCTTCCCGGTCGCGGTCTGGTGGAGCGAGACGTTCCCCGCTCTCGCGCTGGCCGAACCGGACTCGGCCGCGATCGGGGTCCCGGTGGGCGCGACCTGCTCGGTGCTCGGCGGCCTGTATTTGACGGTGCTGCTGGTGCGGCGCTGGAAGGCCCGCTGAAGACGCGGGACGCCGGGCCCGTCCAACGGACCCGGCGAACGTGCGTGTCGAGCGCGGTCGACGGACGCTGAAGGCCGACAACGAAGCGGGCGGCGAACGCGCCGGGCGAGGCCCGGCGCGTTCCCTGAGTCCCTAGAGCTCCTTGAGGATCGACTCGATCTCGTCGAGTGCGCCCGCCGCCCAGCGGTAGGTGCCGACGCCGTAGTGCGCGAACGGGAAGGCCCGGCCCTCGGCGACCACGCCGAGGCCCTGCCAGACCGGGTTGTCCAGCAGCTCCTGCGTGGGCGCGGGGTAGCTGCCGTCGAACATGACCGGGTGGACCAGGACGTCGCACTCCTCCAGCAGGTCGAGTTCCTCGTAGGACTTCTCCAGGAACCCGACCTCGTCCTCGGGCAGCGCCGAGATCAGGGTCGCGCCGAGGTCGCGCAGCACGGTCGCCAGCGGCGAGCCGAGGAAGTAGGTCCCGTTCGGGCCGCCGGAGACCATGCCCCAGACGGTGTCGGCGAGCTTGTCGGCGTAGCCGGAGGCGATCTCGTCGATGCGCGCGGCGTATTCCTCTTTGGCCTGCGAGAGCGCGTCGGGACGGTTGACGGCTTCGGCGATCCGGTCGATCTGCGTGTGCCACGGGATGTCCCCGGCCCACAGGTAGAACACGACCGGCGCGATGGCGCTGAGCGGCGCGGTCTTCTCGGAGTAGAACTGGTCGATGATGAGGTCGGGTTCGAGCGCGCCGATCGCCTGCGCGTTGGGCTCGCCGGGGGCGCCGATGGTGGCGGCCCCGGCCAACTGGTCGTGCACCTCCTGGGGCACGGTCGCGGGGTTGAGCGTGCCGTCGGCGACGCCGACGGGGATGATGCCGAGGTCGACGAGCATGTAGGCGGTCCAGTTCTCGGCGGCCACCACCCGCTTGGGGTCGACCGGGACGGCGACCGTGCCGTTGTCGGTCTCGATCTTGCGGGTCTCGACCTCCTCGTCCCCGGCGCCGTCGCCGGAGGCGGTGACGCCGCAGGCCGACAGGCCGAGCATCGCGGTGGTCGCGGTGGCGCTGAACAGGAACGAGCGGCGGTCGGAGGCGGTGGTCGGCAAGATGACTCCTCGGGGACGGAAGCGGATGCGAGCGAAAGTTAGCTTAGGCTAAGCTATCTTCTGCTGCAAGCGTTGGCGACCACCCTCACTCGAAGGCGAGCGATGACCAAGCACCGCAACACAAGACGTCCCGGACGCCTGTGGGTGACCACAGTGCGCCGCACCCGCCTGGTGACCCCGCACATGCGCCGGGTCACGCTCACCAGCCCGGAGCTGGCGCAGTTCGAGAGCAACGGCACCGACCAGCACATCGCCGCGTACTTCTACGACGAGGGCGTGGAGCTCCCGCGACCGTTCACCGCCGAGGCCGCGCGCAGCCTCTACGCCCGCTACAAACCAGCCCTGCGCCGCTACACCATCCGCGAAGCCCGCCCCGAAGCGTGCGAAGTGGACATCGACTTCGTGCTCCACACCGAGGCCGGGCCCGCCTCGGACTGGGCCGCGAACGCCGACGAAGGCGACGAGTTCATCTGGTTCGGACCAACCCCGGCCTACACGGTCGACGCCGAGGCCCCCGAGCACCTCCTGCTCGGCGACGAGACCGCCGTCCCCGCGATCGCGGCGATCCTCGAACACGCACCAGAGAACGCCCCGGTCCGCGTCATCGTCGAAGTGGCCGGCCCCGAGGACGAGCAGTCGCTCCCCACCACCGCGGGCACCTCGCTGACCTGGCTCCACCGAGGCGGCGACCGTCCCGGAGCAGCCCTCGCCCGAGTGGCCGCGACCCTACCCGCGCCCAGCCCCGGCACGAAGCTCTGGGGCGCGGCCGAACGCGACGCGATCACCCTCCTCCGCCGCCTCGCCCTCGACACCTGGAACCTCCCCCGCCCCGACGTCCACCTGACCGCCTACTGGACCCTCGGCGTCGAACAGGACGCCGACCGCGACGACTGACCGGTGAGGGTCAGAAGCCCGCTTCGATCGTCGGGGCCGCGAAGGCGGTGAGGGCGAAGGCCGCTGCCAGGAGGGCGAGGCCGATGCCTCGGGTGCGGCGGGTGGCCCGGGGGAGGGCCGCTAGGACGAGCAGGACGATCGCGATGAGGTAGAAGACGGCTTGGAACGTGGCCATGGGGTGCCTCCTCTGTGCAGGATGGACGGTGGTTACCCCGGGGTCGAGATCGCAAACCCCGGGCCGTACGTCACCGGGCTGAGGTGCGGTTACGTTCTCGCGCTGATGCCGGGCCGGTCTCGCGGCGCGACGATGAGGGCATGAACGACCACATCGTGTCGACCGAAGGGTTGACCAAACGCTACGGCGACCGGGCCGCCGTGGACGCGATCAGTCTGACCGTGCGCCGCGGGGAGGTCTACGGGTTCCTCGGGCCCAACGGCGCGGGGAAGACCACCACGCTGCGGATGCTGCTGGGGCTCGTCAAGCCCAGCGGCGGCACCGCGCAGGTCCACGGGCTCGCCCCCGGCAGCCCCGATGCGCTGCGCCGCACCGGTTCCCTCATCGAAGGCCCCGGCTTCTACCCCTATCTCTCCGGCGTCGACAACCTCCTGGTCGCGGCCCGCTACCGCGGGCTCGGCCGCGCCGCCGTGGACGAGGCTCTCGAACGCGTCGAGCTCACCGAGCGTGGCACCGATCGCTTCCGCACCTACTCCTTGGGCATGAAGCAGCGCCTCGGCGTGGCCGCCGCGCTGCTCGGCGAGCCCGACCTGTTGATCCTCGACGAGCCGACCAACGGCCTCGACCCCGCCGGGATGGCCTCGATGCGGCGCCTGATCCAGGCCCTCAGCGAAGACGGCCAGACCGTGCTCCTCTCCAGCCACCTCCTCGCCGAGGTCCAGCAGTGCTGCCACCGCGTCGGCGTGGTCGTGGACGGGCGCATGACCTACGAAGGCACCGTCGCCGACCTGCGCGGCGCCCGGAAGCTCACCGTGCGCGCCGAACCGGTCGAGCGCGCGCATCGGGCCCTGGCCGCGTTCGACCTCGCCGAGAACGACCGCGGCGAGACCGTCCTGACCGGCGACGCCCACGACGTCGACGTGCCCGCCGTGGTGCGCGAGCTCGTGGCCGACGGCGTGGACGTGCACTCGGTCGCGGTCGAAGAACGCTCGCTCGAAGACGTGTTCCTGACGATGACGGAGGCCCGGAAATGACCGCATGGACCGACAGCACCCGCGCCGAACTGCGCAGGCTCGCGCTCTGGCCCGCGACCTGGGTGCTCGGCGGGGTGTGGCTCACGCTCCAGGCGCTGTTCTCGTTCGCGTTCCCCTACATCGCCTACCGCACCGGCGACCCCGACGCGTTCCAAGGCGGCCCGATGGACGAGATCCTCGCGTCGATGCTGCCGCAGGCCGCGCCCGCGACGGTCATCCAGGGCACGCCCATGTTCGGCGGCGCGATCGCGATGATCTTCGCGGCGCTGGCCGTCGGCAGCGCCTACGGCTGGGGCACTTGGAAGACCGTGCTCACGCAAGGACCCGGCCGGGCTGCGGCCGCGGCGGGCACCATGACCGCGATCGGGGTGTGCGTGGCCGCGCTCGTGGTGGTCAGCACGGCCGTGACGCTCGGGTTCTCGGCGGTCGTGGCCGCGATCGAGTCGCAGGACCTCGTCGCTCCGGCCTGGGGCGACCTCGGCGCGTCGATGGCCGGGGCCAGGCTCGTGCTCGGCATGTGGGCCTCGGCGGGCCTGTTCCTCGGCGCCCTCACGCGCGGCCCCGCGCTCAGCGTCGGGCTCGGTCTGCTGTGGACGCTCGCGGTGGAGAACCTGCTGCGGGGCGCGGCGCGCCTCATCGACGGATTCGAGGTCGTGACGGACCGACTCCCGGGCTCGGGCGCGGGCTCCCTCGCCGGAGCGCTCGGTGCCTCGTCGAGCGGCTCGACCGCCACCCCGGGAGTCTTCGACGTCCTCGCAGGCCCGGCAGCGGCCGGACTGCTCGGCCTCTACCTGGCTGCGTTCGTAGGCCTCACATTCGCGCTGATCGGCCGCCGCGACGTAGCGTGACGAAGCCGGGCCGCCAAGAGCGGCTCGGCCTCACGCTTGCCGCGACGTAGCGGCGGTCAGACTCGACCGCCGCCCCGCCGCCCCGCCGCATGCTCTTCGCCGGTCTCGCGCTCGTCGACCGCTGCCACGCACCGAGGCGGGTCCGGCAAGCGGCGCGGCCGTCGTTGCGCACCGCGGCCGGCTCGACCGGCGCCGCGCGGGCCGGTCCCGTCCGCGCCGCACTCGTCGGTCCCGCGTTCGTCGGCTTCGCGGACCCTGCCGACATTTCGCACTTCGACGGCATAGACCGCTACCTCGCGCCGGTCTCGTCCGCGCCGCACTCGTCGGTCTCGCGTTCGTCGCCGACCCGGCAACGTGAACCGGCCACTCGACTCCTGAAACTCCAGGCGCCCCCTCCGCTCATCCGGAGGGGGCGCTTGTGATGTTCGTGCATGTTTCTGCGTGCCTTGAGGACAGCGCCGCAGGTTTTCGCGTCGCAGTCCGGAGACAATCCGGGTTCTTGAGCGTCGAGTTTGGCGGCGCGTCCGTCCGAGCGGATAAGGTCGTGCCAAGTCGGCGTGATCTTTTTCCCGGGGGGTCGTTTGCTAGTCCTGCTTGCCTGCTTCGCCGTGGCGTCCATCGCCGCGCCCGCGTTCGTCCGTTGGCTGGGCCCCAAAGCCCTGTACGTCGTCGCCGCCGTCCCCGCGGCGACGTTCGTGTGGGCCCTGACCCACACGGGCGCAATGCGATCGGGCGAAGCGCTCACCGAGATCTACCCGTGGGTGCCCCAGCTCGGCCTGGAGATCTCCTTCCAGATGACCACGTTCCCGTGGGTCATGGTGCTCATCGTCAGCGGCATCGGCGCCCTGGTGCTCGCCTACAGCGCCCACTACTTCTCCCGCCACGACGCCGGCCTCGGCCGCTTCGCGTCCGTGTTCGTGGCCTTCGCCGGGGCCATGTTCGGCCTCGTGGTGGCCGACGACCTCCTGCTCCTCTACGTCTTCTGGGAGCTGACCTCGGTCTTCTCCTACCTCCTCATCGGACAGGACCCCACCAAGGCCGCGAGCCGCTGGGCCGCCATGCAGGCCCTCCTGGTCACCACCCTCGGCGGCCTGGCGATGCTCATGGGCTTCATCATGCTCGGCGAGCACGCGGGCACCTACCGCCTCTCCGAGGTCGCCGATCACCTCCCCAGCGGCGCGTACCTCGTGATCGCCCTGGTCCTGGTCCTGCTCGGCGCGCTCTCGAAGTCGGCGATCTTCCCCTTCAGCTTCTGGCTGCCCAGCGCCATGGCCGCGCCCACGCCCGTCAGCGCCTACCTCCACGCCGCCGCCATGGTCAAGGCCGGCGTGTTCCTCATCGGCATGCTCACCCCCGCGTTCGCCGCCGACCTGCCCTGGCAGCAGGTCATCTGGGTCTGCGGCGGGCTCACGTTCCTGTTCGGCGGCTGGACCGCGCTGCGCCAGACCGACATCAAGCTCATGCTCGCCTACGGCACGGTCAGCCAGCTCGGCATGATCAGCATCGTCCTCGGCGCGGGCGACCGCACCGCGGCGCTGGCCGGGGCCGCTCTCCTGGCCGGGCACGCCATGTTCAAGGCCGCCCTGTTCCTCATCGTCGGCATCGTCGACAAGACCACCGGCACCCGCGAGATCTATTCGCTCTCGGGCCTCGGCGCCCGCAGGCCCCTGCTCGCGGGCGTCGCGGCCGTGGCCGTGGCCTCGATGATCGGCTTCCCGCCCACGCTCGGGTTCGTGGCCAAAGAGGCCATGCTCGAGGCGTTCTGGGACGGCGGCACGTGGGGCCGGGCCATGCTCGTCGTCCTCCTCGCCGGGTCCGCGCTCACCGTCGCCTATGGACTCAGGTTCCTGTGGGGCGCGTTCGCCCGCAAACCCGACACCGAGGAGACCGACGCCGCGTCCGCCGGCCCCGGCTTCATCGCTGCCCCGCTGCTCCTGGCCACCGCCGGGCTCGTCGCGGGCTTCCTCGCCGCCGGAGCCGACGGCCTGCTCTCGCCCTACGCCGACCTCTACCCCAAGACCGAGCACGTCTACCACCTGGCCCTGTGGCACGGCCTCACGCCCGCGCTCGGCTTCTCGGCCCTCGCGCTCGCCGTCGGCTTCGGGCTCTTCCTGGTCCTGGACCGCACCAGCGCCTGGCGCTCGCTGAAACTGCCGTTCAAATCGGGTCAGGTCTACAAGCAGTCCCTCGGCGGCGTCGACCGCGCCGCGGTCGAACTGACCGGCCGCACCCAGCGCGGTTCGCTGCCGTTCTACCTCGGCGTCATCCTCGTGACGCTGGTGCTGTTCGCCGGAGGCCTGCTCGCCTTCGACGGCCCCTGGCCGCTGGCGATCCGGCTCTTCGACTCCCCGCTCCAGATCGCCTCGGGCGGGGTCATCGTGGCCGCGGCCATCGCGGCCGCGCTCGCCAAGCGCCGCCTGACCGCGATGGTCCTCACCGGCGTCTCCGGCTACGGCGTGGCCTCGCTGTTCATCTTCCACGGCGCCCCCGACCTGGCGCTCACCCAGTTCCTGGTCGAGACGGTCACCATCGTCATGTTCGTGCTGGTGCTGCGCCGCCTGCCCGCGCGGTTCTCCGAGCGCCCGCTCAAGAAGGTCCGCCGGTTCCGCGTCGCGATCGGCATCGCCGTCGGCATCGTCGCCGCCGGGATGTCCTACGTGGCCGTCAGCGGCCGCCAGGCCGCCCCGATCTCCGAACTCTTCCCCGAACTGGCCGTCTCCTACGGCGGCGGCCACAACATCGTCAACGTCATCCTCGTCGACATCCGCGCCTGGGACACCATGGGCGAGATCGCGGTCCTGCTCGTGGCCGCGACCGGCGTCGCGAGCCTCATCTTCGGACGCGACCGCCTCATGCACCGCCGCGGCGGCTCACGCCCGGCCCCGCCGGTCACCGGCGAGCACGTCAAATGGCTCTCGCGGCCCGAGACTGACGGCAGCCACCAGGCGATCATCCTCCAGGTCGTGACCCGCCTGCTCTTCCACACCATCGTCCTGTTCTCCATCTACCTGCTCTTCACCGGCCACAACGACCCCGGCGGCGGCTTCGCCGGCGGCCTGGTCGCCGGGCTCGCGCTCGCCATCCGCTACCTCGCGGGCGGCCGGTCCGAGCTCAACGCCGCCGCCCCGATCGACGCGGGCAAGCTCCTGGGCACCGGCCTGCTCGTCTCGGTCGGCACCGGCGTCGCCTCGATGCTGCTGGGCGGCCAGGTCCTCCAGAGCGCCATCCTCGACTTCGAGCTCCCCCTGATCGGCCACCTCCACTTCGTCACCTCCACGTTCTTCGACATCGGCGTCTACCTGATCGTCGTCGGCCTGGTCCTGGACATCCTCCGCAGCCTCGGCGCGGAGATCGACCGGCACCGCGAGACCAACGACGAACCCGACGCCCTGTCCCTGCCCGAGAAGGAGACCGCATGACCCCGAACCTGGTCTACGTGATCGTTATCGGGGTGTTGTTCGGCGCGGGCGTCTCGCTCCTGCTCGAACGCACGCTCACCCGCATCCTCATCGGGGTGATCCTCCTGGGCAACGGCGTCAACGTGCTCATCCTCATGGGCGGCTCGTTCGGCACCCCGCCGATCGTCGGCGACGACCCCGTCGAGGGCATGAGCGACCCGCTCCCGCAGGCGATGATCCTCACCGCCATCGTGATCACGCTCGGCATCACCGCGTTCCTGCTGGCCCTGGCCTACCGCAGCTGGCAGCTGCTGGGCCATGACGAGGTCCAGGACGACGCCGAGGACACCCGCATCATCGAGCTCGCCGAACGCGACGAAGGCCCCCACGCCAAGGAAGAGGAGAGCGACGACGACGATCTCCCCAACCCCGTCTACGACTGCCCGCCCGGGAAGCAGGTTCGCCGATGAACGCACTCGTCCCGCTCCCGGTCGTCATCCCGCTGCTCGGCGCCGCGCTGACCTTGATGATGGCCCGCAAGCCCGGCCTCCAGCGCACCGTCAGCCTCACCGCGCTCACCGCCACGCTCACCGTCTCGGCGGCGCTGCTGTACATGACCGTGACCGACGGCCCCCAGATCGTGGCCGTCGGCGGCTGGCCCCCGCCCCTGGGCATCGTCCTGGTCGCCGACAAACTGGCCGCGATCATGCTCGTGGTCTCGACCGCCGTCACCCTCTGCGTCCTGGTCTACTCGATCGGCCAGGGCGCGGCCGACGGCGACGAAGAGACCCCGCTGTCGATCTACCACCCGACCTACCTCGCCCTGACCGCAGGCGTGACCAACGCGTTCCTGTCGGGCGACCTGTTCAACCTCTACGTCGGCTTCGAAGTCCTCCTGGTCGCCAGCTACGTGCTGCTCACCTTGGGCAGCACCGAGAACCGCATCCGCGCGGGCACCACCTACGTCGTGGTCAGCCTCCTGTCCTCGGTGATCTTCCTCAGCGCCCTCGGCCTGGTCTACGCCGCGACCGGGACGCTGAACATGGCGCAGCTCGCCGGGCGCTTCGACGAGCTACCGGACAACCTGCGGCTCCTGCTCCAAGGCATGCTCCTGCTCGCCTTCGGCATCAAGGCCGCGGTGTTCCCGCTCGGCGCGTGGCTGCCCGACTCCTACCCGACCGCGCCCGCGCCCGTCACCGCCGTCTTCGCGGGCCTGCTCACCAAGGTCGGCATCTACGCGGTGATCCGCACCGAGACGCTCCTGTTCCCCGACGGGCGAATAGCCGACGTCCTCCTCGTGATATCCCTGCTGACGATGGTCATAGGCATCCTCGGCGCGGTCGCCCAGTCCGACATCAAACGCCTCCTGTCGTTCACGCTCATCAGCCACATCGGCTACATGCTCTTCGGGGTGGCGCTGGCGACCGAGGCCGGACTGTCGGGCGCGATCTTCTACATCGCCCACCACATCACGATCCAGACCACGCTGTTCCTAGCCGCAGGGCTGGTCGAACGCCGCGGCGGCACGACCGCGCTCGACCGGCTCGGCGGCCTGGCCAAGCTCGCGCCGGTCCTGTCGATCCTGTTCTTCATACCGGCGCTCAACCTCGCGGGCATCCCGCCGTTCTCCGGTTTCCTCGGCAAGCTCGGCCTGCTCCAGGCCGGTGTGGACGAGTCCGGCGGCCTGGTCTGGGCGGTCGTCGTCGGCGGCGTGGTCACGAGCCTGTTGACCCTGTACGCGATCGGCCGGGTCTGGAATCTCGCGTTCTGGCGCAAGCCCCACCCGGACATGCCGACGGTCGAGGACGAGGCCGACGGCTCCACGATCCTGCTGCCCAAGCTCATGGTCGGCTCGACCGTGGCGCTGGTGGCCTTCAGCGTCGCGCTGACCGTGGTCGCGGGCCCCCTGTTCGACATCACCTCGGAAGCGGCGGCCGACCTGCTGTCGCGCACTCCCTACATCGAAGCGGTCTTCCCGGACGGTGCGCCATGAGTCCTCAGCCGTTGACCAAACGCGAGCGGATCCGCAGCCGGATCACCGCCATCGTCGGGCTCGTCCTGGTGTGGAACCTCCTGTGGGGCGAGTTCACCTGGCTGAACACGATCTCCGGCGCGATCATCGCGGTCGCGATCCTCATCGTGTTCCCGCTGCCGCCGGTCAAGTTCGGCGGCAAGGTCCGCCCGCTGGGCGTCATCCGCTTCTTCGCGAAGTTCTTCTACGACCTCGTGGTCGCCAGCTTCGGGGTCGCGCTCCTGGCGTTCCGCCCCGGCGAACCCAAGAGCGCCATCGTGGCCGTGCAGCTGCGGGTCAAGTCCGACCTGAACATGACGCTGGTCGCCGAGGCCGTCTCGCTCGTGCCCGGCAGCCTCATCGCCGAGGCCGACCAGCAGACCGGGACGCTGTACATCCACATGCTCGGGGTCGAGGACGCCGAGCACCTCGAACGCCTCCGCGCCGAGGTCCTGCACGTTGAGGCGCGGCTGATCCGAGCCATCGGCTCCGACGAGGAGCTGCGCCGAGTCAACACACCCGCAGAGGAGCCAGCGCCATGACCTACGTCGCCGTGGCCGTCGCCGTCCTGCTCATCGCCGCCTGCGCGATGGCCCTGGTCAGGATCGTGCGCGGACCCACCACCCTGGACCGCATCGTCGCCACGGACGTGCTGTTGGCGATCACCGCCACCGCGATCCTGGCCGAGGCGGCGTTCACCCGCGACCCGACCGCGCTGCCCGTGCTCGTGGTGGTCTCGCTCCTGGGCATCACCGGCTCGGTCGGCGTGGCCCGCTTCGTCACCAAGGAGAAGCCGTGACGCTCGAAGGGGTCCTCGACACGATCGCCGCGGTCTGCATGATCACCGGGGCGCTGCTCAGCCTGGCCGCGGGCGTGGCGCTGCTGCGCTTCCCCGACCTGCTCAGCCGCATGCACGCCGCGGCGAAGCCGCAGGTGCTCGGCCTGCTGCTGGTCCTCATCGGCTGCGCGATCCGCATCGCCACGGTCGTCGACATCACCACGATGGTGCTCATCGCGTTCTTCCAGCTCGCGACCGCCCCCGTCGCGGCCCACATGGTCGGCCGCGCGGCCTACCGCGACGGCCAGACCCGCACCGACCTGCTCATCACCGACGAGCTCGCGCCGCACCTGGACAAGTTCGGCGACCGCTCCGCCGAGAGAAACGGCCGCTTCACCGCCAACCCGCCCGCCGCCGAATAGCCCGCCGCGGCAGCCCGCGCCCGGGCGCTGCCTGCGGCGATTCGTTTCGATGAAATTAATTATCTTCAAAGGTTGACTTGGCGCGCTGTTCATCGTAATTTTCTTCATAAGGAAAGCTCGATGAAAGGAAGTTTCGGTGACGGCGACGGTGCGGAACCAGAGCGTGGTCGGGCGGCTGCGGACTGAGTTGGAGACGCTTCCCGATGCGCTGCAACGGGTCGCGTTGCAGATCCTGGAAGACCCGGACGGGGCCGCGCGGGCGTCGATCGCCGATCTCGCCGAGCGCGCGAGCACTTCGACCGCCACGGTCACCCGGTTCTGCCGGGTGCTCGGGTTCTCCGGGTACGCCGAACTGCGCGTGGCGCTGGCCGCCGAGGGCGGGCGCGCCGAGCAGGCCCGCTGGGAGACCGACATCGACCGCGAGATCGAGCCGGGCGACCCGCTCGACCGCGTCCTCGACATCGTGGCCAGCGCCGACTCCCGCGCGATCCAGGAGACCGCCTCGCGTGTGGACCTCGAACGGATCGACCGCGTAGCGGCGGCCGTGGCCGAGGCCGGGCGCGTCGAGCTCCTCGGCCTCGGCAGCTCCGGCACCGCCGCGCGCGAGCTGGCCTTCCGCCTCGAACGCATCCGCGTTCCCTGCTGGTTCCGGCCCGACTCGCACACCGCGCTGACCAACGCGGCCCTGCTGCGCCCCGGCGACGTGGCGATCGGGCTCTCCCACTCGGGCCGCACCCGCGAAGTGGTCGAGGTCCTCGCCGAGGCCCGCGAGCAGGGCGCGCTCACCGTGGCCGTGACCTCGTTCGACCGCTCCCCGATGGCTCAGGCCGCCGACGTGGTGCTCACGACCGCCGTCCACGAGACCACGTTCCGTCTCGCCGCGCTCTCGGCCCTGCACTCCCAGCTCCTGGTCCTCGACCTCATCTACGTGGCCGTCGCGCAGCGCACCTATGAGCGCACCACCGAGGCGTTCGAGGTCACCGCCAGGGCCGTGCAGGCCCACCGGTTCGCCGACGAACCGAATCGCAACCGCCGCAACCGATCTCAGGAGGACCAGTGACCGATCCGACCGCCCGCATCACCGGCCGGGCCTATCTCGATCTCGTCAGCGAGACCATCCGCAGCGTGGGGGAGGGGCAGGTCGACGCGGTCAGCGAGGCCGCGCGCCTCATCGCCGACTCGATCGCCGCGGGCGGCGTCCTCCAGGCGTTCGGGTCCGGGCACTCCGAGGCCCTCGCGATGGAGCTCGCCGGGCGCGCCGGAGGTCTGGTGCCCTCCAACAAGATCGCTTTGCGCGACCTGGTGCTCGTCGGCGGCCGTCCTCTTTCGACGCTCGAAGACCCGTTCCTCGAACGCAATCCCGACATCGCCCACCAGCTGTACGCGACCGTCCCGGCCGAGTCCGACGACGTGTTCGCGATCGCCTCGAACTCGGGGATCAACGGCGTGGTCGTCGAACTCGCGCTCCTGGTGAAGGACAAGGGCCACCCCCTGATCGCCTTCACTTCCGCAGAGCACAGCGCCAAGACCCCGTCCCGCCACCCGTCGGGCCGCCGACTCGCCGAGATCGCCGACGTGGTGCTCGACAACGGCGCCCCCTACGGCGACGCGGCGATGCCACTGCCCGGCGGCGGCGCGGTCGGGGCCGTCTCCTCGGTCACCTCGGCCGTGCTGGCCCAGATGGTCGTCGGCGAGGCCGTGCAGCGCCTCGTGGACGCCGGGCACACCCCTCCGGTCTACCTGTCCGCCAACATCCCCGGCGGCGACGACCACAACCTCGCCCTCGAAGCCCGCTACGCCGGGCGCATCCGCCGCTCCGCCTAGCGGCTTTCCCAACCTCTCCGACCTGTAGAAAGGCCCCTCATGAACCTCCCATCCTCCCGTCGTACCCTCTTGCGACTCTCCACAGTGGCCGGTGCAGCGACCGTGCTCTCCGGCTGCGTCACCGCCGGAGGCGACAAGCCCGAGCAGACCAAGGGCACCGTCACCGAGGACAACCCGCTCGGCGTCCCCGAAGGCGCCGACCTCGAAGTCGTCATGTTCAACGGCGGCTACGGCGAGGAGTACACCCAGCACGCCGTGACCCTCTACGAGGAGCGCCACCCAGGCGCCACCGTCACTCACGAAGGCCTCCAGAAGGTCGGCGAGGTCCTCCAGCCCCGCTTCGTGGCCGGCGACCCGCCGGACGTGGTGGACAACTCCGGCGCCGGACGCCTCGACATCGCCGCGCTCGCGGCCGCCGACCAGCTCACCGACCTCGCCGAACTCCTCGACGCCCCCAGCGTCGACGACCCGGGTGTCAAGGTCCGCGACCTGCTCCTGCCCGGCGTGGTCGAGGACGGCACGCTCGACGGCACCGTGCGCTTCCTCAACTACTCCTATGTGGTCTGGGGCCTGTGGTACTCCCAGAGCCTGTTCGACCAGCACGGCTGGACCGCCCCCGAGACCTGGGACGACATGCTCGCCCTCTGCGAAGAGATCAAAGGCGCCGGGATCGCCCCCTGGACCTGGCAGGGCAAGTACCCCGAGTACATGATGGACCCGCTCCAGTCCCTCGCCGCCAAGGCCGGCGGCCTCGACCTGGTCTACGCGGTCGACAACCTCGAACCCGGCGCGTGGCAGCAGGACGGCATGCTCGCCGCCGCCGACGCGATCCACGGCCTCGTCACCGGCGGCCACATCCTCCAAGGCTCCGAAGGGCTCTCGCACACCGAGGCCCAGAACGCCTGGTGCAACGGCCAGGCCGCGTTCATCCCCTGCGGCTCGTGGATCGAAGGCGAGCAGCAGGGCGTCACCCCCGACGGCTTCGACATGACCCTGGCCGCCGTCCCGGCCCTGACCTCGGCCGACGCGCTGCCCTACGGCGCGGTCCAAGGCGCCAGCAGCGAGTCGTTCCTGGTCCCGGCCCAGGCCGCCAACCCGCGCGGCGGCCTCGACTACCTGCGGTGCCTGTTCTCCGGCGAGGTCGCCCGCGGCTTCGCCGAGTCGGCCAAGGCCATGCCGGTCGTGCGCGGGGCCACCGAGGGCCTCGACCTCTCCTCCGGTCTCGCCTCCGTCGCCTCGACGTTGGAGTCGGCCGGTGAGCACGTCTTCGGTTACAAGTACCGCACCTGGTACCCCGAGCTCGCGGTCGAGGTGGACACCGCCACCGGCGAACTCCTCGGCGGCCGCGCCGACGCTCAGCAATGGGCCGACCGCATCCAGGCCGCCGCCGACGCCCTCGCCGCCGACGACTCCGTCGTCAAGTACGAGCGCTGAGCACGCAGGGGAGGCCCGAGCCATGCGACACGGCAAGTACCGGTTCCTGATCGGGGCGCTCGCGCCGCCCCTGCTCCTCTACGGCGTCTTCGTCGTATCGCCCTACGCCCAGGCGTTCTACCTCGCGCTGACCGACTGGAACGGCCTGTCGGCCGAGGCTGGATTCGTGGGCCTGGCCAACTTCGCCGACCTGTGGAGCGACAAGCTCTTCCTTTCGGCCCTGCGCAACAACGGTTTCATGCTCCTGGTCGTCCCGACCGCCACGATCGTGCTCGCGCTGTTCTTCTCCGCGTGCCTGACCCTCGGCGGCGGCATGCGCCGAAGCGGGCGCGGCGTGCGCGGCTCGGGCCTGTACCGGATCGTCTACTTCTTCCCGCAGCTGCTGTCGGTGGCGATCCTCGGCGTGCTGTTCCAGTTCGTCTACACGCCCGGCAACGGGCTCCTCAACGGCGTGCTCGGCGCGATCGGCCTCGGCGGGCTCGAACGGGCCTGGCTCGCCGACCCCGCGAGCGCGCTCCCTGCGGTCACCGCCGTCATGATCTGGTCGGCCGTCGGCTTCTACGTCGTGCTCTTCACCGCCGCGATGGACTCGGTGCCCGCCGACGTGGTCGAGGCCGCCACCCTCGACGGCGCCGGGCGGTTCACCGTGTTCCGCCGCATCACCCTCCCGCTGGTGTGGGACAGCGTCCAGGTCGCCTACGTCTACCTCGGCATCCTCGCCCTCGACGGGTTCGCGCTGGTCCAGATCATGACCGTCGGCCCCGGCGGCCCCGACAACGCCACCGAGGTCATCGGCCTGACCCTCTACCGCTCCGCGTTCACTTACGGCGAGTTCGGCTACGCCTCGGCGATGGGCGTGACCCTGTTCTTCATCACCCTGACCCTCACCGCGCTCGCCCTGCGCGCCACCAAGAGAGAGCGGGTGGAACTCGCATGAAGCAACGAGTCTCCGGCGGCGTCCTCCACCTCGTCCTCATCGTTTGGGCCGCGCTGGTCACCCTCCCGCTGCTGTGGGCCGTGGTCTCCTCGCTCAAGACCGACGCGGAGATCTTCGCGAGCCCGTGGTCCCTGCCCGCCTCCCCGCAGTGGGGCAACTGGGCCCGCGCGTGGCAGGAGGCCGAGATCGGCCGCTACCTGTTCAACACGCTCATCGTGGTCGGGGGCGCGCTGGTCCTGGTGATGCTCCTGGGCGCTTTGACCGCGTACTGCCTGGCCCGCTACGACTTCCCCGGCAACCGCCTCGTCTACTACCTGCTCGTGGCCGGGATGCTCTTTCCGGTGTTCCTGGCCCTCGTCCCGCTGTTCTTCGTGGTCAACCAGCTCGGCATGCTCGGCACCTACCACGGGCTGATCCTCGTGTACGCCGCCTACGCGCTGCCGTTCACCGTGTTCTTCCTGCACGCGTTCTTCCGCGGACTCCCCACGGCCACAGCCGAGGCCGCGTTCATCGACGGCTGCTCGCACACCGGGGTGTTCTTCAAGGTCATGCTCCCCATGGCCCGCCCCGGGATGGTCAGCGTCGGCATCTTCAACTTCTTGGGCCTGTGGAACCAGTACCTGTTGCCGCTGGTGCTCAACCCCGACCCCGACCGCTACGTGCTCGCGCAGGGCCTCGCCGCCCTCGCCGTCAGCCAGGGCTACCGCAGTGACTTCTCCGGCCTGTTCGCCGGGCTGATCATCGCGATCCTGCCGGTCCTGTTGGCCTACATCCTGTTCCAACGGCAGATCCGCTCCGGCCTGACCGCCGGCGCGGTCCGCTGATTCCTCCGAACCCCGTCCATCCGATCAGAGTTCAACCGGAAAGGGAGCTCATCATGTCAACCATCCACGCCCCGCGCCGCCGCATCGCCGGCGTCGCAGCGGCCGTCCTCGCCGTCACCGCGGCCGGGGTCGTCACGGCCACGGCGCAGCAGCGCACGGCCGACGCCGCCGAGCCGGCCGCCTGCGACGGCGTCCTGTTCGACGACTTCGCCTACGACTCGTCCTCCGACCCCGACATCGCCGCCCGCGGCTGGACCGTCCGCACCAACGCCGGCGGCCCGGGCGTGCCCGGTGCGGCCTGGCCCGCGAGCAACGTCTCGTTCCCCACTGTGGACGGCTCCCAGGGGCTCCAGCTCCGGGCCGCCACCGACGGCACCGGCGGCGGCACCAGCCACGCCGAGCTGTTCCACCAGCAGAAGTTCTTCGAAGGCACCTACGCGGCCCGCGTCAAGTTCGCGGACGAGCCGGTGAGCGGGACCGACGGCGACCACCTCGTCGAGACGTTCTTCACCATTACCCCGCTGGACGCGCCGATGGACCCGAACTACGGGGAGATCGACTTCGAGTACCTGCCCAACGGCGGCTGGGGCGAGACCGGCCCCATCTTCTACCAGACCACCTGGAAGACCTACCAGGAGGAGCCGTGGATCGCCGACAACATCCACACCTCGCAGCGTGAGAGCTTCGACGGCTGGCACGACCTCGTGTTCACCGTCGCCGACGGCCACGTCAAGTACTACGTGGACGGCCAGCTCTTCGCCGACCACTCCGGGAAGTACTACCCGGAGACCCCCATGTCCATCAACTTCAACCTCTGGTTCATCGACACCGCCGCCCACGTGGGCAGCGGCACCAGCGTCTACCACCAGCAGGTCGACTACGTCCTGCACACCGCCGGCGAGGTCCTCAGCCCCGCCGAGGTGAACGCCCTGGTCGCCGGCTACCGCGCCGACGGCACCGAGCACACCGACACCGTGGGTACCGGCGGCGGGGAATGTCCCACCAACCCGCCGACGGACCCGCCGACCGACCCCACCGACCCGCCCACCGATCCGACCGACCCGCCCGGCGAGGCCGACTGCGACGACTCCCCGAACTGGGCCTTCGCCTCGTCCTACACCGAGGGCCAGACCGTGGTCCACGAGCGCAGCGCGAACGGCGACCCCAGCGGCCCCAAGTCCGGCGACGGCCCGCACCTGTGGCGGGCGAACTGGTGGACCCAGGGCTCCGAGCCGGGGTGGACGCCGCAGTGGACCGACCTGGGGTCATGCTGATCCCATGAGATTGGTACTGGGCCTCGACGTCGGAGGGACCTCCTCCCGCGCGATCGTGACCACCCTCGACGGCCAGACCGTCGGGACGGGCCGCGCCGGCGGCGGCAACCCGCTGGCCGTCCCGCCCGACCTCGCCGCCGCGGAGGTCGCCCGCGCCCTCTACGACGCCCTGGCCGGTATCGATCCTTCGCAGATCGCGGCCGCCGTCCTCGGCCTCGCCGGGGTCGGCGGCTTCGACCAGCCCGACACCACGGCGGCGTTCCAGCGAGCCTGGGACGCCGCCGGCCTCACCTGCCCGGTCCAGGCGATAGGCGACGCGCAAGTCGCCTTCGCCTCAGGTACGGACGCTCCGCTCGGCACGGTCCTCATCGCCGGAACGGGCGCGGCGGCGGCCCGAATCGACGCGGGCCGGATCACTCGTGTGGGAGACGGCCTCGGCTGGCTCCTCGGGGACCGAGGCTCGGGCTTCTGGATAGGCCGAAGGGCCGCCGCCGATACGGCGATGCGGCTCCAGGCAGGGCTGCCGCCGACGCGACTGACGGAGCTGGTGGTGACGGAGGTGAACGCCGGACTCGGAGCAAAGGCCGAATCCGACCCGAGTCGCGGCACCGATTCGCTCACCGACCTCGAACCCGGCACAAGGGGCGCAGCCGCTTCCGACGCCTTCGTGACCGCGATCCATCGCCGCCCGCCCCGCAGCCTCGATCGCCTGGCGCCCTTCGTGACCGAGGCCGCGCTCGCGGGCGACGAACTCGCCCGCGCGATCCTCGACGAGGCCGCCGCCCACCTCGCCGCAGCCGTCGCGAAGGTCCGCGATCCGGGCGAGGACACCCCGATCGTCCTGTCCGGCAGCGTCCTCCGCAGCAGCGCCCCGGTCCGCGAAAGCGTCCGCACCCGCCTCGCCGAAACCTGGCCGAACGCCCCGATCACCGAAGCAGGCCCGGCCGAGCTCGGCGCGGCGAAACTAGCGGCCCTCTCGCTCCGCCACCCCGAAGGCCCGAACCCGTAGCCGCGCCCCGACAAGAACACCCGGCTCGTCCTCTCGCACGGCGCCGCGTCACGCCGTGCGCTCCCGAACGCCGCGATGCCCGGGACCGGCCGAGTACAGCGCGCCGATCCTCACGCGGCCCGACCGCTGCCGCAGGACTCGGGCCGTATCGCCGAAGCTGGCCCGGTCGCGGCCGTTCCGCTCCTCGGACTCGCGTCAGGCCGCCCGCCGCCCGCGTGCCCTGCGCTCGGTGTCTCCGCATGTGGGAGGCGTGTTGCCCCGCTTCCATTAATCCTACTGATTCAGTAGAGTTATCGGCGTTTCGTCGTCCACCGGAAGGCCGCCCATGACCGCACGCCATCGCGGCCTCCGCTGACATGGAACTGCTCCTCGGATTCGCCGCCGGGTTCGTCATTTCCGTCGTCACCGCCCCCGCCGGGGTCTCGGGGGCGGTGTTCCTGTTGCCGGTGCAGCTCAGCGTCTTCCACGTGCCCAACCCGGCGGTCACGCCGACCAACCTGCTGTACAACGTGGTCGCCGGGCCAGGCGCGCTCATGCGCTACGCGCGGTCCGGGGCGCTGCGGTCGCCGCTCGCCGGGGCGCTCATCCTCGGCGCGCTGCCCGGTGTGCTCGTCGGCTCGACCGCACGCGTCCACCTCCTCGCCGACCCCGACCTGTTCCGCCTCTGCGCCGCCGCCGTACTCGGGCCGCTCGGGGTCTGGCTGCTGCTCCCGCGCCGCGAATCCAGCCGGACCCGCCCCGCGCTCCGCCGCAGGCTGATCCTCGCGCTGGCCTTCGGCGCGGGCTGCGTCGGCGGTGTCTACGGGATCGGCGGCGGTTCACTGCTGAGCCCGATCCTCGTCGGCGCGGGCCTCTCGGTCGCCGCCGTCGCTCCGGCCGCGCTCCTGTCGACGTTCGTCACCTCGATCGCCGGCTGCCTCGCCTACGCCGTCCTGAGCCTCACCGCCCCCGGCGACGTCGCCCCCGAATGGGCCCTCGGCATCGCCTGCGGCGCAGGCGGACTCGTCGGCGGCTACCTCGGCGCCGCGATCCAACCCCGCCTCCCCGAACGCCTCCTCCGCCGCCTCCTGGGCACCCTCGCCATCGCGCTGGCCGTCCTCTACGCGATCCAGAGCCTCACCTGAACCGCAGGTCAGGCGTCGAGCAGGTCCTGGCCGTGCTCGATGACGCCGCGCATCTCCTCCTGCCACGCGAACATCGCGGTCTCGGCCGACTCGTAGTAGTCGCGGTTGACGTCCGTCCAGCTGGTCTCGGCCGCCTCGCGCAACCCGGAGTCGTCGGCGCATTCGGCGAAGTCGACGGCCATGGCGATCTCCAGGCCGCGCAGCGACTCGAAGTCGAAGGGCAGGTCCGAGGGAGGGTCGGGGAACGGGCCGCCGTCGCCGTCGGTGTAGTCTGCGCCGTCGTAGATCAGGCCCCAGTAGCCGTGGACGTTGAGCCCGCCGGACTCCTCGAAGTCCCAGGCGCCGTAGCCGCGATCGGCCACGCACGACAGGAATCGGTCCTCCTCGGCGGCGATCTGGCCGCGGAAGTCGGCGGTGAGGACCGTCTGGACCTGCTCGATCGCGGCCTCGACCGAGTAGAGGGGCGACACGTCGGCGAGCGGGACCGCGGGGCGGTACGCCCATTCGACGTAACCGTCGACGCTGTCGGCGGTGCCGCCCTCGGTCGAGACCAGATGCGGTTCCCCGTACAACTCCTCGATCATCTCCATGGTGCAGCCGCCCGGCGGCGGCTCCTCGGAGATGTCCTCGTCGATCACGATCTCGCCGTCGTCGTCCTCGGGCAGGTTCTCATCGGGCGCCTCGAATCCGAAGTGCTCTCCGTACAACCACATCGCCTGGGCGCGGCCCAGGAAGTCGACGTACCAGGAGTACTGCTCTTCGGGACTCAGGGCCATGAACTCGCTGTCGTCTGCTTCGTTCCAGGTGTCCTCGGACGCCTCGGGCCATGTGGCGTCCTCGTATTCGCTCCATGCATCTGGATCGGCCTGCTCGTCGTAGATCCAGACTCCGAAACCCCACTCGGCCGCGATGTCGGGCTCGGGCAGCGAGCGGGCGTGCGGGTTCGCCGGCGCGATCGCGGTGATCTCGGCGGGCTCCCAGGTCATGAGGTCGCGCGGCTGGTGGACGGTGTGGCCCCGGTCTTCGAGGCAGCGTTCGATGTAGCGGTATTCGAGCGCCACCACCTCCGCTTCGAGACGACGGCTCTCGTTGAGCATACGGAGGAGCTCGTCGCTCTCGCCGGAAGCGGTTTCACCGCCGTCAGTGCAGGCCGCCAAGGCGAGCGCGACCGTGCCGACGCAGGCGAATCTGCTCAACCGTCCCATAGTGTGCGTTCCTCCGCTGATCGAGTGCAGGCGTGATACAGACGCGATGCCTCGCACACGCGGTTGCATCAACGGACCGGCTCTCCCGGGCAGGCTCGCGCACGGCCCTCCTCGGACACCTCACTCCGGGCCGTGGTGATGGTGGTGGTGGAACAGCAACGGGTGCATCAGATGCGCGAGATCATGCTGACTCCGCGCCGCGCGCGGGAACTCCATGCGCACCCATCTCGACGGGCCGGTGTCGCCGAGGTCGACCACGAACCCGTACCGGTCCATCCGCGCCACCCGCGGCGCTTCGGCGCATTCGACACCCGCGTCGGCGAGCAGCCGCCGCAGCCGCCGGTCGAGCTGCTCGCCGTGATGGTCCGCCAGATCCTCCAGCAGCTCACGCTCGCACTCGTGCAGCGGATCGGGGTCGGCGCCGCTGTACTCGGCCAGGTCGATCAGCTCCGTGGTCCCCGTGCGCCGCAGCGAGACACCCCGCAACTCCATGCGGTGCAACGTGACGCCCTTGCCCACGTCGAACAGCTGCGACACCGGATTCGACTCGGCGAAGTCGAGCACCGCCTCCTCCGTCTCCGATTTCGGCACCTGCCGCAGCGACCCCGAGACGCGCACCCGCCCCAGGCTCGGCGCCCCCTTGATCGGCGGCAGGTCGTCCACCGTGAGCCACACATGAGGCGGCTCGCCGAGCGCACTCGCCCGCAGCCGCTTCGCGAGCTCGTTCCCCCGCGCCGACAGCAGCATCGGCCGCCCGACCCGGTCCGTGGCATGGCACAGCCGCGTCTGCGACGTCCCGTCCGTGAACCGCAAGGCCCCCTTCAAACGCCCCCGGACCAAGGTCCGAGCGATTTCCGCCGCTGTCGGTCGCAACGCGGCCTCCCCATTCGAATTAGGCTCGACTATGTGAAATTAGGCTATCCTAAAACACCCCGCCCGCACCATCCCCCACCGCCACGCGCGCCCGAACCATGAAATCCGATGTCATCGACAATCCCGACGCCGCCGGGAACACTGGGGCGCATGACTGCCGTGGGCCGGGCACTGGATCGCCGTGGCCGACGTGTGGCGTTTCGACGGCGACCGCATCGCCGAGCATGTGGAGGTCTTCCAGGAGATCCCCGAAGGCGCCCCCGAGCCGGTGCCCAATAGCCTCATGCTGTGACCAAGGCAGGGGAGCTGCTGCGCGAGTGGCGGCAGCGCAGGCGCATGAGCCAGCTCGACCTGGCCATCGCCGCCGACGTCTCGGCCAGGCACGTGAGCCTGGTCGAGACCGGCAAGTCCAGGCCCAGCGCCGAGATGGTGCTGCGCCTGGCCGAACGCCTGGACGTCCCGCTGCTCGAACGCAACCGCATCCTCCTGGCCGCGGGCCACGCACCGAAGTACCGCGAGCGCGCGTTCACCGCCCGCGACCTCGGCGCGGCCTACGAGGCGGTCACGGCCGTCATCCGCGCGCACGAGCCGTACCCGGCGCTCGTGATCGACGGCGGCTGGAACCTCGTGGCGCACAACCGCGCCCTCGACCCGTTCCTCACCGGCATCGCGCCGCGCCTGCTGGAACCGCCGGTCAACCTGGTGCGGCTCGCGCTCTCCCCGGACGGGCTCGCCCCGCGCCTGGTCAACCTCGACCAGGTCCGCGCCGTGCTGCGCGGCCGCCTTTCGCGGCAACTGGAGCGCACCGGCGACCCCGCGATCGCCGCGCTGTACGAGGAGTTCCTGGCCTGGGGCCCCGAAGGATCCGTCTCCGCCGAGGAGGAGATCGCCACCCCGATGATCGTCCGCCACGAAGGCGGCGACCTCAAGTTCTTCTCCACGATCACGACCTTCGGCACCCCGCAGGACATCACCCTGGAGGGCATCGCGATCGAGTCGTACTACCCGGCGGACGAGTCGACGGCCGCGATCTTGAGGGCTATTGTCGGTGGCCGATGAGAGTATGTCGGGCACACCTACGCATAAGGAGCGAGACATGGGCAAGGTACGAGTCGATCTCAACATCTCCCTCGACGGTTACGCCACCACCACCGACCAGACGCCTGAGGACCCGATAGGCCAGGACTGGAACCGGCTCACCGCAACGTATGTGGGGACCCGGACGTTCCGCGAACGCGTGCTCGGACAGACCGGTAAAGGCACCACCGGGCTTGACAACGACTACGCGGCGGAGTACTTCGAGAACGTCGGTGCGGAGGTCATGGGCGCGGGCATGTTCGGTCTGCACGACCACCCGAACGACCCGGACTGGCAGGGCTGGTGGGGCGACACCCCGCCCTTCGGCTTCCCGGTGTACGTGCTCACCCACGAGGACCGTCCGACTCTGAAGATGGAGGGCGGCACCACCTTCCACTTCGTGCAATCCTCCATTGAGGACGCGCTTGAACGCGCCAAGGAGGACGCCGGGGACCTTGACGTGCGTGTCGGCGGCGGTGTCAGCCTGGTGCGCTCGTATCTCGCCGCGGGCCTGGTCGACCGCCTCCACGTGGCCGTCGTCCCGATCCTGCTCGGCCGCGGCCAGAACCTGTGGGCCGACCTGCGCGAGTTCGAGCGCGGTTACAAGGTCACCACCGAGGCTGCGCCGAGCGGGGTGGTTCACGTGACGTTCGCCCGTTAGGCAAGAGTTCCGGCAGGGACAGCGCTGCCTGGCCGGTTCGGCCCGGGGTTCGGGCGGGCGGCGATTGCGGGGTGATCGGGTGTCGCCGTGGGGTGGTCGGGGCCCGGTCGGTTCGGGTTGAGGTTCGGGCGGGCGGCGACTGCGGGGTGCGTGGGTGCTGCGGCGGCGCGGTCGTGGCCGGGGCGGTTCGGGCCGAGGTTCGGGCGGGCGGTGAGGTTGCGGTCTTCCGTTTCGATGCGGCCGTGCGCGGGGCGTGCTGATGTGCCCCGAGTGCTTTGGAGCCTCGTGGCGGTGCCGGTGGTGTCGCTGTTCGCTGTGGCGTTCACGTGGTCGGTGTAGCCCGGTCGGTGTGCGTGTGAGGGCACGATCGTGGTCGCGGTGTGTGCCGCCGATACTGAAGACACGGTTGTAGTCGTCATGGCCGATACACCTCCTTCCGTCACTACTGACCGCCAGCGCCTTCCAGCGCCTGGCGACACTTCTGTACCTGTAGCCTGCGTAGCGGGCACGCGCCCAGTCTGTCCAATCTGGGGTGTCCCCACCAGGGAGCACTCGCTCCTGGTCGCTTGTGTCTGCACTCCTTTCTCGCGTCCTGCACGGTTCGGTGGCGGGCGTACGTATCGAGAGTCTTGCTACGGAACTATGCCTGCACTGGCCGGCGAGACCCACCAAGTCGTCTCGCTCTGTCGTCACATACCCGTAGGCATCGATGACGGTGGTACCAGCCCAGGGTCCAAGCGGAGACGGACGTTCCCCTTCCAATGGGGATACTGGTCTCAACATCAGTGGGCGGTACGAGCGGCCAGAGGCTGTCGTAGTCTGCTTTAAATTGAACACATCTCGTTCGCTTGCACTGAATCCGTAACCCTGTACGTACCCTCAATTATCCACCGCACCACCCGGGCCGTCATCACCCATAAGACTAGAGAATCCTCACGTTCAACCTCACATCCCAAGCGTCCCAACCACATTCGAACCAAACCCCCGCCAACCGACCCCGCCCGACCGCCCACCCCGCCGTCGCCGCCGCCTTTGACTTTGGCTCACAATGAACCCGCACCCGTCAAACCCTCAGAAGGACCAATGCGATTCGTAGACATCCAGGAAACCGAGTTCGGTTCCGCGCTGGACCCCACGCCGTACCTGGAATGGCTTGAACAGAGCGGCGACGAGCTTCCCGAAGGCGCTGCCGCATTCGCGAGGGACCCAGGGCATTACAAGTTCGGCGACCGCTGCATGAAGTCGCTGTACCTCGACTCCGTGGTGCTTGAGCCCGGTGACGGCGGTATCGGCGCCCGCGTGGTGTTCCGTGGGCCGGGCGAGGAAGGCACGCCGCGCTTGGTGATCCACTATGAAGGTGTCACCGAGTTCTCGGTGCTGCTCGACAGTGAAGCCGAGATCGGAGCTCTGTATCGAGGGCTGCGGTATGTGCTCCTTGACGAGATTCTCCCGGCGGGATCGCAATGCTCCCACGAGATTCGGTTCGTCTTGGGCACTATCCGGATCGCCTGTCTCGACCTCGACGCGGAGTGGTGCGCGGCATGATCGGCCCACCGAGACGGGCCGAGCGCACGACCGCGCTCAAGTCACCGTTACCTCGAATGTCGCAGTGTGCGAATCGAACTCGGAGACTCGCACCTGCATCGTCAGCTGCCAAGCGCCGGTGAGCGGCAGGTCCAGGATGCTGTGGAACTGGCCGGTGCCGAACTCGTGCATCTGCGCCTCGACCGGACCGAAGTCCCGCTCAGGCAGCGACGCGGTCACCACCGGCTCTTCCAGCGGCTCCAGCGCGACCCCTTCGGCGTCTGTCAGCGTGATCGCGAACGTGTGTTCGCCGACCCCGCCCACCGTCCCCTGTAGCACCGCCTCGCCGTCGCCGAGCGGCACCGTCAGCGTGACCGGTGTCGTCACCGGCTCGCTCAGCTCGGGCGCTGCCGGTGGCGGCGGTTTCGGCTCTGCTCCCGGCGGCAGGTGCACCAGGAATCCGGTGAACGCCACGATCACCGTGAGCACCACGGCCTCGACCCGTACCACGCGCCGCAACCGCGTCAGCCCCGTCCGCGCATCGGCTCTACGGATCAGCGGCACCAGCCGGTACCGGTTCCATCCGGCCAGCGCCAGCGCGCACGTGACCAGCCCGAGCTTGACCAGCAGCACCTTCCCGTGCTCGGATTCGAACAGGCTCGTCCAGCTCCGGTGCACCGCCCAAGCCATCGCGAGGCCGCTCGCGCCCAGGAAGAGCACGCTGTACCCGGCCCAGACGGAGAACCGCGCGACCACGGTCGCCGCGTCCCTCGGCCTGCCTCGGCCACGGTGCAGTAGCACCAGGAGCACGCTGATCCCGACCAGGCCGCCGACCCAGATCGCGGCGGTCGCCAGATGGACCGTGTCGGCGGCGAGCATGAGCCAGCGCGGGTCCGTGCCCCGCGAGTGCCCGAGGAACACCGGGGCCACCACGGCCGCCGCTGCCCCGAGCACCGCCACCGACCCGACCCGTTGGACCGCACCGACATAGGCCACCCCGATGCCGACCGCGGTGACCACGAGCTGCGGGATCGCCCCGTTCGGCACGGTTCCCGTCCACGCCTCGAAATCCAATATGGATCCAACCGACCGCCCGGCTAGTTCCAATGCCCCCAATGGGATCGACAGGGCCGCGGCCAAGATCGCGACCAGGCCGCTGACGCGCAGCAGCCGGTGCCTGGGCCGCGCGGGCGCCAAGTCGCGTGCGATCGCGTTGCGGAACAACGCGTAACCGGCGAAGGCGAGCAGCCCGAAGTAGTACGCCACGGTCGCTGCCTGCACCTCCCACGGCCGCTCGGTCTCGGCCGGAGCGGTGTCGCTCGGCGGCGGGGGAGCGGCCCCGGTGCCCACGGTGAACGCCAGCACGCCGGAGATCGGGTGCGCGTCGGCCGAGATCACCCGCCAATTGACGTAGTACGCCCCATCGGCGAGGTCGGGCAGGTCGATCACGACGTCGAGATCGCTGGAGGTCGCGGCGAGGACCTGCTCGCCGCCGTCGCCGTCGATGAGGCGCGTCCCCTCGGGGACCGGCTGCACCTGCTCGTTGAAGCTGAGGATCATTTCCTCAGGCGCGGTGTCGAGCACCGCCTGGCTCTCAGGCGTGGTCGAGACGAGTGCGGCGTGCGCGTTCGCGGGCGCGGCGGGCGCGAGCGCGAAGACGAGGGCCGCCAGGGCGAGCAGGACCGCCCGCCCCGGCGTGCGGGAGCGGGCGGCGTTCACGCCTGCCGCCGCCCTCGCACGAGCGCGAAGGCCGCGAGCGCGGTCCCCACGACGGCCACGCCGAGGGCCAGGTACGCGATGAAGCCACTTCCGTCCTCTTCGGACGATTCGACGACCGCGGCCGGTTCGGCGGCCGCGTCCTCCGCGTCCGCCGCGACGGTGATCGAGGGTGCCGGGGACTCGATCTCGTCGGGGTTCTGGCCTTCGGCAGGGATCTCGATCCAGGGATGGTCGCTGCCGGTGCAGGTCTGGACCACCGGGAAGTACAGCGTCTGCCCCGCGGTCTCTTCCGGGAGGCGCAGCGACAGCTCGAAGGCGTCCCGGATGCCGTCGGGCAGCGGGGTCTTCGCGGTGTAGACGACCTGGTCGACGCGTTCGGTGATCTCGTTGCCGTGGCTGTCGGCGATCGGTTCGGGCAGGTCGACCATGACCTTCTCGACGTCCCAGCCCGGGTTGGCGCTGGGGGTCACGGCGTTGAGCGGTTCGGGGATCTGGATGGCGATCGCAGTGGTCGCTTCGCCCTCGCAGCCGTGCGGCACGGAGACGGTGAGCAGGGTGTACGCGCCCGCGACGGTGTCTGTCGCGGAGATGGTGACGTGCGCGGCGGCCGGGGTCGCGGTCACCAGGACGGCCAGCGCCGCGGTGGCGCCGACGACGGCGGTGCGGGTGAGGAGGGATTGCATCGTGGGTACTGCTTTCTGTTGCCGGGGAAGGCGACACCGGTGATGCCGCCCGGATGTCGCATAATAAGCAGATATGCATGTGTCGATTTTATGGGCAAACGGGACCCCGGCGGTGAGTCCGTCCAGAAGATGAAACGGTCAGATCGGCGCGTTGGCCCGCTTGCGCGCCGCGAGCATCGCGATCGCGACCATGCCCGGGGTGATCACGATGAGCGGCAGGAACATCCACGCCACCACCCCGGCCACGCCGAGCCCCACGACGAGGTACACCGTCCCGACCGGATCGGCCCAGGTCAGGGTCGCGCCTTCACCGAAGAGCTCCCGCCAGTCCGAGTCCGGCTCCCACAGCGACGCGGCCCGCACCGCGACCAGCACGACCACCGCGCCGAGCAGCCCGCTGACCACCGCCAGCGCAGTGCCGCCCGGGACGAGGCCCTGCACGCCGAGCGCCACGTTGATCCCCAACAGGCCCACCACGATCGCGGTCGCGACCCCTGCGACCCAGCCGCCGCGCAGCGCCTTCCAAGAGGCGCCGAACAGCTCGGCGAGCCCGTCGCCGTGGTCGGTGTGGTGCCGGTCGAGGTGCCTCGCCCCGGCCGCGAGCGCCGGAAGGGCGCTCACCAGCGGCAGCGCCAGCGCGGTGACCACGAGGCCGACCACGATCATCTCGCCGAACAGGCCCACGGACCCGCCGCCGAAGCGGAGGAGGCGCTCGGCCCCGGCGGTCTCGCGCCGCTCCTCCGCTTCGGCTTCCCTTGCGTGCGAGGTCATCCCTTGAGCCCCTGGGTCGCCACGCCGCCGACGAGCTGTCGCTGGAACGCGAAGAAGAACAGCAGGACCGGCAGCAGCGCGAGGATCGCCATGGCCATCTGCGCGCCGTAGTCGCTGGTCGAGGTCTGGTCCACGTACAGCCGCAGCGCCAGCGGCATGGTGTACATGCCCGGTTCCTTCAGATACAGCAGCGGTCCGAAGAAGTCGTTCCACGACCAGATGAACGCGAAGATCGCGCTCGTGACCAGCGCCGGTTTCATCAGCGGCAGGATGATCGAGAAGAAGATCCGCGGGTGCCCGGCCCCGTCGATGACCGCGGCCTCGTCCAGTTCGCGCGGCAGGCCGCGGATGAACTGGATCATCAAGAACACGAAGAACGCGTCCGTGGCCAGGAACTTGCCCAGCAGCAGCGGCCAGTAGGTGTTGATCATGCCCAGCTCGTTGAACACGATGTACTGCGGGATGATCACCACGTGGAAGGGCAGGAGCATCGTGGCGATCATGCACACGAAGAACACGCTCCGCCCGCGGAACCTGACGCGCGCGAACGCGTAGGCCGCGAACGAGCACGACAGCAGGATCCCGACGACCGAGCCGACGGCCAGGATCAGCGAGTTCGCCACGAACGTCCAGAAGGGAACCCCGCCGATGCCCTGGAGGGCCTTGGCGTAGTTCTGGAAGCCCCCGTCGGTCGGCACGAGGCTGACCGATCCGATGATCTCGTTGCTGGGTTTGAAGGAGCTCATGAGCATCCACACCGCGGGGTAGAGGATGACCACGAGCACCGCGAGCGAGAAGGCGTGGAACAGGATCGAGCCGCCGGTGCGGCGGCCGCGGGCCCGCCGCCTGAGCCTGGCGGACTGCTCGGCGCGCGGCGCGGCCTGCGTGAGGTTCATCGTTCGTCTCCCGAGTAGTGCACCCACGATTTCGAGCTGCGGAACAACAGGAGGCTGATCAGCCCGACCACGATCACCAGCACCCAGGCCATCGCCGAGGCGTACCCCATCTGGAAGTCGCGGAAGCCGCGGAAGTACAGGTACAGCGTGTAGAACAGGGTCGACTGGGCGGGGCCGCCCGAGCCGTTGGAGATGATGAACGCGGAGTTGAAGATCTGGAACGCGTGGATCGTCTCCAGCAGCAGGTTGAAGAACAGCACCGGCGAGAGCAGCGGCAGCGTCACGTTCCAGAACCGGCGCACCGGTCCGGCGCCGTCCACTTCGGCCGCCTCGTACAGCTCCGTGGGGACCTGTTTGAGCCCGGCCAGGAAGATCACCATCGGGGCGCCGAACTGCCACACGGTGAGCAGGATCAGCATCGGCAGCGTGCGTCCGGGGTCGCCGACCCAGCCGCCGTCGGAAGCCGGTGTCCCGCCGAAGACCTCGCCGATCTGGGCCACGATGCCGTCGTCGATGAACATCGCCTTCCACACGATCGCGATGGAGACGCTGCCGCCGATGAGCGAGGGCATGTAGTACGCCGAGCGGTAGAACCCCTGGCCGCGGCGGGAGTTGTGCAGCAGCATCGCCACCGCCAGCGCCGCGGCCAGTTTGATCGGGGTCCCGAAGACCACGTACAGGGCGGTGACCTTGGCGGCCTGGTGGAAGTTCGTGTCCGACAGCAGCCGCGTGTAGTTCTCGATCCCGACGAAGGTCGGGGGCGTGAACAGGTTGTAGTCGGTGAACGAGAGGTACAGCGACGCGATCATGGGTCCGGCGGTGAGGCCGAAGAACCCCAGGAGCCAGGGGGACAGGAACGCGTACCCGGCGCCGTCGGCGCGGGATCGCCTGCGGCGCCGCGCTGGGGCGCCGGGGTCGCGGAGGGTCGTCATCCGAGCAGCATGTCCATCTCGGAGAACAGCTCGTCGGCGAACTGCTCGGTGGTGATGTCGCCGTAGAGCAGTTGCTCGTGGAGGTCGCCCCACTTGGCCTCGATGGAGCCGTACCCGGACGGCAGGAGCGGGTAGGGCTCGGTGATCTCGTCGGCGATCGAGTCGAGGTAGGTGAAGTCGATGAGGTCCGAGGAGGACTGCTCGACGGCCGCGCGGCCCTCTTCGGTCGGGGGAGCGCCGAGCGAGGCGCCGAAGATGGCCTTGACCTCGGGGGAGTTGGCGAGGAAGTCGACCAGCACTGCGGCGGCGTCCGGTTCGTCGGAGTTGGCCGCGACGCTCAGCAGCATGCTCGGGTGGTCGGCGAGGACGTGCTGGCCGTTCTCGGTGGGGGCCTGGACCATGCCGATGTTCTCGGTGCCGATGTCGCTCATCGCCTGGGCCACGGTGGTGGAGAAGTTGAACCACAGGGCGGCCTCGCCGCCGAGGAAGCCGCCGAGCGGGTCGAGGGCGACCGAGCGCTCGACGGGGTAGAAGTCGCCTGCGTCGCGCAGGTCGGCCACGGAGTCGAGGTAGTCGGTGACGTCGCCCTTGTCGAACGCGGCCCCGCCCTCGTCGGTGAACACCGGCTCGCCGTGCTGCATGCGGTCGTAGATGAATCCGGGGAGCCCGCCGGTGTAGTCGGCGGCGCCGTAGATCTTCGGGTCGTGCGTGGCCCCGGCCGCGTTGACCTGGAGGACGTACGCTTCGAGGTCGTCGAGGGTCATGTCATCGGTGGGGTAGGGGACGCCGAGCTCGTCGAGCAGGTCCTTGTTGTACATCATGGACCAGGCGTTGTAGCCCATCGGGACGCCCACGAGCTGCTCGTTCACCGTCCCGGATTCAAGGAGCGTGTCGGCGTAGCCGCTGGTGTCCAGCAGCCCGCCCTCGTACGCGCCGAGGTCGAGGAAGAGCCCCTTGTCGGCGTATTCGCCGAGGTAGCCGGCGTCCATCATGAGGACGTCGGGGAGCGCTTGGCCTGCGGCCTCGGTGTTGCGCGAGGTCCAGTAGTCACCCCAGGCGTTGAAGTTGCGCACCACCTCGACGTTCGGGTACTCCTCGTTGAAGAGGTCGAGCGCCTGGTTGAACCATTCGGCGCGTTCGTCGTTCCCCCACCAGGTGAAGGTGATCTCCGCCTTGGTGTCGCTGGGGAAGACGGTGGCGGCCTCGTGCGGGGTGCCGCTGCCCGAGCACGCGGTGAGGCCGAGCGCCGCCGCGGCGCCAAGGGCTGCAACCGCTTTCATTTTTCTCATGGATCCTCCTCGATACCTGGCCGGTGGGGCCCGTCCAGGGGTAGTTCAGCGTTGAACTGAGGCGATCCAGTTCAACGCTGAACTATTGGCGTGACGCTATCACAGGCCCCACTCGGGGGCAACGACTCAGTTCTGGTCGGTCCCGAGGATCAGCGCCCGCAGCCGCTCGATCGGTAGCTTCGGCTCGCGGTCCTCGGTCAGGAGCCCGTTGGTCTCCTGGAGCGTGTCGGTCAACTGGGTCCAGCACCAACCGGACAGGCCCTGCTCGCGCCCGCCGCCGATCGTGCCGCGCTGCACCGGACGCAGGATGTCGCCCACCCGCCGGTCGTAGTCCTCGGCGCTGGAGGCCTCTGAGTAGCCCCACGCGTTCGCGGCCGCCGGGCCGGTCGTCCACTTGACGCCGCCGAATTCGGTGAGCATGACCGGCTCACCCGAGTCCACAGTGCCTTCGAGGCGGATGCGGCGGCCCGCCGGGCCGATCCCCGCGATGTAGGCCCGCAGCTCCTCCTCCGAGACGTCGTAGCGCTCGGCCAGGACCTCGGTGTCGGACTCGTAGTCGTGCACCGTCCACAGGTCCGAGGTGCCCAGTTCCCAGCCGTCGTTGGAGATCACCGGCCGGGTCGGGTCGAGCGCCTTGGTCAGGTGGTACAGCGCCTCGGCCAGCGCCCGGTGGTCGGGCCGCGAGGCGAGGTGCTGGACGCCCCAGCTCTCGTTGAGCGGCACCCAGGTCACGATCGACGGGTGCGCGGCGTCGCGGCGCACCGCCTCGGTCCACTCGGCCACGGTGCGGCGCACGGTGACGTCCGAGAACGTGTAGGTCGCGGCCATCTCGCCCCACACCAAGAGCCCGAGCCGGTCGGCGTGGTACAGGAACCGCGGGTCCTCGACCTTCTGGTGCAATCGGACCGAGTTGAAGCCCAGTTCGCCGATGAGCTCGGCCTCGCGCCGCAGCGCCGCCTCCGAAGGGGCCGCGAGGTGCGACTGGGGCCAGTAGCCCTGGCTGAGCACCGAACGCAGCACCACCGGTCGGTCGTTGAGCAGGAACCTCCCGCCCTCGACCGCGACCGAGCGCAGCCCCAGGTAGCTCGCCACGACGTCCCCGCCGCCGGAGCCCTCGACGCTGACCCACGCGTCCAGGAGCGTTGGCGAGCCCGGCCGCCACAGCATCCCCTCGTAGTGCTGGCCGTTGTTCTGGCCCGCGATCGGGACCGTGACGCTGACCTGCGTGCCCTCGACGCGCGAGGTGACCTCGCCGAGCTCGGTGTCACCGTGGGCGACGCGCACCCGCACCGTGGCCTCGGACCTGCGGTTGAGCGTCACGTGCGCCGTGGCGGTGCCGTTCGTGAGGTCGCTGGTCCAGTTCAGGTGCTCGATGTGCAGCTCGGCCACCGACTCCAGCCACACCGGCTGCCAGATCCCGGTGGTGCGCTGGTACCAGATCGCGTGCGGCTCCTCGTGCCAGTCCTGCTTGCCGCGGGGCTGGGCGATGTCGAGCGGGTCGTCCTCGGCCCGCACCACCAGGACGCGCGGTGCGTCGGCCCCGCCGAGTTCGTCGGTGAGGTCGACCGTGAACGGGGTGTGCCCGCCCTCGTGCGCGCCGACCTTGCGCCCGTCGAGCCAGATCTCGGCCCGGTAGTCCACGGCTCCGAAGTGGACGAGGAGCCTGCGGCCGGTCTCGTGCCCGACCTCGGCCAGGTCCGCCGCGGTGATCTCGCGCCGGTACCACACGACCGGATGGAACCCGGTGGCCCCGATTCCGGACGCGGGGGACTCCGGCGGGAAGGGCACGGTGATCGACTGCGGCAGGTCGCGGCCGTCGAACCACCGCTCGGCGAGTCCGGCGTTCGCGTCGTCGTGGGCGAAGCCCCACTGCCCGCTCAGATCGAGGAACGAGTCCCGCAGCATCTGCGGGCGCAGCCGCGCGACCTCCTGCTGCGCTGCTCGAATGTCGAATGTAGGCGACTGGTCGTTCATAGACGAAGCTCCCTGAGGTGTATGATTCAACGTTGAATGTAACAGGCGCGGCGGCCGAGATCGACCCCGCGGAAACCGTTTTTTCAGGGAGTCCCATGGCGCGCGCACGAGTCACCCTCGCCGACATCGCCGCCCGCGTCGGCGTCAGCCCCAAGACCGTCTCCAACGTCGTCAACGGCACCGGCTGGGTCGGCGCCGAAGTCCGCGAGAAGGTCCTCGTCGCGATCGACGAACTCGGCTACCGCCCCAACCTCGCCGCCCGCCAACTGCGCAAAGGCTCCAGCGGGGTCCTCGCGCTGGCCCTCCCCAGTCTCGCCGAGCCCTACTTCGCCGAACTCGCCGCCGTGTTCGTCGACGCCGCCCACGACCGCAACCTCACCGTCCTGGTCTCCCAGACCCGCGGCCAGCGCGACCGCGAGATCGAAGCCCTCGACGGCATCCGCCTGCCCGCCATCGACGGCCTCATCATGAGCCCCCTCGGCCTCGAAGCCGAAGACGTGGCCGAACGCCGCCGCGACTTCTCGTTGGTCCTCGTCGGCGAGCACGGCGAACGCATCGCCGCGGGCCGCGAACACCACGTCGGCATCGACAACGTGGCCGCCGCCGCCGCGGCCACCGCCGAACTGATTGCCAAGGGATGCAGGCGGATCGCCACGATCGGCGTCCAAGATGAGGGCGCCGCCGAGACCTCGCGCGACCGCTTCGCCGGGTACGCGCTGGCCCTGCGCGAGGCGGGCCTGACCCTGGACGAGTCCCTCATGGGCCACGTGCGCACCTTCAACCGAGCAGAAGGCTCCCGCGCCGCCCAGCACCTGATCGACTCAGGAGCGGAATTCGACGGCCTCCTGTGCTTCAACGACACCCTCGCGATCGGCGCGCTCTACGCCCTCGCGGTCCGCGGCCTTCGCGTCCCCGACGAAGTCCGTGTCATGGGCTTCGACGACATCGCCGACGGCCGCTTCTCCACCCCCGCCTTCTCCACCATCGCCCCCGGCCGCGAAGCCATAGCCAACCGAGTACTCGACATCATCGCCGCCCCGGACGCCACCGAACCGGGCCACCACGAGGTCCCGTTCGCGCTCGTCATCCGCTGACCCAAGCCTCGACCACATCCAAGTCCCCCTCGGTGACCCCGAGAGAGGCCTTGACAGGGAGCAGCAGCGCCCGGCCGGGATGGTTGTCGACCACCCACGCGGAGTCGTCGGCGGTGATCTCGTCGTCTATCCACACGAACGGTCGGCCCGAGGCCCACGCCACGAGCGTTCGCGTCTTCCAGTGCAGGTTGAACCACCGGTCCTCTTGCGCGCCTTCCGGTGTCGGTTCCGGCCATCGCACGACCGGCAGCGCTTCGAGACCGAGCCTGGGCGCGACCTCTCGGTTGGCCTCGTCCTCCCAGGTGGTGGCCCACACGAGCTCGCAGCGAAGTGTGGCCAGGCGGCGTCCGATGTGCGGGTCGACTCGCGCGAGGTACGGGTTCGCGGACGGCGCGGATGGGGCGGACCGGCCGAATGGGATCACGGTGCCGTCGATGTCGAGGAAGAGCAGGGGGCGGTCGCTCATGGCGGGTCGGTGGGGATTCTGCCGGTTTCGTGGGCCCACATTGCCGCTTCCACTCGGTTGCGGAGGCCGAGTTTGGTGAGGATTCCGGTGATGTGGGTCTTGACCGTGCCCAGCGACAGGAACATCCGTGCACCGATCTCATTGTTGGTCAGGCCCATCGCGAGCAGCGCGAGCACCGCTTCCTCCCGCTCCGACAGCGGCGTGGACGGTTGGCGCACCTGCTTCTGCGGGCGGGCGAACTCCGCCAGGAGCCTGGCCGTGATCTGCGGCGAGATCAGCGCGTCGCCGTTGGCCGCCGCTTGCAGCGCCTCCTTGATCAAATGCGGCCCGGCCTCCTTCAGCAGGAACCCCTTCGCTCCGGCCCGGAGCGCGCCGTGGACATATTCGTCCAGGTCGAAGGTCGTGATCACCACGACCGCGATCGGGGAGACCACATGCTCGCCCGCCAGCAGCGAGGTCACCTCGATCCCGTTCAAACGCGGCATCCGAATGTCCACAAGGGCCACATCAGGGCGCAGCTCCTGCGCCAGCCGCACCGCCTCCACCCCGTCCGCCGCCTCGCCCACGACCTCCAGGCCCGGCTGCGCGTCGATCAAGAGGCGCAGGCCCGTGCGCACCGGCTCCTGGTCGTCGGCCACGAGTACTCGAATCATGCGTTGCCCCCCAAGGGAATCGAGGCCCGAAGCGTCCATCCGCCCGCCGGGTCCGGACCCGACGCGACCTCGCCGCCCAGCAGCGCCGCGCGTTCGGCCATGCCGAGCAAACCGTGCCCGCCGCTCGACGTCATCGCGGATGCGGCGCCGTCGTCGGTGACCACGAGTCGGATCGACCCCTCGTCCACCGTGATCGACACGTCCACCCGCGTTGCACCCCGCGCATGCCTGCGCGCGTTCGCAACGCCCTCCTGCGCGATGCGATACAGCGTCGAAGCCACCATCGTCGGCAATTCAACCGCCGCCTCGACTCGCACCGCCACCTCCGGCGGCCCCGGATCGGCAAGGCCCGCAAGCTCTTCCATCCCCGCGGGCGGCCGGTAGTCGGCCGGAACCCGCAGCGTGTGGACCAGCGACCGCACATCGGCCAGCACCGCGTGCGCCTCGCCCTCGATCACCCCGAGCGACTCGGCCACGCGCGCGGTGTCGCCCGGGTCCGCGCTCGCGACCTGCGCGTGGATCACGATCGCCGAGACGTGATGCGCGACCGTGTCGTGCAGGTCCCGCGCGAGCGCCTCGCGCTCGGCGGCCCGCACCGCTTCGAGCCGGCGCTCGCGCGATTCGACCCGCTCGCGCCGCAGCATCCCGAGCGCCATCGCACCGCCGAGGAACGCGATCCCGGCGATGATCTCGGTGAAGGTGTCGGAGCTGGGCAGGCTCGACACCGCCAGGCCGACCGCGACGATCACCGCGCCCACGACGCAGTCGCGCGCCGAACCCCAACGGAACAGCGCGTACGGGACCGCCAGGAACACCGCCGAGGTGCCCAGCGCGTTCGGTTCGATCAGCGCGAGGCCGTGCGCGATCGAGAAACCCGTGGTCGTCGCGGTCATGATCGCCACGCACGCCAGCGGATGCGTGCGCCGCCACAGCAGCAGCGGCAGAAGCGCGAGGGTCACCACCGTCGCGGCGATCGGCCAGACCAGATCGGTCCGCGCCGAACCCTCCACAATGGCAGCCAGTGCCGCGACGATCGCGAGCAGCACGTCCCGCGTCTTCGGCCCTTGGGCTCCGGGAGCGCGGGGGAGCAGCCACATCGAGTCGAGTGCCCGCCACACCGCCCGAATCCTGTTCACGCCGTGATCATCGCAGAGCGCGCCTGGTTCGCCGCCCTGCGCCTGCGGGCGATGATCCATTCGGCGACCAGCGCGTTGATGAGCCAGGCCGCGTCCATCTGGATCAGACGCGTGAGCGCGTCCGGCTCGCTCATCATGATCACCGACGGCCCGGAGGTGAGCACCTGCGTGCCCGCGCCCATCGCCAGCGCGTAGGCCCGGATCATCCACGACCCGTGCGCGAAGTAGTCCCGGCGGGCCACCGCGGCGACGCCGAGGAGCAGGAACGCGATCATCAGCGCCCCAACGATATAGCGCGACACGGCGACCGCGCCCGCGTCGGTGGGCGGCACGTCGTAGGCCGCGGTCATCCACAGCCCGGTCCCGGCGAGCACGAGCCCGGCGGGCACGAGCAGGTACCGCCCGGCGAAGCGGTGCCAGCCGTTGCGTCGTCGCCGCAGCCCCGGCAGGAACTGGAACGCGCCCACGAGCGAGTAGACCAGCGCGCAGACGATGTGCAGGACCACCGGCGCGGGCATCTGTATGAAGCGGGCGTTGGCAGCGGTTTCGGTTGCGCCCGTGGCGATCTCGCCGACGCGGAAGCCACCGGCGATCGACGGGACGAGCGCGAGCAGGATGAGCCCGACCGCGATAGGCCAATCGCGGCGGCGGGTCTGAGGAGTGTCCATACGAGGATCGTCGCCGCAGGCGCACAGGTCTCGCTTCAGCCATGTGGCCGGTTCCCGGCGGCGCCGCCCGCCGCGACCCCTCCCGGTCGAGTCCGCGGGGACCGGTTCGAGAACGGCGGCCCCGGCCGAGCCGACCCGCTCAGCCCACCTTCACCGTGACGCTGTGCAGACCGGTCGCGCCGTCGGGCAGGACGCCCTGCGAGACCTCGGTCTGCTCGACCCCGTCGCCATCGGTGGCGCGCACCGTGAGTCGGTGTTCCCCCTCGGTTGCGTCCCACGCGTATCGCCACTGCCGCCACGTGTCCCCCGTGGCCGCATCGGACAGTTCGCACGAGTGCCACTCGCCGTCGTCCACGCGCAGGTCCACCGCCGAGATCCCGCGGTGCTGCGCCCACGCGACTCCCGCGACCACCACCTCGCCGCTGCCCGCCCTGGTCCTCGGGGTGTCGATCCGTGACTGCGTCTTGATCGGCCTCGGGGTCGACCAGCCGCGGGTGATCCAGTAAGCGTCATAGGCGTCGAATGTGGTCAGTTCGAGTTCGGTGAGCCACTTCGTGGCCGAGACGTACCCGTACAACCCCGGAATCACCAGCCTTGCGGGCCAACCGTGGTCGACCGGGAGCGGTTCGCCGTTCATGCCCAGCGCGATCATCGCGTCCCGGCCGTCGAACACGAGTTCGGTGGGGGAGCCCGCGGTCCAGCCGTCGCTGGAGCGTGACACGAGCTGGTCGGCTTCGGCCGAAGGCCCGGCCTCGGCGAGCAGGTCCGCCAATCGCACGCCGAGCCAGCGCGCGTTGCCGACCAGGTCGCCGCCCACCGGGTTCGACACGCATGCCAAGGTGATGTCGCGTTCGATCAGCTCGCGCCCCAACAGATCGTCGAAGCTGAACGTCAGTTCGCGGTCGACCATGCCGTGCACGCGCAACGACCAGGTGTCCACGTCCACGCGGGGCACCGTGATCGCGGTGTCGATCCGGTAGAACTCCCCGTTCGGGACCCGGTACGGGGTGAGTCCCTCGACCTTGAAGTCCGCCACCGGCCCCGGCTCGGTCGCGGGCAGGTCCGGCTCGGGCAGCCGCACCGCTTCCCGGTCGGCCTCGATCGCGGCCGGTCCGACCCGGCTGGCCCACCACGAGGCGCCGACCGCTGCGGCGGCCACGCCCGCGAGGACCCCGAAGAAGGCCCGGCGGCCCGCCTCGGCCCGCGTGCGTTCGCGCCGGTCCCACCAGGTCAGGCTCGCCAGCGCCACGACAGCGGCCACCAGCGACGGCACCACCGCGCCCGCGCCGAGACCCGGCCTGGTCACGGCTGCCGCGGCCCCGAGGAGTCCGAACCCGGCGATCAAGCTTCTGGCGAGCCGAGGCCGCGTGCGCCACAGTGCCCCGACCCCGGCCCCCGCGGCCGCGACGCCGAGTGCGATCCCGGTGATGAGCAGCGGCTTGTCGGCGGTGCCGACCAGTTCGATGAACCAGTGCGACACCGAGAGTGGGACGACCGCGATCACCGCGTCGCTCAGCGCGGACAGCGGCGCGGCGCGCGGCAGGGCGAACGCGGCGATCAAGTGGCCCACCGCGAGGCCCGCGAGTGCGGCGACGAGTCCGGCCGCGGCCCAGGCGCGCGGCGCGTCCGTAGGCGTGGAGTTCACTTCTCCATCATGACCCCGCGCCGCTCGAAAGCGCCGCTCCCAGAACACTTCGGGTTCTTTATCTTTCGGAGTTCAGGCCGTCGCCGTGCGTGAGGTGACCCGGTCGATTCGCGTGCTTGTTCCCGAATGACCTTTTGTTTCCCTTGGCGGACAAGCGAAAAGAAGGCAATTGTGACCCTCATCGCCTATGCGTACGGGTGTGGCATGTGATAAACAATAAAGAAACCTGTCTATTCGCAAGGAGCGATCGTGTCACAGACCCCTCGACTCACCCGAGACGAACTGTCCGCTGTGGTCACCAAGGCCCTCGCCGAGACCCTCGGCCACGACCTGCCCGACATCGACGCGGACACCAAGCTCTTCGACGACCTCTCCCTCGACTCCACCAGCATCCTCGGCCTCATGGTCAACCTCGAAGACGCCCTTGAGATCGAGATCGACCCCGACTCGATCTCCGAGGAGCACTTCGCGACCTTCGGGTCCCTCACCGGCTTCCTCCACGAGGCCGCCGAAGCCGCGAGCGCCGGTCGCTGAGGCCGCGTGGCAGCCGCGGCCTGTCGCCTTGAGGCGGCGATCGACCTACCGCTGGACGGCATCGCCGTCAGCGCCGACGTGCGCACGTTCCACCGCTACTCGATGGGCGTGTCCACCCTCGCGGGCATCGAGGACACCGGTGCCTGGCCCGAGGACGCGCCGGGCCTGTCCTACTACCAGATGACCGAGGCCGCGCTCGACGAGTTGGCCGGGCACGGCCGCGTGGACGCGGTGTACTTCACCGCGAGCGTCCCGGACTGCCAGGTCTCCCAGTTCCTGTCGCAGCTCGTGGCCCGCCGCCTCACCCCGCTCCCGCACGTCCTCGGCCTCACCGACCAGGGCCCGGTGGCCACGTTCACCGCACTTCGCCTGGCGCGCAGGCGCATCGAGACCGGCGAGGCCGAACGCGCGGCGGTCCTCGTACTGGAGCACCGCATGTTCCCCTCCGCGGTGGACCTCGGCCGGGACGCGGCCGACCGCGCGGTCCTGCTCGTCCTCGGCACCGGCCCGGGACGGCCCGTCGAATCGGTCCGGATCGCCACGGGCCGCCAGCCTCAGCAGGACTCGACCCTCGTCGCCCCCGCCGCCGTCTGGGCCGCCCTCGCCCGGGCCCCTGAAAACGAACCAATGCGACTGACCGGGCACGACCCGGGCACGGGCCTGGCCGGAGAGGCGGTGTTCGGTGCCCGCACCTGACCTCGCCCGCACCGCCTACGCCGAAGGCCTCCCCAGGGCCTTCGCCGAACTCGCCGCGGCGCATCCGGAATGGTCCCCGCGAGGCCACCGCGGCTACGCCGTGGTCTCCGGTCCGCACGCCGCGCTCCTGCGCCCTCTCCCCACCGACGACGGCGAACTCTCCCTGTGCCGCTTCGAGAACCCCGATCAAGCCCCCGATCCCCAATGGGCACTCGCAGTCGCCGCGATCCGGCTCGGCGGCGCCGAACGCCTCGTCCGCCAATGCGTGCAGCACCTCTCGCGCCGCAAGATCCAAGGCCGCATGACCCTGGCACACCCGGTCGTCCGCGCCCACGTGGCCGACTCCGTGCTCGACCTCGCCGAAGCGCGCCAGTGCCTCGGCTCGCCCGGCTTCGATCACATGGTCGACGGCGTGGTGCGCCGCAGCCTGCGCCAGTTCGGGGCCGCCGGGTACGTGGACGGCCCGGCCCGCAGGCTCGCCCGGGCGCTCGACCTGCTGTCCGATGTGTACCGCGAAGGAGCGGGCGATGACCGATGACGACCTGACGCTCCGCGCGATCGGCCGCGACCTCGCCGAGGAACTGCGCCGCCACTCCCTCGACGTCCACGAAGGACGCGAGAGCGCCGAGACCGTGGTGGCCTCGCTGCCGCCCGAGTTCTGGTGCCTGGGCATGCGACCGGACCGCAACCCGCGCCCGCTCGAACGCGACGGCAAGCGCCCCCCGGTGCGCTCGTGCCGCGAGTTCACCGCCCTGATGGAAGAGCTGTGCCGCGGCGACGCCGGACTCGCGCTCGCGATGCCGTTCTCCTCCATGTCGGCCCTGCTCATGGAGCAGATGCTCTCCGAGGAGCAACTCGAGGCGCACTACGCGCGCATGGCCGACCGTCCCACCTGGACGTTCTTCGCGCTCACCGAACCCGAACGCGGCTCCGACGCCGGGGCGATCACCACCAGCCTCGAACCGGGCGAGGACGCAGCGATCCTCGACGGCGTCAAGCGCTACATCGGCAACGGCGTGCGGGCGTACTGCGGCATGGTGTTCGCGCGCAACACCGCCGCCTCCGGAATGTTCGCCGTCCAACCGGTCCTGGTCTCGGCCGACGCCCCCGGGTTCAGCGCCGAGCGGCTCGACACCGCCGGGCTCAAAGGGGCCGCGCTCAGCGAGATCCGCCTCGACGGCGTCGAGATCCCGAACGCGGGGGAGTCGGACGCCGGCCCTTCGGGCCTGCGCGGGGCCATGCAGACCTTCGACACGTTCCGGCCCTGCGTCGGCGCGATGGCCCTCGGCGCAGGCGTGGCCGTCTACGAATACGTCGAAGGCGAACTGCGCCACCGGACCCGCAGAGCCTGGCAGGACCGGTTCGCGCACCGCATCGGCGCCACCCGCGGCCTCATCGCCGAAGCGGCCACCGCGATCGACGCGGGCAGGGGCGACGGCTCGGTCTCCTCTGCCGCGAAGCTGTCGGCGGTGCGCCTGGCCGACGAACTCGCCGCCGCCGCGGTGGCCGCGCTCGGCCCCGCCGCCCGCCTGGAGCACCCGCTGATCGACAAGTGGGACAACGACATCCGCGGCATCGAGTTCATGGAGGGCACCTCCGACATCCAGCGCCAGACCATCGCGCAGGGCTGGATCGCCGGAAGGCTCCCGATCGCGGGTGCCGCGCGATGACCCAAGACCACGCATGGCGGCCCGTTGCCGCACAGGCCCATCGGGCGGACGTCGACCTCTGGTGGATCCCCGTCCACGGCCCCGAACCTCGCCGCGAGGCTCGGGCCGTGGCCGCGGCGATCCTCCAGGCCGCCACCGGCGTCTACCCGCTCGACCCGCGCACCGGCGAACCGGCCTGGGCCACAGGCGAACACGGCAAACCCGGACCCGTCGCGGGACGGCACTGGAACCTTTCACACGGCCGCGGCTGGGCCCTCGTGGCGCTCGCGGGCCATCCCGTGGGCGTCGACCTGGTCCACGTCGAGTCCCTGGTCCGCCCCGAACGCGTGGCCGCGCGCTACTTCGCGCCCGCCGAGGCCGCCCGGATCGCCGACGCGGCCGAGCCCCGCCCGCTCGTCGCGACCGCCCTCGCCCGCAAGGAGGCCCTCGCCAAAGCGCGCGGGTCCCGACTCCTCGACCTCCTCGGCACCGACGTCACCGCGGACTTCAACGACGAAGCCCCCGGGCCGGTCCGAATCGCCGACCTCGCCGCCCCTCCCGGCCACGCCGCGGCCGCGGCCTCCGAGCACCTTCATCTGCGACAGCACGTCTGGAGAAGCACATGCGACACCCAGCGCCCGAACGCACCGCTCAGCGCGGGATCACCGCCCGCCCCATCGCGCCCGCGCCGGAGGGGACACTGCGCCGCCTCGACGACGAGCGCTTCGAGGTCACCGGCTACGCGCTGACCTCCCGCCTCATCAGCGACGCCCGTATCCGCCCCGGCACCACCGGACTCACCGAGCGCATTCCGCCCGAATGGCGCGAGAGCCCGGTGCTGAAGCTGTTCGCCGACATGATCCTGCTGAGCCTGCCCCCGCGCCACGGCTCGATGCGCCGACTCGTCCAGGGCTGGTTCATGCCCGGTGAAGTGTCCAAACTCGACACACTGATCACCGACACCGCCGACCTGCTCATCGCGCGGGCCGCCGAGGCCGCCCAGGACGGACCCGTGGACTTCGTCTCGGCTGTGGCAGTTCCCTTGCCGCTGCATGTGATCGCCGACCTCATCGGCATCCCCGAGGCCGACCGGGTGCGCCTGGCGGGTTGGTGCGACCGCCTCGTGCAGGCCATGTGGCACTCGGTCGAGGAGATCGCCCGCGCGACCGGCGCGGCGTTGGTCATCGTCAAGTACTTCCGCGACCTCCTCGGCGGCCGATTCGGGCAGCCGAGCGGCCTCGCGGCCCGCATGGTCGAGGACGGCGACCTCACCGAGGACGAGACGATCGCGAACCTCGTGTTCCTCGTCATCGCCGCCACCTTCACCACCAGCGACTTCATGAGCTCCGCGGCCCGCTTCGCGTGCGAAGACGCGGACTTCCGCGCCGCACTGCGCGCCGAGGCCCGCCCCGAGGCCGCCGTGGACGAGTCGCTGCGCCTGCACCCGCCGATCAAGCGGCTGCTGCGCAACGCCGCCGAGGACGTCCAGATCGGCGACGAGGTGATCCCCGAAGGCGCGCTCATCGAGTTCGACGTGGTCAAGGCCAACCGCGACGCCTCGGTGTTCGAGGAGCCCGACCGGTTCCTGCCCGGCCGCCCGGGCCGCAAGCCGCTCAGCTTCGGCCACGGCCTGCACTACTGCGCGGGCTGGGCGCTCGGCAAGGCCGAGGCCTCGCTGCTCCTGGCCCGCTTCTGGCAGCGCTTCGACCGCATCGAACTCGCCGGCGACCCCGTCCCCAAGGCCCACCCGTTCCAGCTGGGCTACCGCTCGATCCCCCTGAACCTGCGGTGAACGCCATGAAACGCAACGCGATCGACGTCTCGGTGGCGATCATGACCCACCCCAGACGCCGGGCAGAGGCCGAGGCGCTCGCCGCCTCACGCCCCGAACTCGACGCGACCGTGGTCGTCGACCCCGACCCCGAGGGCCCCGGGAACCTCCACTGCGCCGCCGCGGCCTGGGCCGCCCGGCGGCCCGAGGCCACCCACCACCTCGTGCTCCAGGACGACTGCCGCCTCTCCGAGCGCTTCACTTCGACCGTCCTGGACTTCACCGAGCGCTACCCGCACCAGGCGCTCTCGCTGTTCACCTACTGGGCCACCGGTACCGCGGCGGCCCTGCGCACCGCGGCCGCCGCCGGGTGCCGCGTGGCCGAGGTCCGCGAGTCGTACTTCCCGACCGTGGCCGCGATCCTCCCCTCCCACCTCGCCGACGGGTTCGCCGAGTTCGTGTCCGACCACGAGGACCTGCCCGAGGCCGACGACATCACGATGGGCGCCTACCTCTACTGGCGCGGCGTCAAGCGCCTCGCGGTGGTGCCGTCCCCTGTGGAGCACACCGGCACGGTCAGCCTGGCCGGGAACGACTACCAGGGCGACCGCGAATCGGTGTGCTTCGAGGACGACGCCGACCCGGCCGGGCTCACCTGGGACGCGGCCGAACCGGACGCGATCTCGGGGCTCGACCCGACCCGCCCCGGCCAGGACCACGGCTACCGGGCCCACCGCAACCTCCCGACCCGGTTCTTCGTGGCCCCCTGGACCCACCGCCACGGCGCGAAGGCCCTCGCCGCCATAGGAGCGGAGGACGCCGAGGCCACAAGGGACGAGGCGATCGCCGCGTTCCTGGAGTCGGCGCCGACCGCCTCCCCGCAGCAACTCTCCTCGCTCTGGCTGGCGGGCTTCACGTTCGGCGCCGACCTCACCGCCACACCCGTGCGCACCTACGCCCCCGAAGGGCCCCGCACCCCCAACCGCCTCCCGCTCGACGCCGCCGAGGCCGTGAAGCTCCTTGAGGAGCCCGTCCTCGGCCAGAGCCTGCGCACCACCGCGAAAGGCCTGGGCGCCTTCGCGGACGAACCCGCCGACACCGCCGCCCTCACCGAGTTCTACCGGGCGGCCGTCGCCTCCGGCGCGGCCCACTCCAGAGAGGACTGACCCATGCGCCTGAGCATCGTCACCGAGAGCTTCCGGCCCCAGCTCACCGGCGTGGCCGAGACCATCGTCCGCATCGTCGACTCCCTGCGCCGCCTCGGCGTCGAAGTCGAGGTCATCGCCCCCGAGCCCGGCCCGGGCGAGCGCGTCCCCGAGTTCCCCTACAAGGTCCACTGGATCACCTCGAAGACGCTGCGCCCCATCGCGCCCGTGCGCCTGGGCATGCCGGTCCCCGCGATCGGCGAGGCCATCGCCGCGTTCGCGCCGGACGTGGTCTACCTCGCCAGCCCGTACATGATGTGCGCGCGGGCCGCCACGGCCGCGAAGGAACTCGGCATCCCGGTCATCGCGAACTTCCAGACCCTCCCCGAGGCCATCGCGGGCCCCGGCAAGCAGGCGTTCGCCGCGACGATCTGGAAGCAGATCGAGAGCATCCACCGCCTCGCCGACCTCAACCTGGCCCCGACGCAGACCGCCGCCGACGCGATCAGCGCGCGCGGCATCGAAGGCGTCCGGGTGTGGCAGCACGGCATCGACACCGTCCAGTTCCGGCCCGAACTGCGCTCCGAGCGCCTCCGCGACGCCCTTGCGGGCGACAGGAAGCTCCTCGTGGGCTACGTCGGGCGCGTGACCCCGCAGAAGCAGATCGACCTCCTCGCGGCCACCGCCGAACTCGACGACGTGGCGTTCGTCGTGGTCGGCACCGGCAGCGACGAGGCCCGCATCGCCGAGCTCATCCCGAACGCCACGATGCTCGGCCCCCGCCGGGGCACCGCGCTCGCGCGGATCTTCGCCTCGCTCGACGTGTTCGTGCACCCCAGCGGCCTGGAGACCTTCGGCATCACCGTGCGCGAGGCTCAAGCCAGCGGCCGCGCCGTGGTGGTCCCCGACGAAGGCGGCTCGGCCGACCTGGTGGCCCACGGCGTGGACGGCCTCCACGCCGAGACCGAGAACCCTGCCGCGTTCGCCGAGGCCGTGGCCGCGCTGCGCGACGACACGACACTGCGCGAACGCCTCGGTGTGGCGGCCCGCCGCACCTGCCTCGACTACGACTGGGACGCCCTCACCGCCGACCTGGTCGACATGGCCGAGGCGCTCGTGGCCGCGAGGGGCGGCCGCCCGTGACCGCCATCGCCGAGGTCGCCTCGTTCATCCCCCCGACCGGCCCCACCGTGCGCGAGATGGCCGCCGAACTCGCCCTCGACGCGGCCGAAGTCCGCCTCCTCGAACGCTTCTTCGGCATCCGCGAGATCCGCACCGCACCCGAACTCGACCACGCCGAACGACTCCAGAAAGCCGTCGAGAACCTCCCCGGCTGGCCCGAGGTCCGCGACCGCGTCCGCTACGTCGTCGCCGCGCGAACCTATGTGGACACCTCGCTCGCCCGGCCCGTGGCCGTGCACGAACTCACCCGCAGGCTCGGCCTCCAAGGCGCCCAGGCGATGACCGTCGTCCAGCACGCGTGCGCCTCCGGTCTCCTCGCCGTGGCCACCGCCGGGGAACTCCTCGCGGGCGAAGACCCCGACGCGCTGACGCTTGTCGTCTGCGGCGAAGTCCCCACAGTGGACCACCGCTACATCCCGCGCACCACCTTCATGGGCGACAGCACCGCCGCTCTCCTCGTCACCGCCGAAGGCCCCGGCGACACCGTCCTCTCCCACGCCTGGTCGGTGAGCCCTTACAACGACGACATGGGCGAGGTCGTGGCCTCCCTGGTGGACTCCGATCTGGTACTCCGCGTCCACCGCGACTACACCGGCGACCGCCCGGACGGCCCGGCCCCCGACTACACCGACGAAGTCTGCAACGTGATGACCGACGCCCTCAAGCAGGCCGACCTCACCCTCGACGAGATCGCGCTCGTCCTGCCGCACAACGTCAACCGCATCTCCTGGGTGCGCATCTGCCGCCGCCTCGGACTCCCGCTCGACAAGGTCCTCCTCGACCTCATCGACCACACCGGGCACTGCTACACCGCCGACGCGTTCCTCAACCTCGCCGAGGCCCGCGGGCGCGGCCTCCTGCGGCCCGGCGACGCCTACCTCGCCGTCGGCGTCGGCCTCGGCGGCATCTACTCGGCAATGGCCCTCAGAAGATAAGGAAGCGACATGACCGACCCGCACACCCCGGCCCCCCGCGTCCTCCTCGGGAACTTCGACGTCGAACGCCGCTGGGCCGAAGGCGTCCTCGCCCTCCCCGAGATCGCCCGCGCCAGCGCGAACGCCGTCACCAACCACCTCGGTGAGCTCGCTTTGCTCCTGGCCCGCCCTGGCGACGCCGTGGTCCTCAAGGCCGCGCCCGACCCCGACTTCCTCGACCGACTGCGCTCGGTCGGGTTCGCGACCGCCGACATCGTCGTCGCCGAGTCCACCGAGGCGGCCCGCACCGTCACCCAGGACCTCCTCGACTCCCCGGCCGCGCTCGAACGCCTCCGGGCCCTCGCCGCCGAAGGCGCGACCCTCGCGCCCCACGGCTATTCCGAGGACGAGGAACGCCTCTCTCGCGAGACGGGCCTGGCCGCGCCCCTGCCCTCAGCGGCGCTCGCGGCCCGCGTCAACAGCAAGATCTACAGCCGCCGCCTCTGCGCCGACCTCGACATCCGCCAGGCCCCCGGCTGGGAATGCGAGACCCTCGCCGAGTTCGAGGCCCTCGAAGCGCCCGTCAAGGCCGCCCTCGAACGCGGCACCACCGTCGGCGTCAAATCCGCCCTCGGGGTCTCCGGCCGCGGCATCACCACCCTGACCAAACCGTCCCAATGGGACGGACTCGTGCGCCTCCTCCGCGGCCAGGCCAGAAAGGCCGGCACCGACGCGCTCGCCCTCGTGGTCGAGGAATGGCAGGCCAAGGCCACTGACGTCAACTACCACTTCACCATCGACGCCGAAGGCCGCTCCCGCTTCGACTTCGCCGTCGAGGCCGTCACCGAGAACGGCCGCCACATCGGACACCGCATCCCCGCCGACCTCGCCCCCGGCCACCTCGACGAACTGCGGTCCTGCGCCGCGCTCATCGGGGCCCGGCTCGCCGCCGAAGGCTACCGCGGCCCCGTGGGCGTCGACGCCCTCGTGTGCCAGGACGGCACCCTCATGCCGGTCTTGGAGATCAACGCCCGCAACAACATGTCGACCTACCACCTCGACGTGGTCCGCCGCGCCCCCGGCCGCGCCGCCGTGGTCCAGTTCGACCTGCGCCTCCACGCCGCCCTCCCGTTCCCCGCGCTCGCCGCCGCGCTGGAGGGGACCGAGATGGACGCCGCGCTCGAACACGGCTTCCTCGTCACCGGCTTCGCGCCCGTGAACGCCAACGCCGGGACCAAGGACCCCTTCCCCGGCCGCCTCCACGGGATCCTCTGCGCCCCTTCCCAATCCGACCTGGCGGCGCTCCACGACGACGTCGCCTCCCGCCTCACCCGACTCGAGGAGCACCATGTCCGATGACCACCGCGTGCAGGGGGTGCCGGTCGCCGACATCCTCGCGCGACACGGCTCGCCCGCGTACGTCTACGACGCCGACCACCTGCGCGAACGCTACCGCGAACTCCGCGCCGCGCTTCATGGGCGCGTCGAGGTCCACTACTCCCTCAAGGCCAACCCCAACCTCGCCGTCACCGCCGTCCTCGGCCGCGAAGGCGCCGGAGCCGAGGTCTCCTCCCTGGTCGAACTGGAGACCGCCCTGCGCGCCGGGATCGGTCCCGAACGGATCATCTTCCTCGGCCCCGGCAAGAGCCGCGCCGAACTCGAAGCCTGCGTCAAGGAGCGCGTCGCGCTCGTGGTGGCCGAATCGGTCGAGGAATGCCGCATCCTCTCCGATATCGCTGCGGCCCAAGGGGTCCGGCCCCGCGTCCTGCTCCGCGTCAACCCCGGTTTCGAGTCCAAGAAGAGCGGCCTGGCGATGGGCGGCAAGCCCCGCCAGTTCGGCATGGACGAGGACGTGGTCCGCGCGCTGTGGACCGACGGCTCGGCGCTCCACGGCGTCGAGGTCGAGGGCCTCCACGTCTACATGGGCACCCGCATCCTCTCCGCCGAGTCCATCGGCGAGCACACCGCGCGCATCCTCGACCTGGCCGCGCAGCTGGCCGACGAGACCGGCCTGCCGGTGCGCACCGTGGACTTCGGCGGCGGCTTCGGGGTCCCCTACTTCGCGAACGAGTCGGCGCTCGACGCGGCCGACGCGTGCCGCCGCATCAACGAGGCGGTCGAGGCGTTCCTGGAGGACCGCCCGCAGACCCGGTTCATCCTCGAATCGGGGCGCTACCTGACCGCCGAGGCCGGGATCTACGCCGCGACCGTGCGCTATGTCAAGGAGTCCCACGGCGAGCACTTCGCGGTGCTCGACGGCGGCTCGAACCACCACATGGCCGCGGCGGGGATCGGCTCGTTCGTGCGCCGCAACTTCCCCGCGAAGCTGCTGGGCCGCTCCGGCGGCGAGGAGCGCGCGTGGAACCTGACCGGGCCGCTGTGCACCCCCAACGACACGATCGGCGGCGGTGTTTCGCTCCCGGCCGACCTCGCCCCCGGCGACGTGGTCGGCATCCTCAGCGCGGGCGCGTACGGCCCGACCGCGTCGATCGGGCGCTTCCTCAGCCACGGGTTCCCCAACGAGATCCTGGTCGACGGCGGCGTGGACCACCTCGTGCGCGCGGCCGACACGGTCGCCGACATGCTCGGCCCGCAGCGCCTCCCCGCGTCCCTCGGAGGCGACGCATGAGCGCCGCGGTGAGCGTCGCAGGGCTGACGATGGTCTACGGCGACAAGCGGGTCCTCGACGGCGTCGACCTGGAGATCCCCGCCGGGGAGATCGTGGCCCTCTTGGGCCCCAACGGGGCCGGGAAGACCACCACGATGGAGATCCTGGAGGGCTTTCGCGGCCGCTCGGCCGGGACCGTCGAGGTGCTCGGCGAGGACCCCCAGACCGCCGGGGAGCACTGGCGCTCGCGCATCGGGGTGGTCCTCCAGCACTGGGAGGACCACGCCAACTGGCGGGTGGGGGAGTTCCTGGGCCTCCTGCGCGACCACTACCGGCCCTTCGGGGACTGCTGGGACACAGCCGAACTGCTCGACGTCGTGGGCCTGGAGTCCAAGAAGGACTCCGTCGTCAAGGTCCTCTCCGGCGGTCAGCGCCGCCGCATGGACCTCGCCGCCGGGCTCATGGGCCACCCCGAGCTGCTGTTCCTCGACGAGCCCTCGAACGGCCTCGACCCGGTCTCGCGCCGGGCCTTCCAGGAGCTGGTCGCGAAGCTCAACCGGGACCTGGGGATCACGATCCTGATGACCACGCACGACCTCCACGAGGCCGAGCGGCTCGCCGACCGGATCGTGGTGCTCATCGGCGGACGCGTCCACGTCGAGGGCACCGTGGCCGAACTGAACGAGGAGACCGGCGCGAAGGCCGAGGTCCGATGGACCGAAGACGGGCGGCGGCACGTCGAGTTCAGCACCGCGCCACTCGAACTCATCGACGCGGTCCGGGCTCGCACCGGCGGCGAGATGACCGACCTCGAAGTGCGCCGGTCCTCCCTTGAGGACACCTACCTGGCGATGGTCGCCCGCGTCCACGCCGGAGCGGCGTTCTCCGCGAACGAACCCGAGGAGGAGGCGCGATGACCGCGGCGACGGTGTTCCAGAACAACCTGCGCAACGGCCTGCGCCGCGGCGCGGTCGAGACCCGCATCATGCTCACCACCCCCGGCGACCTGGTGATGGCCCTCGGGAGCCTCGCGATCATGGTCTCGGTGCTCACGATCGCCGGGAACGGCACGTTCGAGGGCTCCGAGCTCGACCTCGGCTCGATGAACTTCCCGTCCGTGCTCGGCGCCACCCTCGTGACCGGCACGGTGCCGATGATCGCCGGGAAGCTCGCGTGGTCCAAGGCCAGCGGCGAACTCCTGCGCGCCAAGGCCATCCCGCGGGGCCTGGGCAGCTTCCTGGTGGGCCACACCATCTCCGTGTCGGTGTTCGCCCTGTTCACCGTGGTCGGGATGCTCCTGGCGGGCCTGCTGTTCTTCGACGGCCTCGTGTTCTCCCTGGGCCGCTTGGGCATCCTCGCGGGCGTCACCGCGATCTCGCTGGTCTGCCTGATCCCGCTCGGCGCGGTCCTCGGCAGCCTGCTGTCGAACCCGCGGCACGTGGGCATCGTCCAGCTGCCCCTGACCGTCCTCATCGGGATCTCGGGGATCTTCTACCCGCTCGCGGCCTATCCGGCCTGGTTGCAGTCGTTCGCGGAGGTGTTCCCCGTCTACTGGATCGGCCTGGGGATGCGCGCGGCGATGCTCCCCGAGGGCATGGCCGCCGTCGAGCTCGGCGGCCAGTGGCGCCTCGGCCAGGCCTTCGCCGTCCTCGCCGTCTGGGCCGCGGTGACCCTGCTGCTCGCGGTGCCGCTGCTCAAACGTATGGCGCGCAAGGAATCAGGCGCCGCACTCAAAGACTGAACCGACTCCGGAAGGCGAACTCCCATGACCGAGACCCTCCGCATCCCGTTCGAAGCGAACGAACCCGACCGCGACCTGCCCATGACCTGGGGCCAGCGCGCGGTGCTCGAAGGCATCCGCCGCTTCGGCGAGGACGGCGGCTACTTCAACCACGAGCTGCTGTGCGAGGTCGCCCCCGGCGGCACGCTTGAGGACGCGGCCGCCGCGATCGGCGACGTGCTGGGGGAGTTCGCGGTCCTGCGGACGCGTTTCTCCGACGACGAGCGCGGCCCGCGCCAGCTCGTGTGCGGTTCGGGCGCAATGGAGTTCGCGGTGCGCCGGATCGGCGAGGACGGGACGATCCCGCTGGAGATCGGGGAGGCGAAGGGCTTCAGCTTCGCCGACGGCGACTGGAGCGCGCGCGGCGTGGTGGTGTGCGCGGGCGAGTCCCCGGTGCTGGTCGCGCTCGCCGTCAACCACCTCGCGCTCGACTGCGGCTCCTACGACCTGGTGCGCGACCGCCTGGCCGCGAGGCTCAAGGGCGACGGCGAACCCGCCGCGATCCTCCAGACCACCGACCAGGCCGACTACGAGGCCACGCCGCAGGCTCGGCGCCGCTCGGCCTCGGCGATCGCGTTCTGGCGCAGGGAACTCCTGGCCATGCCGGACTCGATGGTCGAGCCTGTGCTTCCCACCGAGGACCCGCTGCCGTACAAGAGCGCCCGGATCCGCAGCGCCGCGATGTCGGTGGCCGCGTCCCGGGCCGCCGAGCGGCTCGGTGTCTCCTCGGCCTCGGTCCTGTTGGCGCTCAACGCGGTCGTCCTCGAAGCGCTCACCGGCGCTGCGAGCCAGTCCTTGCAGCTCATCGTGGGCAACCGGTACACGCCCCGCGACCGCCGAGTGGCCGCTGCCCTGGCCCAGAACGGACTGTTCAATCTGGACCTCGGCGAGCTGACCTTCGACGAGCTGGTCCGCTCGTGCTTCCGCCGCTCGCTCGCCACGTACAAGTTCGGCTTCTACGACCCGGCCGAGCTGGAGCCGGTGCGATCCGAGGTCGAGGCCGAACGCGGTGCGCCGCTCGACCTCGCGGCCTACTTCAACGACGCGCGGGCCGGAGGCGGCTGGCCCGAGCGACCGGACGCCGACCCAGCCGACCTGCTCGGCGAGACGGTCGTCGAGCGCGACGGCGAATGGCCCCGCCATGACGCGAAGCTGTTCACCGCGATCGGCCGCGACCGCCGCTCCTGCGAGTTCAGCCTGCTGTTCGACACCCGCTGCGTCCGGGAACCGGCCGTCCACGCCGCGCTCCGGGCCGCCGAGGCGCTCCTGGTGGCCGCCGCCGAGACCGATGTGCCCGCCCGTCTGTCCGTTTGAGGTTTCGTGTCGTATCGATTGGGTAGCCTGCGGAATCACTGGCCCGTCCGGAGGGCCGTACGAGTGAGGAGGCGGCCGATGGCGAAGCAGAAGGAAGTGCAGAACAACGAGGCGGTGCCGGCCGCGGAGTCCGACGCGCTGCGCCTGTCGGACATCTCCGGCCGCGACAGCGTGGGCACGCCTGACGTGGACCCGGACGCCGACTTCGAGTTCGAGCTGCCCGATCCGACCTCGCACGGGCGCGTGCGCCTGCTCCTGATCGCCGTCGCGGTGGCCGGAGTGGCCGTCGGCGCGGTCGTGGGCGGCAAGATGCTGTACGAGCGCCGCAGGTCCGACCGGCTCTACCGCCGGGCCGTGGCGAACCTTGAGCACGCCCGGGACGCGCTCGTCTCCGTGGCCTCCGAACTGCCCGAGCGCGGCCGCGACGCGATCGAGCACTTCCGGCGCTGACCGACCTGAATCGCCCGCCGGGCCGAGAGGACCGTCCAGTCCTCTCGGCCTTCTCTGCCGACTAGTAATATGTGATATATTACCGCGATGCAATATTCGATGCCGGGCATGTGGATCTCCGAACACCGCGTCCCCGTCCCGCTGAACTGGGACGACCCCGCCGAAGGCGACATCGAGGTTTTCGTCCGCGAGATCGTCGATCCCGACCGGCGCGGCGACGACCTCCCGCTCCTCACCTTCCTCCAGGGCGGCCCCGGCGGCGCGAACCCCCGTCCGGTCGAGCCCTCCGGCTGGATCGAGGAGGCCCTGGAGCATTACCGGATCGTCCTGGTCGACCAGCGCGGCACCGGCCGCAGCACCCCGCTCGACGCCCAGATCATCGCCGATCTCGGCGACGCGAACGCCGGAGCCGACCACCTCGCCCACTTCCGCGCCGACTCGATCGTGCGCGACCTCGAACACGTGCGCCACACCGTCTACAACGGACGCAAATGGGCCACCATCGCGCAGAGCTACGGCGGCTGGCTGACCCTCGCCTACCTCTCCCGCGCACCCGAAGCGCTCACTGCCGCATACGTGTGCGGCGGCATCCCCGGCAACCCCATGGACGTCGAAGAGGTCTACCGCCGCACCTTCGACCGCGTGAGGGACAAGACCGCCGAGTACTACCGCCGCTACCCCCAGGACGCCGAGCGGACCGCCGCGATCGCCGACCGCCTCGCCGCGGGCGACGTCACGCTCCCCGACGGCGACACGCTCACCGTGCGCCGCTTCCAGACCCTCGGCCTCGACTTCGGCATGAAACCCGGTTTCGAGCGCATGCACTGGCTGGTCGAGCACGCGTTCATCCGCGACGGCCGCCTCTCCGAAGGCTTCCTCGCCGACGTCCTCGCCCGCACCTCCTCGGCCGCCAGCCCCCTCTACTGGGCCCTCCAGGAGTCCATCTACGGCGACGGCTCCAACGGCCCCACCGCCTGGGCCGCCCAAAGGGAGCGCGACCGCCGCCCCGAATTCGCCGAGGCCCGCCGCCCGCTCCCGTTCACCGGAGAGATGGCCTTCCCGTGGATGTTCGAGGAGGTCCGCCTCCTGCGCGGCTTCGCCCCGGCCGTCCACGCGTTGGCCGAGCGTCCGCAGTGGAGTCCGATCCTCGACGCCGAGCGCCTGGCCGCCAACGAGGTCCCGCTGGCCGCGGCCGTCTACTTCGACGACATGTTCGTCGACTCAGGACTCCAGCTCGACACCCTCAAGGGCATCGGCAACGCCCAGGCCTGGGTCACCAACGAGTTCGAGCACGACGGCATCGCCTCGGGCAAGGTCTTCACCCGCCTGCGCGAGCTCGTGCGCGACCGAGGCGGCGAGCAGCGTTGAGCGGCCTCACCGCTGACCTCCGGCTCGAACCCGGCGAGAGCCTCCGCGCCCGCGTCGAGCGCACGCTCTCGCTCGCGATCATCTCCGGCGAACTCGCCCCCGGCACGCTCCTGACGGTGCCCACGCTCGCCGAGCGGTTCGCCGTCTCGGCCACCCCGGTCCGCGAGGCCGTGCTCGACCTTGAGAAGCGCGGTTTCGTGGAACCGGTGCGCAACAAGGGCTTCCGGGTGACCGAGGTCAGCGAGGCGCTCCTTCGCGACATCGTGGAGATCCGGCTCCTGCTGGAACCGCCCGCGATGGCCCGCCTGGCCGCAGACTTCCCCGCAGCGCGCCTGGACGAGTTCCGCTCCCGCGCTGACGCGATCGTCGAAGGCGCCCGCACCGGCGACCTCACCGCCTACCTCCTCGCCGACCAGCGCTTCCACCTCGACCTCACCGCGCTCCTTGGCAACCGGGTCCTGGTCGAGACCATCGGCGAACTGCGCGCCCGCACCCGCCTCGTCGGCCTCGTCTCCCTTGTGGAGACCGACGAGCTCGACGCCTCCGCCGCCGAGCACCACCGGCTCCTCGACCACCTCGCCGCCGGTGACGCCGAAGCGGCCGCCGAGCTCATGCGCCACCACATCGGCCACGCCGTGGGCTGGTGGGCCGGGCGCACCGAACCGACCGAGACCTGAAGGGGGCGAGGTGAACGCGGACGTCGTGGTGATCGGCGCGGGCATCGTCGGCGCGGCCTGCGCCAGGGCCCTCGCGCGCGCTGGCTTGAGCGTGGTGGTGCTCGACCGCGACGCCCCCGCCAGCGCGACCAGTGCCCGTGGCGAAGGCAACCTCCTCGTCTCCGACAAGGCTCCCGGCCCCGAACTCGACCTCGCGCTCCTGGCCGCCGATCACTGGCCGCGCCTCGCCGCTGAGCTGGCCGATGAGCTGGGCTCGTTCCCGGATCTCGAGTACGACCGCAAGGGCGGCCTCGTCGTGGCCACCACTGCCGAAGGCGCGGCACCGTTGCGCGCGTTCGCGCGCAGCCAAGCCGAGGCCGGGGTCGAAACCGAACACCTGAGCGCCGCCGATGCGCTTTCCCTTGAGCCGCATCTCAACCCGGAGGTGACGGCCGCCGTCCACTACCCGCAGGATGCCCAACTCCAACCGGTGGTCGCCACCGAGGCGCTGCTCGCCTCGGCCCGCCTGGCCGGGGCCCGGGTCTTGGCGCATCGTGAGGCCTTGGGTCTGGTTCGCGATGCGGCGCGGCGGATCACGGGTGTGCGCACCGCGTCCGAGACGATCGGCACCTCAGCGGTGGTGGTCGCGGCCGGGCCCTGGTCGGGTGCGGTGACCGAGTCGTTCGGCGCGCGTCTGCCGGTGCGGCCGAGGCGCGGCATGGTCCTGGTGACCGCCCGCATGGCCCCGCGGGTGTTCCACAAGGTCTACGACGGCGATTATGTGGGCGCGACCCAGTCGGCCGAAGCGGACCTCCAGACTTCCAGCGTGGTCGAGTCGACTCCCGGCGGCACCGTCCTCATCGGATCGAGCCGGGAGCGGATCGGTTTCGACGACCGCCTGCGGGTCGCCGTCCTCGCCCAACTGGCCCGCCGGGCCCTGCGCCTGTTCCCGTTCCTCGCGGCCACGCCGGTGATCAGGGCTTACGGCGGCTTCCGGCCGTACGTGCCCGACCACCTCCCAGTCATCGGCGAGGACCCCCGCCACCCGGGCCTGTGGTACGCCACCGGCCACGAGGGCGCGGGCATCGGCCTCGCGGGCGTGACGGGAGACCTGTTGTGCGCCCAGCTCATCGGAACAGCCCCGGCGATCGACCCGACCGCGTTCCTCCCGTCGCGCCCGAGCCTGGCAGCCCGCCCGCGCACTGACAACACACAGCCGGGAGGCTCCGCATGAGCGCCGATCCGACCCGAGCCGCCTCCGCTGTCGCCGATCTGACCCGTGACGCCCGCGCTGCCGCCGATTCGGGTGGGCCGCGCGCGTCGCGAAGGGACGCCCTCGCCTGCCTGACCACACGGCGCGGCGCCCTGCCGGGAGGCCCGGCATGAGCGGCATCGTTCCGTGGCGTTCCGACCCGATCCGGCCCGAGCCTCCCGCGCCGCTGTCGATCACCGTCGACGGCGTCCGAGTCGAAGGGCTGCAAGGCCAATCCCTCGCCGGAGTCCTTCTCGCCGCCGATCGCGCCGCTTGGCGCACGACTCCGGCGGGCCGCCCGCGCGGCGTGTTCTGCGGGATCGGTGTGTGCTTCGACTGCGTCGCCACGGTTAATGGCGAATCCGACGTGCGCCTGTGCACGCGCCGCGCCCGCGACGGCGACGCGGTCGCCACGCAGGACGACACGGGGGAGGACTGTTCATGAGCGGTGTTCTCGACACCGGCGCGGGCCCCGCCGGGTTCGCGACCGCAATCGTTTCGAGCGGCGCGGGCACCCGCGCCGCGGGTGCCGACGCAGTCGGCGGCGGGGTCGTCACTCAAGACGACGAAGCCGCATCCGTGGGCGGCGTGGTGCTTGACATCGGCGACGCGATCACCGCCAGAGTCGGCCGCTCGGTACGACATGTGGGAAGCCAGTGCACGAGCTGTAGTCGCGATATCGGCGCGGGCCTTGTCGAACCCGCGCTTGCCATCGTTTCGGGCGACGCAGGTCGGCGCACCACGCCTCCAGGCATAGGCGTTGCGGTCGTAGTTCAGGGTGACGACGCCGCTGTCGCGACCGTTGCTCGCGCGCGCCCCGTTCCGCTCTACTCCCGCGATGCCGACCCCGACACCTCCGGGGGTCGACAATGAGACATGTTCTCGTCATCGGCGCAGGTCCCGCCGGGCTCTCTGCTGCCGTCGCCGCGAGTGATGCCGGTGCGCGCGTCACGTTGCTTGACTCCGGTGACGCTCTCGGCGGCCAGTATTGGCGGCATCTCCCTCCCGAGCGGCCGAGCCGCCGCGAATCGCGACTTCACCACGGCTGGAAGGCTTACGAGCGCCTCCGCGACCGCGTCACCGCCGACACCGCGACCGAAGTCCTCACCGAGGCGCAGGTCTGGGCGATCGAGACCGTCGAGGCCGTCACCGCGCACGTCCTCATCGGACCCGCCGACAGCGCAGGCCGCGAAGCCCGCACCGTCACCGCCGACGCCACCGTGATCGCCACCGGCGCGCACGACCGCACCCTGCCCTTTCCCGGCTGGCACCTCCCCGGCGTCTACTCGGCCGGGGCCGCCCAAGCCCTCGCGAAAGGCGAACGCGTCGCAGTCGGCCGCCGCGTCGTGGTCGCCGGAGCCGGGCCGTTCCTGCTCCCGGTCGCCCAGTCCCTCACGGCCGCAGGCGCTCGCGTCCTCGGCGTCTACGAGGCCGCCCGCCCCGCCGCCCTCGCCCGCGGCTGGCTCCCGCGGCCCCACCGCCTGCTCTCGGCCACTCGCAAAGCCCCCGAGCTCGCCGGGTACGCCGCCCACCACCTGCGGCGCCGTGTGCCCTACCGCCTCGGCCGAGCCGTGATCGAAGCGCGTGGCGAGGACCGCGTCGAAGAGGTCGTCACCGCCCGCCTCGACCCCGACTGGCGTCCCCTGCCCGGCACCGAACGCACCCTCGCCGCCGACGCGGTGTGCGTCTCGCACGGCTTCACCCCGCGCCTCGAACTGCCGATCGCCGTAGGCTGCCGCATCGGCCCCGACCGGTTCGTGGCGGTCGACGCCGACCAGCGCACCAGCGTCGGATCCGTCTATGCCGCAGGGGAGTCCACCGGCATCGGCGGCGTCGACGCGGCCCTGGTCGAAGGCCGCATCGCCGGACACCGCGCCGCAGGCGGCCGGTCCGGACTGCGCGGCGACCTGCGCCGCCGCGCCGCCACCACCGAGTTCGCCCGCCGCATCGAGGCCGCCCACGGCATCCGTCCGGGATGGACTTCCTGGCTCACCGACGACACCGTGATCTGCCGCTGCGAAGAAGTCGCCTACGGGCCCCTCCGCGACGCCGCCGCAGCGACCGCGCAGACCTCGACCCGCTCGCTCAAACTCACCACCCGCGCGGGCCTGGGCCTGTGCCAGGCCCGCATGTGCGGCCGCACCCTCGAAGACCTCACCGGCGCGGCCCCCGCCCGCGCCGAGGACACCACCGATCGGCGGCCCCTGGCCGCCCCCGTCCGGCTCGGCGACCTCGCCGCGCTCGCCCCAGAGGAGATCTCATGACCGATCCGCAGTTCGACCTGGGCGGCGTCATCGTCGCCACCACCCTCGCGTTCAAGGAGGACCCGAAGGCCCCCGGCGGTCTCGCGGTCGACTACGACAAGTACGCCGAGCACTGCGACTTCCTCATTCGCAGCGGTTGCCGCGGCGTCGGCCCCAACGGCTCGCTCGGCGAGTACTCCTCGCTCACCGACGCCGAGCGCCGCAAGGTCGTCCAAGTCGCCGTCGACACCGTCGCAGGCCGCGGCCTGGTCGTCGCGGGCGTCCACGGCGTCGGCTGGCACCAGGCCGTCCAATGGGCCGAGCACGCCAAATCCGACGGCGCCGACGGCGTGCTCCTGCTGCCACCGACCATCTACCGCGCCAACCGCGGCGAAGTCGTCGAGCACTACTCGCGCGTCAACGAGGTCGGCCTGCCGATCATGATGTACAACAACCCCATCGACACCAAAGTGGACCTCGTCCCCGACCTCGTGGCCGAACTCTACGAACTCGACAACGTGGTCGCCATCAAGGAGTTCTCGACCGACGTGCGCCGCGTCCTGGAGATCAAGGAGCGCTGCGACATCGACGTGATCGCCGGAGCCGACGATCTCCTGTTCGAGTCCCTCGTCGTGGGCGCCACCGGCTGGTTCGCCGGGTACCCCAACGCGTTCCCGCGCGAGGCCGTCGAGATCTATGACCTCGTGCAGGCCGGGCGCATCGAAGACGCCCGCCACCTCTACAGCGGCCTCGTCCCGGTGTTCCGCTGGGACTCCAAGACCGAGTTCGTGCAGGCCATCAAGCTCTCGATGGACATCGCCGGCCACAGCTACGGCGGCCCCACCCGCCCGCCCCGCGGGCCCCTCAGCCCCGCGCAGCGCGACCAGATCACCCGCGACACCCGAGCGGCCCTCGACTTCGCGGCCGCCAGATGACCACCGACCCACGGGGAGCACGATGAAGACCATAAGGACGATCAGCGCGGTCGACTCCCACACCGAAGGCATGCCCACCCGCGTCGTCACCGGCGGGGTGGGCGCCATCCCCGGCGCGACCATGAATGACAAGCGCCTCCACTTCATCGCCCATCTCGACCACCTGCGACAGTTCCTCATGAACGAACCCCGCGGGCACCCGGCGATGAGCGGCGCGATCCTCCAGCCGTCCACTCGGGACGACTGCGACTGGGGCGTGGTCTTCATCGAAGTATCGGGCTGCCTGCCCATGTGCGGCCACGGCACCATCGGCGTCGCCACCGTCCTGGTCGAGACCGGCATGGTCGAAGTGACCGAACCGGTCACCGAGATCCGCCTCGACACCCCCGCCGGGCCGGTCACCGCCAGCGTCGCGGTCGAGGACGGGCGCGCCACTTCGGTCACCATCCAGAACGTGCCCAGCTATGTGGACCGGCTCGACACCGAGATCGAGGTCCCCGGCCTCGGAACCGTCCCCTACTCGATGGCCTTCGGCGGCAACTTCTACGCCATCGTCGACCTCGACGCCCTCGGCCTCCCCTTCGACCGCACCCGCCAGCAGGACATCCTCACCGCCGGACTCGCCGTCATGGACGCGATCAACACCACCGCCCCGCCGCGGCACCCCCACATCGCCGGACTCGACCACTGCCACCACGTCTACTTCACCGCCCCCGGCTCCACCGCCGCCCACTCCCGCCACGCCATGGCCATCCACCCCGGCTGGTTCGACCGATCCCCCTGCGGCACCGGCACCTCCGCGCGCATGGCCGAACTCTGGGCCCGCGGTGAACTCCCACTCGACACCGACTTCGTGAACGAGTCCTTCATCGGCTCCCGCTTCATCGGCCGCCTCATCGCCGAGACCGCCATCGGCGACCGCCCCGCCGTCGTCCCCACCGTCACCGGCCGCGCCTGGATCACCGGCACCGCCCAGTACACCCTCGACCCCACCGACCCGTTCCCCACCGGCTTCCAGTTCTAGGAGCGCACGATGACCACCGACGCCACCGCCCGCACCGCCGACACCGCGACCCGCGCCCTCGCCGAACTCCCGCCCACCGTGAGGGCCGGCGCACTTGTGGCCCTCGCCGACGCGCTCACTTCGAACGCCGACGAACTCGTGGCGCTCGCGATGGGGGAGACCGGACTCGCCGAGGCTCGGCTTCGCGGCGAGCTCAAGCGCACTGCGGTGCAGCTGCGACTCTTCGCCGACACCGTCGTCGACGGCGCCCACCTCGACGTGAGGATCGACCGCGCCGACCCCGACTTCGCGCTCGGCCCCCGTCCCGACGTGCGCAGCGGCAACGAACCGATCGGCCCGGTCCTCAACTTCGCCGCCGGGAACTTCCCGTTCGCGTTCTCGGTCGCGGGCGGCGACACGGCTGCGGCGCTCGCGGCGGGGAACGCGGTGATCGTGAAGGCCCACCCGGGGCATCCGCGCCTCGCGGCTCGAGTCGCGGCGATCGCCGCTGAAGCGCTCGAAGGGGCCGGTCTGCCCACGGGCACACTGCAACTCATCGAAGGCCAGGACGCCGGGGTCGCGATGCTCGAGCACCCGCTGATCAAGGCCGCCGCGTTCACCGGCTCGCTCCGCGCGGGCCGCCTCCTCGCCGACATCGCCGCCGCCCGCCCGGCCCCGATCCCGTTCTACGGCGAACTCGGCAGCGTGAACCCGGTCTTCGCGACGGCGGGAGCGATCAAGGCCCGCTTGGCCGAGTTCGCTTCGGGTCTGGCGGCGAGCGTGGGCGGCTCGGCCGGTCAGCTCTGCACCAAGCCCGGATTGGTTTTCGTTCCGGCTGACCACGGTCTTGACGGGGCCGTTGCCGATGCCGTTGCGGTGCAGGAGCATCGAATGCTCGACCCGCGAATCGGAGACGGGTACCGCGAACGCCGCGACACGATCCTGAGCGCGGATGGCGTGCGGGTGATCGTGGAGGGCTCGGCCCGAGTCGACGACGAGGGCCAGGGCTGGGTGACACCGACCGTGGTGGCGACCACTCTGGACGGGCTTCGCGCGAATGCGGTGCTGTCGGGGGAGTGCTTCGGCCCGTTGACGATCCTGGTCGAGGTCCCCGACGAGGCCGACTACGCCGAGATCCTGGACGACCTCTTCGAAGGTGAACTCTCCGTCGCCATCTACAGGGCCGAAGGTGAAGACGTATCACTCCTCGCTCGAACAGCCGCCCGCAAGACAAGCCGCGTGCTCTTCGACGCCTGGCCGACGGGTGTCGCGGTCACCCCCGCGATGCAACACGGAGGCCCCTGGCCCGCAACAACATCAGGCGGAACCAGCGTCGGCACCGCAGCGATCAACCGCTTCCAAAGAGCAGTCGCCTACCAGAACGCCCCCGCAGAGGCCCTCCCTGCGCCGCTGCGCGACGACAACCCCTGGAACGTCCCGCAGCGCATCGCCGAAGCGGGCGAGTCCACGACCTGGGGCGACCGCGCGAAGTCCTGAGGCACTTCCCCAGGCACGCCGAACGCCGAGCACGCCGAAGATCGCCGGGACCACCGGGGTTGGGCCCCCGGTTTTCAACGGTTCCCGAGGGGTACGACAATTCAGGGCAGCAAGGCACGAATCGTGCCGGGGATCACTGTGCCTGGAGCTCCCTCGTCGCGACCGGGCGGTGCGTCCGCAGCGCCTGATCGAGGTCGGTCATCAGGTCTTCTGGGGCTTCGAGGCCGATGGAGAGGCGTACCAGGCTTTCCGTGGGCTTTGCCTCCGAAGCCACCGGGCGGTGTGTCAAGGCTGCCGGGTGTTGGATCAGTGAGTCGACTCCGCCGAGGGAGACCGCGTGGGTGAAGAGGTTGACTCCTGAGGTGACTGCCAAGGCTTGTTCGTAGCCTCCGAGCAGTTCCACTGCGATCATGGCGCCGGGGCCTCGCATTTGCTTGCCCAGGAGGCCCTTCGGGTCCTCGGCGAGGCCCGGGTAGTGGACCTCCGCCACGCTCGGGTGCCGTTCCAGCCATGCCGCGATTCGCCTGGCGCCTTCTTGTTGCGTCCGTACTCGGATCGGCAGGGTCGTCAAGCCTCGGTGGAGCAGGTACGCGCCCAGCGGGTGCAACAAGCCGCCTGTCACCGCCCGGACCCGCCGCAGCGCCGCCGCTGTCTCGTTCCCGCAGGCGATCACGCCCGCCACCACGTCGCCGTGGCCGCCCAGGTACTTCGTGGCGCTGTGCAGCACCATAGAGGCACCGAAGTCGAGCGGGTTCTGGAGTACCGGGGTGGCGAACGTGTTGTCCACCAGGACCGGGACCCCTTGGGCCGCTTGGACCACCGCTGTAATGTCGACCAGTTCCAGCGTGGGGTTCGCCGGGGTCTCCAGCACGATCAGGCCCGTCTCCGGCCGCACCGCCGCCGCCACCTCGTCCGCCGTGCAGTACGTGGTCTCGGTGCCCAGCAGGCCCGTCGAGAGCAGGTGGTCGGTTCCGCCGTACAGCGGGCGCACCGCCACCACGTGGCGCTTGCCCGACTCGGCGATCGTGGCCAGGATCGCGGCGGTCATCGCCGCCATGCCCGACCCGAACGCCACCGCCGCTTCGGCGTGCTCCAGCTCCGCCAGCGCCGTCTCGAACCGCGCCACCGTGGGATTCCACAGCCGCGCGTACACCGCGCCGCCCTCGGTCGGGGTCCCGCCAGTCGCCATCGACTCGTACGAGAGCCCGCCGGCCTCGATGTCGGGCAGGGGATTGGTCGAGGAGAGGTCGATCGGGAGGGCGTGGACGCCGAGTTCCGCGAGGTCTTCGCGGCCGGCGTGGACGGCGACGGTGTCGAGTTGCAGCCACGGCGATTTCATGACCAGACTGTAAGTAGAACCACAAGATACTGCAATACTTGCTGTGGGATCTAGCGTCAAGGTCCGAAATCAACGTGGATTCAGCGGAGGGAACCCTCATGGCAGGCACCCAGTCGAAGAAACCGCAACCTCCTCCGGGAGGCCTGGACGGGACCGACCTGGCCATCCTCGCCGCCCTGGTCGAGGACGGCCGGATGACCAACGCGGCCTTGGCCGCCCGCGCCGGGGTCGCCGAGTCCACCTGCGCCTACCGGGTCCGGGCGCTGCGGGAGTCCGGCATCGTCGAGCGCATCGGGGCCCGGCTGAACACTGAGGCGCTCGGCCGCCCGCTGCACGCGATCATCAAGGTGCGCTTGGGAAGCCACAGCCGCGAGTACGTGCACAACCTCTACGACCGGCTCATGAACGTCCCCGGCGCGCTCACGGTCTTCCATGTGGCCGGGGACGACGACTTCCTCATGCACGTGGCCGTGGCTAACCCTCAGGACCTGCGGGATCTGATCCTCGAACACGTGACGGTCCATCCGATGGTCCGGCAGACCGAGACCCAGCTGGTGTTCGAGGTGCGCGAGGCCGACGGCCTCCTGGGCTGACCAGCGCCTCGACCGTTCGCGGGAGCCGTTCGTCCCCGGTCAGGGCCGTGTGGTGCAGGACCGCCACGAGCGCCGGCGCAAGCGCCTCCGGATCGCCGTCGAAGCGCCCGAGTTCGCCTTCTGCCTTGAGATACGCGGCCAGTGCCCGCTCGATCGCGTCGAATCCCTTGTCGCCCAAGACCGCCTCGACGTTCGGCGCGAGGTCCGGGTGCAGCACCTGTAGCCGCGCCAGCGCCGACAGCGCCGCTCGCGGTATCGCCTGGAGCGTCGCGCTGATGTTCCCCGCAGGGTCGCCGAGGCCCGGTTCCGGGAGTGCCGCCGCGGCCGCGCTCACGGTGAACGTGCGGTCCACCGCGTAGGCGGTGAGGAAATCGTCGAGGTCGGTGAAGTGGGCGTAGAGCAGGCCTGCGGCCACGCCCGCTTCGGTGGTGACGGCCCTCCCGGTGAGCTTGGCGGGTCTGAGGATCAGCGCCTCGACCGCGGTGAAGAGCTGCTGCCTGAGCTGGGGGATCGCGATTCCTCTTGGCACGGGACCCAGTCTACAACCGGAATGAACAATGGTTCATACTCAGTTTGAACATGTGTTCATTCTCAGGTTGGAGGCCCCATGACGACCAAACGAGCGATCATCGTCGGCGCCGGCATCGCCGGACTCGCCGCCGCCCTGCGGCTCCACCGCGGCGGGTGGGCGACCCTCGTCCTCGAACGCGCGCCCGCCCGCCGCAGCAGCGGCTACATGGTCAACCTCCTCGGCGGCGGCTACGACGCCGCCGAGCGCCTCGGCCTCGTCCCCGCACTCCAAGCCCGCGACCTGGGCGTCTTCACCTCGATCCTCACCCGCGCCGACGGCTCGCCCAAGTTCACCGTCCCCGCCGCCGTGGTCGAAGCCGCCGTAGGCGACCGCGCCCTCTCGCTCTTCCGCGGCGACCTCGAAACCGTCCTCTTCGAAGCGGCCGCAGCGGACATCCGATTCGCCACGACCCTGCGCGCCATCGACACCGACCCCGACGGCGTCACCGTCACCTTGAGCGACGGCGCCACCGAACGCGCCGACCTCCTCATCGCCGCCGACGGCCTGCACTCGGCCACTCGCGAAGCCGTGTTCGGACCCGAGGCCGACCACCTCGTCGAGATGGGCCACATGGTCGGCGCCCTGCCCCTCCACCGCGTCCCCACCGGACTCGCCGAAGGCTCCGGCAGCACCTACATCGGCCCCGGCCGCACCGCCGCCGTGGTCAACCTCGGGCCCGGCCGCTCCTCCGCGTTCTTCACCTACCGCACCGCAGACGCGGCCGCCGACCTCGAACGCGGCTCCGTCGCATCCCTCACGAGCGCGTTCGGCGACCTCGGCGGCGGCGTCCCCGACGCCCTCGACCAGCTCGCCGCAGCGCCCGAGACCGCCTACTTCGACTCGGTCAGCCAGATCGTCACCGACTCCTGGAGCCGCGGCCGCGTCGTGCTCCTCGGCGACGCCGCGTGGTGCGTGACCCTCTTCGCCGGTTTCGGCGCGGCCCTGGCACTCTCGGGCGCCGACGAACTCGGCGCCGCCCTCCAGCGCCACCCCGACGTCCCGACCGCGCTGGCCGACTGGGAAGCGCGCCTGCGCCCCGAGGTCCGCAAGCGCCAGGCCCTCGCCAAGCGAGGCATGCTCCAGTTCGCGCCGCCCACGAAGGCGCACATCTGGATGAACGACCTCACGATGCGAGCGATCCAGTTGCCCGGGCTGCGCGCCCTGGTGCAGCGGTCGATCCGCGCTGCGCGCTGACCGGGTCACCAAGCGTCACAAAGCAACCTTTTCGCTCCTCTGTGGCGTATCCAGCTCATGCATCAACCACACCGGCACCGGCGCCCCCGCGCCGCGGCCCTGAGCCTCATCGCCGCCGCGGCCCTCGCGACCACGGCCTGCACCGAGTCGAGCGATCCGAACACGCAGACCGCCGCCGAGGGCGGGACCGTCGACCCCTCCCAGCTCGTCGAGATGGTCAACGAGGGCCTGCGGCTCGAACAGGAGCTCACCGCCGCCGAGTACCGCATCATCACCGAATGCCTTGAGGCCCAGGGCTTCACGATCCACGACCAGCGGTATGTGGGCCAGAACAACCTCTACGAGGTCGAGAGCCTGGTCGACCATTACCCCACGTCCGAGTTCCTCCCCGAGGCCGACGCGGCCGCCGAGTGGGGCTTCGGCTGGTGGGCCGAGCAGGACTCGGAGTCCGACGAGGCGCAGGCGTACTACGAAGAGGCGTTCGACTTCCCCTGGGACGACGAACCGGTCTTCGACAACGACGCGTTCGAATCCCAGCCCGACGCCGACCGCCGAGCCTGGGCCGTCGCCTACCACGGCGAGGAGATGGTCGCGGACCTCGAAGGGACCGGTGAAGCGTCGGGCGGTTCCGCAGAAGACGGCGAACTCGAGTTCGAAGGCGGGACCCAGACCGGGCCCAAGCCCGGCGGCTGCCTGCTGGAGATGATCGAGTCGCTCTACGGCGACCTCCGCCAGGTCGAGATCGACCCCGAAAGCGGCTCCATGACCTGGCAATGGGAGCTCACGGCCCCGAGCATCGACCTCGACGCGGTCACCGAACGGTACGCCGCCGACACCGCGGAGGCTCAAGAGCCGTTCCTGTCCTGCCTCGCCGAGGGCGGCCACCCCGGCTGGGTGTTCGGCGAGGACGGGAGGCTCGCGATGAGCGACTACTCGTCGCTGCTCTACACCGGCGAGATCTATGAAGAGGAGTGGTTGGGCGACGGGCCGCGCCCGGCCGACACCACCCCGCCGGTGCCGGACCTGCCGGGCGACGCCCCTACCGACTACGAGGGTCAACGCGCCTACGAGATCGACATGGCCGTCGCTTTCGCCGCGTGCGCCGACGACACCGGCTACCGCGAGACCGCGGACACCGCGTACGAGACGATCCTCGCCGACCAGTACGCCGCGATCGAGACCGAGACCTACGCGTGGCAGGAAGAGATGCGCCAGCTCATCACCAAGGCCCAGGAGATCATCGGGGCCTGATGACGAAGGGCCCGCAGCGCACGCGCTGCGGGCCGCTCCTACGCCGCGGCCGTGCGCTGCTCCCACTGAGCGCGCAGGGCCGTGAACATCGGCTTGCGGGACGGGGACTCGGCGAGCCCGCCGTGCAGGATCGAGGTGACCGCGATCGCCGCCGACGCGTTGTCGGCGGCGGTCACGCCCCCCGCGATCAGGTCGAGGATCTCGTCGGCCGCCGCGGCGACCAGCGCCGGGTCGGCGGTCTTCGCGCCCCGGGAGAACCCGAACGCGAGGTCCTTGTCGGCGTTGACGTTGCGCGCCGGCGTGGTGTGCAGGCGGCGGCCGTAGCCGATGTCCTCGATCCAGGTGTCCACCAGGAAGACCAGCGTGCGGCTCGCCGGGTCCCACATCAGGTCGCTCTCCAGCAGTTCCGACAGTGCCGGGAGCTGCTGCGCCTGGGGGTGGGAGGATTCGACGAAGGCCGCGGCGTCGTCCTGCGAGAGATAGCGGTAACTCATCCTTGAACGGTAGCCCCTCCGAGCGCGCCGCCGTCGCAGCCTCGGGAACGAATGACCTCATCCATGCCCGTTCGACGCCGTTCGGTGCGATCGGAATCTCCTCACTATCGGATGATCACGCCCTCGCGATGGCGATGTTCGTGTTGCCGCGCGCTCCTGCCTCGTAGAACATGTAGAGGCGCCCGCCCTCCTCCGCGAAGCTCGGCGCGGCCGCCCGCGTCGCCTGCGGCTCGGTGTACAGGACCCCGAGGTGCTCCTCCCGGTCGAAGCTCGTGCCCACGCGCGCGACGTGCATCCGCCCGTCCCCGCCGTGGTAGACCACGTGCCCGCCGCCGTTTCGCGACCAGTAGTGCGCGCCCGAGAGCTGCCCACCCTCGCCAGCGGCCGGGGAGATCAAGGGCTGGGGCTTGAACTGCCAGCCCGAGGCCAGCGAATGCGACCAGCCGATGAAGATCTTCCTGGTCCCGGCCTGGTTGCCCATGAACAGCATGACGTAGACGCCCGACTGCGCAGGATGCGGGAACACTCGCGCGTACGAGGCCTCCGAGACGTTCGACGGCAGCATCGAGGTGTGCAGGACGGGGTCGCCGAACCCGAAGCTGCGCCCGTCCGCGGAGGTCGCGACCCGCGTGGTCCGGTTGTCCCCGTGGAAGTACAGGTACATCCGCCGGTCGGCGTCGTTCCAGTACGCGTGCGGGCTGGAGACGTGCGGCACCGAGTACGGGTCCCTCGTGATGATCGGGTTCGCCGAGTACTCCTTCCAGGGCCCGGAGAGCGAGTCGGCGTATGCCAGGCAGATCCCGCCCGGGTCGTCGTGCGGCGCGTAGTACATGTACCAGTTGCCCAGGGGGTTCTGGACCCTCCCGGCCACGTGCCTGATCGAGGGGAAGATGATCTCCCGCCTCGCGGGCGCGTAGCTGAGGGTGCTCTTGTCCATCGCCGCGCCCAGGCGCGTGAAGGTCGGGAAGCCCGGCACGGCCGCGCTCGCCGGGGCCGCGCCCAGCGCCGCGGTCGCCCCGAGGGCCGCGGCCCCCAGCAGCAGGCCGCGGCGGCCGAAGGCGGATGGTCGATCGGAATCCATGATCACTCCAGTCCGGCCCGACGGCCGCCGCCGCGCCACAGTGCGCGGCGGCGAAGAAGCGCCGAAACGGGCCTTTGGGGACGAGTCTGGGAGCGGCGGGATCGGCCGTCAAGATGATAATACGAATTATCATCTTGACGGCCCGGAAACCCGCGTGCAATATGATCACACGCACCAGCGCTGATACGCATTATCAGCTTCTCGAGAAAGGCCCCGCAGTGTCCGGAACTCGCCGCCGCGTGACCCAGCGCGACATCGCTCGCATCAGCGGCGTCAGCCAGGCCACCGTCTCCCTGGTGCTCAACAACCGCCTCGACGCCGGAGTGCGCATCGCACCCGAGACCCGCGAAAGGGTCCTCGACGCCATCCGCTCCACCGGCTACGTCGCCGACCCCGTCGCCCGCCGCCTCGCCGACCGCTACAACCGCATCGTCGGCGTCTTCACCTACGAGCCCGTGTTCCCCTCGGGCACAAGGGACTTCTACCACCCGTTCCTGGTCGGCATCGAAGAGAGCGCCGAACGCCTCGGCTGCGACCTGCTCCTGCTCACCAGCGCCCCCGTCCAGGACGGACGCCGCCGCATCTTCGCCGAAGGCAGCCGCATCCGCCTCGCCGACGGCTGCGTCCTCCTCGGCCGCGACCTCGACCGCGGCGACCTCACCCGCCTCCTCGCCGAAGGCATCCCCTTCGTCTCGGTCGGCCGCCGCGACGACGCCGGGGGACCGGTGCCCTACGTCGGCGCCGACTACCCGGCCGCCACCGCCGCCCTGGTCCGCCGCGCCGCCGCCCTCGGCCACACCGGCGTCGCCTACATCGGCTCCGGCGCGGGCCCCGAATCCTTCGCCGACCGCCTCCGCGGCTTCAACGCCGCCGCGGCCGGGCTCGACGCCCGCCACCTCCCCGAAGCCGTCCCCGCCGCCCTCGACGCGGCCGTGGCCGAGGGCGTCACCGCCCTGTTCCTCGAAGAGCCCGCCGACGCCCCGGCCGTCACCGCCTGGGCCCGCGCGAAAGGCCTCGACATCCCCTCGGACCTGTCCCTCGTCGCCCTCGGCGACCCGACCCGCCCGGTCTCGTTCGACCTCGACGTCACCGGGTTCACCATCCCCCGCCGCGAGATGGGCCGCCAGGCCCTCGACGTGTTCGGCGCGCTCCTCGAAGACGCCGAGACCGACACGCAGCGGCTGCTCCCGTGCGAACTGCACGACGGCACCACCCTCACCGGAAGGAACCGACCTTGAAAGAACTGCGAACCGACATCCTCGTGGTGGGCGGCGGACTCGGCGGCGTGGCCGCCGCGCTGGCCGCGCTGCGAGCCGGGCGCGACGTGGTCCTCACCGAGGAGTACGACTGGATCGGCGGCCAGCTCACCAGCCAGGCCGTCCCGCCCGACGAGTCGTCCTGGGTCGAGCAGTTCGGCGTCACGGCCTCCTATCGCTCACTGCGCGAAGGCATCCGCGACTACTACCGCCGCCACTACCCGCTCACCGAGGCCGCCCGCGCCAAGACCGACCTCAACCCCGGCGGCGGGCACGTCTCCCGCCTGTGCGCCGAGCCGCGCGTGGCCGTGGCCGTGCTCGAAGCGATGCTCGCGCCCCACCTCGGCTCGGGCCGCCTGCGCCTCCTCCAGCCCTACCGGCCGGTCGCGGCCGACACCGACGGCGACCGCGTCGAGGCCGTGACGCTGGTCCACCGCGACTCGGGCGAGCGCCTGACCGTCAGCGCTCCCTACGTCCTGGACGCGACCGAGACCGGCGAGCTGCTGCCGCTGACGGGCACCGAGTACGTGACCGGGTTCGAGTCGCGCCTGGACACCGACGAGCCGAGCGCCCCCGACGTGGCCCAGCCGCAGAACATGCAGGCCGTCTCGGTGTGCTTCGCGGTCGACCACGTCGAGGGCGACAACACGATCGACAAGCCCGCCGACTACGACTTCTGGCGCACCTTCACCACCGACTTCTGGGGCGGCCCGCTCCTGGGCCTGCGGGCGCCCAACCCCCGCACCCTGGAGCCGGCCGACCGGATCTTCGAGCCCAACCCCGACGACGACCCGCTCGCGGTCGTGGGGGACCAGAGGCGCGGCGGCGGCGACATGAACCTGTGGACGTTCCGCCGCATCGCGGCCCGCCGCACGTTCACGCCCGGCGCGTACGCCAGCGACATCACGCTCGTGAACTGGCCGATGATCGACTACTTCCTCGCTCCGGTGATCGACAACCCCGACGCCGAGGCGCACGTCGAGAAGGCCCGCGGGCTCTCCCGCAGCGTCATGTACTGGCTCCAGACCGAGGCCCCGCGCCTGGACGGCGGCACCGGCTGGCCCGGGCTGCGCCTGCGCGGCGACGTGACCGGCTCGGCCGACGGCCTCGCCCAGGCCCCCTACCACCGCGAGTCGCGGCGCATCAAAGCCGAGTACACGATCGTCGAGCAGGACCTCTCGGCGGCGGTGCGCGGCGACAAGGGCGCGGTGTCCTATCACGACAGTGTCGGCATCGGCATGTACCGCATCGACCTCCACCCCTCCACCGGGGGCGACAACTACATCGACGTCGCCTCCTCACCGTTCGAGATCCCGCTCGGCGCACTCCTGCCGGTCCGGACGGAGAACCTGCTCCCCGCCGGGAAGAACCTCGGCACCACGCACATCACCAACGGCTGCTACCGGCTGCACCCGGTCGAGTGGAACATCGGCGAGGCCGCCGGGGCCCTCGCGGCCTACAGCTTCGAGCGCGGCCTGCCGCCGCGCGCGGTGGCCGCCGACGGTGCCCTGCTCGCCGACTTCCAGGACCGTCTGGTGGCCCAGGGCTTCGAACTGCACTGGCCCGATGTGGCCCCCTACTGACAACGACGTCGACAGAAATGAGGAACCCCTTATGAGAAAGCAAGCGAAACTGCTGCTGGCCGCCGCGGCGGCCGCGCCGCTCGCGCTCGCCGCCTGCGGAGGCGGGGACGACGACGGCCCGGTCACGCTGCGCATGACCACCTGGTCTTCGAATGAGGACCATTTGGCGATGCTGAACGAGATCGCCGACGCCTACATCGCCGACAACCCCGGCGTCGAGGCCATCGAGTTCGACCCGCTGCCCTTCGAGGGCTACACGAGCACCCTCACCACCCAGATCGCCGGGAACAACGCCCCCGACCTGGCGTGGATCCTGGAGAACTCGGCGCCCGACTTCGTCTCCAGCGGCGCCCTCGTGCCGCTGACCGACACGCTCTCGGGGACCGACGGTTACGAGTACGACGACCTCGTGCCCGCCGCGACCGAGTTGTGGCGCGACGGCGACGAGCTGTACGCCTACCCGTTCTCGACCTCGCCGTTCGCGATGTTCGTCAACGACGACCTCATGGCCGAGGCCGGGCAGCCCACCGCCGCCGAGCTCGTGGCCTCCGGCGAGTGGACCTGGGACCGCGTGATCGAGGCCGGTGCGGCCGTGCACGCCCAGACCGGCTCGGACGGGGTCGTCATCCGCGACTTCGACTATTCGGGCTGGGACAACCTCTCCACCCTGTGGACCGGTTGGGGCGCGAGCCCCTGGAGCGGCGACGGGGTCGACTGCGGGTTCGACGACCCCGAGATGATCGACGCCCTCACGTTCATGCACGACGCCGTGTTCGAGCACGAGGCCATGCCCGGACCGGGCACCACCGCGGACTTCTTCGCCGGTGAGGCGGCCATGACCGTCACCCAGATCTCCCGCGCCGGACTCCTCGCCGAGGCACCGTTCGGCTGGGACCTGGTGCCGCTCCCGGCCGGGCCGACCGGCGAGTACTCCGTGATCGGCCAAGGCGGCCTCGGGGTCCTCACCGTCGCGCCCCACCCCGAGGAGGCCGCCGACTTCCTCGCGTACATGACCAGCCCGGAGAACTCCGCGAAGCTCGCCCAGTACTTCCCGCCGCCGCGCCAGTCCCAGCTCACCGCCGAGGTCCTCGGCCAAGCCAACCCGCTGCTGACCCCCGAGCAGCTCCAGGCCACCGTGATCGACCGGATGGACTCCGGGGTCGTCAAGCCCAGCCACACCGGCCAGGCCCAGCTCGACCAGGCCGTGCGCGCCGCGCTCGACCCGCTGTGGACGCCCGGCGCCGACATTGCCGCCGTCCTCGCCGAGGTCTGCGTGTCCATCGACCCGCTGCTGGCCCAATGACGCAGCCCGTCCCCGACACCGCCGCGCCCCGCCGGGAGGAATCCCGGCGGGCGCGGCCCGCCCGGTGGACCGCGCGCCGCCGCGACCACCTCGCCGGGTACCTGTTCATCACCCCGCAGATGCTCGGCGCGGCACTGTTCGTGCTGCTCCCGCTGGGCCTGATGGTCTGGTACAGCTTCCACGACTGGAACGTCCTCGCCGGCGGCTTCCAGTTCACCGGCACCGACAACTACGAGCGCCTGCTCGAGGACCCGGCCCTGCCCGGCGTGCTCGGCGCGACCGCCGCGTTCTCCGTCGGCCTCGTGATCCTCAACCTGACCCTGGCGCTGTCGCTGGCGATCCTGCTCAACCAGAAGCTGCGCGGCTCGATCGTCTTCCGCACGATCTTCTTCTCGCCCGTCGCGGTCACGCTCGTGGCCTGGACCATCGTGTGGCGCTTCCTGCTCCAGGACGACGGCGGCATCAACGGCCTGCTCTCAGGCATCGGCGTCGAGGGCCCCAACTGGCTGCGCGGCGAGACCACCGCGATGCTCGCCGTCATCGTGGTGCAGGTCCTCAAGAACGTGGGCCTGAACATGGTGCTGTTCCTCGCCGCGCTCCAAGGGGTCCCCAAGGAGCTCTACGAGGCCTCCACCCTCGACGGCGCGGGCCCTTGGACGCGGTTCCGGCGCATCACCATGCCGATGATCAGCCCCACGATCCTGCTCACCTCGATCATCACCGTGGTCGGCTCGCTCCAGGTGTTCGCGCAGATCGACGTGCTCACCAGCGGCGGGCCCGGCACCTCCACCACCGTGCTCGTCTACTACCTGTACCAGAACGCCTTCCAGTTCCACGACTTCGGGTACGGCGCGACCCTCTCGGTCCTGCTGTTCGCGATCGTCCTGGTGCTCACCGTGATCCAGTGGCAGATGCGCAGAAAGTGGGTCGTCCATGAGGACTGAACGCGTCAAGTTCGCGCCCTCGCGCCGCGCCAAGCTCGTCCTCTACGGGCTCATGTGCGTGCTCGCCGTCCCGTTCGTGTTCCCGACCTGGTGGATGGTCACCTCCAGTCTCAAGCCGGCGAACGAGATCTTCGCGTTCCCGCCCACGCTGTGGCCGACCGACGCGACGTTCGCCGCCTACGGCCGGGTCTTCGACTTCGCGCCGTTCGCGGCCCAGTACTGGAACAGCATGTACATCGCGGCCCTGGTGACCTTCGGGACGCTCGCGGTCTCCTCCCTCGCGGGGTACGCGTTCGCGCGCATCCGCTTCCCCGGGCACAACCTGCTGTTCCTGGTGGTCCTCGCCGGGCTCCTCATCCCCTCCGAAGTCACCATCGTGCCGCTGTTCCAGATGTTCAACGGGCTCGGCCTGGTCGACACGCACTGGCCTTTGATCCTCGTCCCGATCTTCGGCGCGCCCAGCGTCCTGGCCACGCTCATCATGCGGCAGTTCTTCATCGCGCTGCCCGGCGAGCTCGAAGAGGCCGGGCGCATGGACGGCCTGGGCCGGTTCGGCCTGTACTGGAAGATCGCGCTGCCGCTCTCGCGCCCGGCCCTCGGCGCGGTGGGGATCTTCTCGTTCCTGCACTCCTGGAACCTGTACCTCGAACCGGTGGTGTTCCTGTCCACCCCCGCGAAGTTCACGCTCCCGCAGGCGCTCACCCAGTTCACCGACGCCTACGGCGGCCCCATGTGGGACGTCCAGCTCTCGGCGGCCACGATGTCGGCCCTCCCGGTGCTCATCGTGTTCGTGGTGGCCCAGCGCCAGTTCGTCGAAGGCCTCGCCCACACCGGACTCAAAGGCTGAACGGCGGCGGGCCGCAGGGCCCGCCGCCTCAGAACCCGTCCACGTAGCCGATCATGAAACCCGCGCACGGCAGCAGGTACGCGCACGCGACCACCGTGATCTTCGGGAACGTCGGGTCGCCGCGCAGCAGCACCCGGTACAGCACCAGCAGCACCGGCGTGACGACTACTTGCATCGGCAGCAGCGAGGAGTCCAGCACGATCCCGTTGAGGGTCAGGAAGAACGCGAACAGCGCGCTGGCCGTCCACAGCGCGAACCCCAGCTCGAAGACCGCGCGCGGCCCCAGCGCCACCGCGATCGTGCCGATCCCGGCCTGCTCGTCGGCTTCGCGGTCGGCGGCGGTCGTGGGCAGGTACAGGCCCGCCGCGGCCAGGACGCCCAGCACCGCGAGCTGCCACGGGAACCCCGCCGCGCCGCCGGTGAACACCACCCAGCCGCCCAGCGGCCCGACCACGCCCACCACCGCGTTCGCGAGCAGGTCCGCGCCCGGCCGGGCCTTCAACCGGACCGGCGGGACACTGTAGGCCCAGCCCAGCAGCACCACCAGCGTGGTCCCGGCGGTGAACAACGCGCCCAACGGGATCGACGCCACCGACGTCGCGAGTCCTGCCGTGACCGCGATCCAGAACGCGCCCCGCGTCGAGATCCGGCCCGCCACCAGCGGCGAATCGGCCTTGCGCGGGTTGACCCGGTCGCTGGCCAGATCGTGCGCGTCGTTGATCGCCAGCACCGCGAGCCACAGGAGCGGGCCGGTCACCAGGCACGCGTACGCCATCAGCGCGAGGTCGGGCCCGCGCGGCACGATCCGGTGCGAGGCGAGCACGTATCCGAGCTCCATCATCACGAAGGACGCCGTCCAGAACCTGGGCCGCGACATGGCCAGCACGTCGCGCGCGAACCTCGAAGCGTCGACCCGGGTCTCTTGCAGCAGTGGCGCTCTCATGACTCCAGTCTGTTCCCGCCCCGACGCCCGCGGCCTCCCTCCGCGGCGTGAAGGCCCTCACCCGCCCGGGGGAGCGGGCCGCGCCGATACGATGCCGCAGACCGAACTATCAGCGCCGATGTCGGCCCCCACATGGCAAGGTACGTGAAGCACTGACATGCAAGGACTCCTCAGACTGCCCGAACGCCCTTGGGCCGCAGCCGCACTCGCGCTGCTCCTCGTCGCCCTCGGGGTCGTGAACTGGCGTGTCGACGCCTCCTCGCCCGAACCCGCGCCCGCTGACGCCCCCGCCTCGGACTTCAGCGCCGAACGCGCCTGGGACACCGTCGAGGCGATGGCCACCGAGCCCCACCCGATGGGCACGCCCGCCAAGGACCGCGTCCGCGACCTGCTCGTGGCCGAACTCGACGCGATCGGCTTCGACGTCGAGGTCCAGACCGAACTCGCCGGCGACTCCGGCGACGGCGACGGCCTCGTTCGCTTCGGCCTCGTCGAGAACATCGTGGCCACCCTGCCCGGCACCGACCCGACCGGCACGGTCCTCTTGGTCTCCCACTACGACTCGGTGCCCTCCGGCCCCGGCGCGGCCGACGCCGCCTCAGGGACCGCCGCCGTGGTCGAGGCCGCCCGCGCCTTGACTCTCGAAGGGCCCGGGCGCAACGACCTCGTCGTGCTCCTCACCGACGGCGAGGAGATGGGCCTGTTCGGCGCCGAGTCCTACGCCCGCTCCCATCCCGCGGGGGACAAGCCCACCGTGGTGTTCAACCTCGAAGCCCGCGGCGTCTCCGGACCCTCGCTCATGTTCGAGACCTCCCGCGACAACGCCGCGCTCATCGAACTGTTCGCCGAGCACGCGCCCCACCCGCACGGCGACTCGTCCGCGATCGAGGCCTACCGGCAGCTGCCCAACGACACCGACTTCACCCGCTTCCACGAGGCGGGCTACATCGGACTCAACAACGCGTTCATCGGCGGGGCCTCCTGGTACCACACGCCCCACGACGACACCGACCACCTCGACCCGGCCAGCCTCCAGCACCACGGCGAGAACACCCTCGGCACCGCACGAGCGCTCGTCGCGATGGACCTCGCCGACCTCGAAGCCGACGGCGACCAGACCTTCTTCGGGTTCTTCGGGCTCCTCGTCCACTACGACGAGGCCTGGATCCTGCCCGTGGCCCTGGTCGGCCTCGCCGCCGCACTCGCAGCCGCCGCCCTGGCGCGGGCACGCCGCGTCCTGACCCTGCCCCGGCTCGGCCTCGCGTTCGCCTCCTTCGCGGTGCCCGTGGCCCTCGCCGCCGCCGCGGCAATCGGGCTGTGGCCCGCGCTCAAGGCCCTGCGCCCCGGCTACGCCGACACCGGCGGCCTCCTGTTCGATCGCACCTGGTACTACCTGGCGCTCCTGGTGTTCGCGCTGGCACTCGTCACCGCCTGGTACGCGCTCATCCGAGGCCGCCTCGGCCCGGCCGCCGCCGCGCTCGCGCCGCTGATCTGGCTCGCCGCGCTCGGCACGGCCACCGCTCTGGCGGTCCCGGGCCTGTCGTTCGTGTTCGCCGTGCCCGCGCTCGCCGCGGTCGGGGTACTCGCCGCGATGTACCTCCAGACGCGTTCGCGCCCTTGGCGTCTGGTCGGCTACGGGCTCTTCGCCGCAGGCCTGGTCCCGGCCGTCGTGCAGTTGAGCTGGACCTCGAACCTCATCGAGGCCTTCGGGATGGAGCTGGCCGCCGTCCCGGCCGTCCTGATCGTGCTCTTCGCGGCCCCGGCGCTGCCGCTGCTGGCGCTCGCGCCCCGCGTCGACGGCCGCGCCCTCGTCCCCGCGGTGGCCGCCGTGGCCGCGCTGGCCCTGGTCGGGACCGGTCTGGCCCTCGACCGCTTCGACGCCGAGCACCCGCGGCAGGCCTACCTGTCCTATGTGCTCGACTCGGGCACCGGGACGGCCGCGTGGGTCTCGACCGACCACGACCGCTCCGAGTGGACCTCCGGGTTCGTCACCGAGGACGGCCTGGAGGCTTCAGGCCTGCCCGAGGCCTACACCGAGACCTCGGGCGCCACCGGCCACGGCCCGGCCGAGGTACTCGATCTCGAAGCGCCCCAGGCGATCGTCACCGCCGAGGCCGCCGACGCGGTGACCCTGGAGGTGTCCTCGCCGCGCGGGGCGACCACGATGTGGCTCACCGTGGACGGCGAACCCGGTGCCGCCCTGGCCACACTCGCCGACGGCACCACGACCTCGGTGCCGATCGGGGACGCCCACGAAGGCCCGAGCCAGATCTGGTTCTTCAACGTCCCCGAGGAGGGCTTCACCCTGACGCTGACCGGCACCGTAGGCGACATCACCGTGTTCGACCAGACCCACGGCATCGAGGCGATCGACGGCTTCACCGACCGCCCCGAGGGCCTGATGCGCTCCCGTGACCGCCTCTCGGACACGATCACCGTGGCCGCCGCGGTCGGCTAACGTACCCGCACCGCTCCGGCCTGCACCTCGACGGTGAAGGCCTCGGTCTCCCCGAGGTCTTCACCGTCGATCTCCAGCACCCGCGGCCGCGACAGCCGCACATCGAGCTTCCGCGCCCGCGCGTGCTCGGTCGTGGCCCCGTCCTCGGCCCGCTCGTGCTTCTTGAAGACCCGCCGGATCCCGTTGTCCCACACATACGACCGCAGCGTGTCCAGCCACCCGCCGAGCCCCTCGGCGCTGAGCAGCAGGCAGTCGAGCTCACCGTCGTACGGGTCGGCGTCGGGCAGCAGCGTGATCCCGGCCTGGATCGTCCCGCAGTTGCCCACGATGAACGTGTGCCCCGCCGTCGCCTCCGCCTCGCCGCCGTCCACCGCCAGATCGAAGTCCACGACCTCGCTGGCGTTCACCGCCCGCCCCAGCGACTCCACATAGGCCAGCCACCCGACCTTGCTCTTCAAGTCCTCGTCGGTCTCGACGATCATGTGCGCGTCGATCCCGAACCCGGCCATGACCGAGAACGCCCGCCGCAGCCGCTCGCCCTCGATCTCGGCCTCGACCCAGCCCAGGTCGATCGCCCGCGCCTCGCCCTCGAAGGCCCGCTCAAGGGCCCCGGCGAGATCGTTCAACGGCACGTCCAGGTTCCGTGCCAGCAGGTTCCCCGTACCCAGCGGCACGATCGCCAACTCGGCCTCAGCGCCCTCGGCCAGGCGCTCGGCCACCGCGCGGACCGTGCCGTCCCCGCCCGCCGCCACGATCACCGACGCGCCCGCGTCCAGCGCCGCGCCCGCCGCACCCCGGCCCGGGTCGTCCTCGCTCGTCTCGAACCACGACACCTCGCCCGCGCCCTCGGGCAGCGCCGCCTCCAGGTCCTCCCTCGACGTCTTCGACGGATTCCACACGATCGCGACCTCGGCCATCGACGCACCCCTCCACGCATCGCCCCTGCGACCAGGAGCCCCGCCTCACCTTATGCGACAAGGCCTGCCGCAGACTTGCCGGAACGGCAAGAAAACTTGCGGATCTGCGCACTACGGTGAATCCTCGACGTGAACCGAAGGGGAACACCATGCACCACCACACCGAACGCACCGACCTCGCCGAATTCTGGGAGGAGCACTACGCCTCCAAAGACCGCGTCTGGAGCGGCCGCGTCAACCCCGTGCTCGCCGATTTCACCGCAGGACTCACCCCCGGTCGCGCCCTCGACCTCGGCTGCGGCGAAGGCGGCGACGCCGTCCACCTCGCCGCCGCCGGCTGGCAGGTCACCGCCGTCGACGTCTCCGCCACCGCGCTCGCCCGCACCCGCGAGCACGCCCAGGCCGCAGGCCTCGCCGACGCGATCACCACCGAACGGCACGACCTGACCGACTACACTCCCGAAGGCCCCTACGACCTGGTCTCCGCGCAGTTCCTCCAGACCCCGATCGAGTTCCCCCGGCCCCTGACGCTGCGCCGCGCCGCCGACGCCCTCGCCGTCGGCGGCCTCCTCCTCGTGGTCGACCACGGCTCGGCCCCCTCGTGGTCGCAGCACCGCGAGCACATGGACTTCCACACCCCCGAGGAGACCTTCGCCCAAATCGGCCTCGACCAGGCCCGCTTCCGGCCCGAACGCCTGGAATCGCCCGAACGCGCCATCACCGGCCCCGAAGGGCAGGCCGCCACCATCATCGACACCGTGGTCGCCGTCCGCCGCATCGCCTGACCCGCCAGGAGTGGGATGCTGTCGGTGTGCAGCCCGAACCCGTCACACCGGACCCGCCGCGGCAGGTCCTTCGCCCGCTCATGACCCAGTCGTGGCTGAAGGCCACATTCCTCCACTGGAACGTCGATCCCGAAACGGTGGCCCGGCTCCTGCCCGCGGGCTGCGAACCCGACCTGTTCGACGGCAAGGCCTACGTCGGCCTCGTGGCCTTCCGCATGCACGGCGTCGGCTGGTTCGGCCTCCCCGGCATCCCCTACCTCGGCTCGTTCCCCGAGACCAACATCCGCCTGTACTCAGTGGATGCGAAAGGCCGCCGCGGCGTCGTCTTCCGCTCCCTCGACGCCACCCGCCTCATCCCCGTCCTCACCGCCCGCACCGGCTTCGGCCTGCCCTACGTGTGGTCGCGCATGCGCCTCGACGTCGCGGCCGACACCGTGACCTACACCAGCTCCCGCCGCTGGCTCGGCCCCCGAGCTGACAGCCGCATCGCCGTCCGCGTGAGCGAACCCCTCCCCGAACCCACCGACCTGGAGCACTTCCTCACCGCCCGCTGGGGCCTCCACACCGAACTCGGCGGGAGCCTCAAGTTCATCCCCAACGACCACCCGCGCTGGCCTTTGTGCCGCGCCGACCTACTCGAATGCGAGGACGGTCTGGTGCCCGCGGCCGGGTTCGGCGGCCCGCTGGGGGACCCGATGAGCGTGCTCTACTCGCCCGGCGTGGCGGTCCGCTTCGGCCGCCCCGAGCGCTGAGCGAGGGCCGGTCCCCTCGGGGACCGGCCTGTTCGCTTTCGCGTGTCTAGAGGTCGACCACGTTCCCTCCGATCGTAACCACGAGCGCCCCGCTGGAGGAGTAGCTCCAGTCGAGGCCGCCGCTGTAGGCGCCGCAGCGGGACCCGTTGGAGCCGTTCCAGAACTGGTTCGAGGAGTCGGCGTCGCCGATGATGCGGTCGTTCGATCCGCTGTCGCACGAGGTGTTCCCGCGGAAGACCGAGGAGCCGCCGTCGAAGTTGAAGTTGCGTTCCTCGCTGCCGATGCTCAGGTTGTTCGTGACGGCGATCGAGCCGAGGTTGCGGTTGTAGGTGAAGCCGTGCTTGCCGTTGTCGTAGGAGATCGACCGCACCACGGTGTGGTCGACGGCGATGTCCTCGCCGCCGAGCTTGTAGCCGTTGCGGTCGCCGTTGCCGGCCTGGCTGCCGTCCGAGAGCGTGCCGTTCTCGTAGGCCAGCGAGTCCTCGATGGTCACCGCGCCGATGGCGCCGGTGTCGGTCTTGGTGTAGAGGTCCCAGCCGTCGTCGATGTTGTTGTGCGCCACGCAGTATCGGAACACGTTGCCGTCGCCGGAGGTGAGTTTGGCGGCGAACCCGTCGGCGTCCTCGCCGTCGGAGTCGGCGTTGTCGTGCGACTCGGAGCTGAGGATGAGGTTCCGCGAGGGCCATTCGCTCTTCGGCGCGCCCGCGGTGTACCGGGCGATCTGGAGCCCGGTGTCGTGGTTGAACCGGGTGACCACGCGTTCGATGATGTTGTCGTTCCCGCCGAGCAGGATGCCGTTGTCACCGGCGTGCTCGACGACCAGGCCCCGCAGGTGCCACCAGTCGCCGCCGATGGCCAGGCCCCGGTTGGCCGAGTCCTCGGACTGGGCCGAGAAGTTCAGCACCGGCGTCTCGTCCTCGTACGCCCACAGTTCGGTGCGGTCGCCGGAGAGGCCGTCGTTGCCCGGCTCGATGTCCACGGTCTCGGAGAGGTTGTAGGTCCCTCCGCGCATGTAGATGGTGCCGCCGGGGGTGATCCGGTCCACGGCCGAGTCCAGGGTGGTCGGATCGGAGATGGTGCCCGACGCGCCGCTCGTCCCGGTCGGGGCCACGAACAGCTGGTCGGCGCTCGGCCCGGGATCGGTGCCGGGGTCGGTCCCGCCGGTGGAGGCGCCGGCGTAGGTCTCGAATTCGGCGATCCTGGGGGTGCCGGTGGCGCTGACGATGACGAAGTTGAGTTTCTTGAGCGAGGTCGGCGTGAAGTTGATGACGCCCGAGCCGCTGCCGGTGGCGAGGACCGCGCCGTTGTCGTTGTTGACCAGCTGCCACGAGCCGATGGTGCCCGAGCCCGAGGCCTCGCGGATCACCGCCGAGGCGACGGTGGTGGCGCTGCTCCACTTGACGGAGATCCGCCCGGTGGAGCCGTTGGGGGACCAGTAGGAGCTCAGGCTCCCGTCGATCACGTCGCCGTAGCTGGTGCCGCTGGCCTTGCTGGTGCCGTCGGCGCCCGCGCCGATGCTCAGGTTGTTCCCCGAGGGCTCTTCGGGCCCGGTGGTGGGCTCGCCCGGATCGGTCGTGCCCGGGTCCTCGGACGGGGTCTCGGCCGAGCAGTTGCCGTCGGAGACCTTGAGGCCCTTGTTGGCCCCGGCGGTCTCGGCCACGATGGCCGGGACGCACGAGCCCTGGTCGAGCGCGTACGAGTACGGGATGCTGACCGTGGTGGTGGAGGTCGGGTTGGGCCCGGCCGGGTAGTTGTTGCTGCCCTCGGAGGACCAGGTGACGTTGTCGAACACGTTCCCGCTGACCTGCCAGTAGCCGCGCAGGTCGGTGTAGAAGGTGCCCAGCGGGTCCTTCGAGTCCTCGAAGTAGTTGTTGTCCACCTTGATCTTCGCGCCCACGCGGGAGTTGATGCCCGACTCCACGATGCCGGTGAAGTGGTTGTTGTACGAGTGGGCCGTGCCCCCGCGCAGCAGCGGCATGCGCGAGTTCAGGTTCTGGTACAGGTTGTGGTGGTAGGTGACGAAGCTGCTGTCCAGATCGGAGTCGCCCGAGCCGACGAGGCCGCCGCGCTCGGAGTTGCGCAGGATGCTGTACGACAGCGTCACGTACTTGGTGTCGTTCTTGAGGTCGAAGAGCCCGTCGTAGCCTTCGGACTCGCCGCCCGAGGCTTCGAGCGTCACGTGGTCGACCCAGACGTTGCGGACCCCGGCCTCCATCCCGATGGCGTCGCCGCCGTTCGAGGTGGGGGAGCCGGACTTCTTGACGTTCTTGACCGTCACGTTCTGGATGATGATGTTGCTCGAGGAGCGAATGTGGATGCCGATCTGGTCGAACACGGCGCCGCCGCCCACGCCCAGGATCGTCACGTTGCTGATGTTCTTGAGTTCGATCACGTCGGCGGCGGTGTCGCAGCTGTCGCCGGAGACCTTGGAGGTGTTGCCGTGGTTGATGGTGCCCGACACCTGGATGATGATCGGGGTGCTGGAACTGGCCCGGTTGCACAGGGCCGCATGGATCTGGGTGCCGGTGCTGGCTTGGACGACCTGACCGCCCGCGCCGCCGGTGGTGCCGCCGTTCTGGGTCGCGTAGCCGGTGGCCCCGTTGGTCTGCGCCGAGGCCTGCGTCATCGACAGCATCACCCCGGCGGCGACCACGGCGGCCGTGGCCAGCGCGGTGGCGATCCGGATCTTGATCTTGTGTCTCATCCGTTCACAACCTCTCATGAGGGAGACATTGAGATATTTCAATGAATCTACGGTAAAGGTTTTCTCAACGTCAATACCCCGACTGCAACCGATTGCCAGAATCCTTGAAATATTTTCGGCGCCCTCTCGTTCGCCCTGCTTATATTCGTACACTTGACTATATTAATTCGATCTTGGTATGCTGCCCTTCCGATCTGGGAGCGCTCCCGGCATGCTCCCCGGCACGAAGGGCGCTCGACATGCACAACCACCGCACCCGAAGGACGTCAGCACTCGCGGCCGGAGCGGCCGCGCTCGTGGTCGCGGGACTCGGCCTCGCCACCGCGGGCCAGGCCCAGGCCGAGACCGGCTGCGAGGTCGACTACCGGGTCGTCAGCGACTGGGGGAGCGGCTTCCAGGCGAACGTGGCCCTCACCGCCGCCGACGCCGTCGACGGCTGGGAGCTCACCTGGGACTTCCCCTCCGGCACCACCGTCACCAGCGCCTGGAACACCGACTGGACCCAGAGCGGCACCGCCTTCACTGCCGCCGACGTGGGCTGGAACGCGTCCCTGGCCTCCGGCGAGACCCGCGAGGTCTTCGGCTTCATCGGATCGGGCAGCGCCCAGGCCCCCACCGCGGTCACCCTCAACGGCGTCCTCTGCGACGGCCAGATCGACCCCACCGACCCGCCCACCACTGCGGAGCCCACCGAACCGCCCGGCGAGACGGTGTCCATCATGCCCCTCGGCGACTCCATCACCGGCAGCCCCGGCTGCTGGAGGGGCAACCTGTGGGACCTCCTCGTCGAGGCCGGGCACGACATCTCCTTCGTCGGCTCGCTCTCCCAAGGCTGCCCCCCGAGCGCGGCCGACCCCAGTCACGAAGGCCACGGCGGCGTCCTGGTCACCCAAGCCGTGGCCAACGGCAGCGCCCGTGACTGGCTGGAGCAGAACACTCCCGACGTGCTGCTCATGCACTTCGGCACCAACGACGCCTGGTCGGCCATCCCGCCCGCCCAGATCCTCGCCGCCTACACCTCCATCGTGGAGGACCTGCGCGAACTCAACCCCGACGCGCTGATCCTGGTCGCCCAGATCATCCCGCTCCACCCGGACCCCTCCTTCGGCTGCACCGACTGCCCGCAGCGCGCGATCGACCTGAACGCCCAGATCCCCGCCTGGGCCGCGGGCCTCACCACCGCCGACTCGCCGATCGTCGTGGTCGACCAGCACACCGGCTTCGACCCCGCCGTCGACGCCTACGACGGCGTCCACCCCAACGAGGCCGGCTACGTCAAGATCGCCGCCAACTGGTTCGCAGCCCTGGACCCGATGCTCCCCTGACGCGCATACCTCACTTTCGGTGACGGCAGCCTCACATTTGTGTGAGGCTGTATGCCGAAACCGAGGACTCCGAGGAGGCGTGCGATGACCGAGAAGGCGACCACCACCAAAGCCGAGAGCACCAGCGCACTGGCCAGCGACCAGGGCAAGACCACCATCGCCGACCAGGTAGTCGCCAAGATCGCGGGCATAGCCGCCCGCGACGTCGACGGCGTGCACGCCCTCGGCGGCGGCGTCAGCCGCACCGTCGGCGCCATCAAGGAGCGCATCCCCGGCTCGCGCACCAACTACGGCCAAGGCGTCTCGGTCGAGGTCGGCGAACGCCAGGCCGCCGTCGACCTCGACATCATCGCCGACTACGGCATCGCCATCGCCGACCTCGCCGCGGGCGTGCGCCGCAACGTCGTCGGCTCGGTCGAACGCATGACCGGCCTCGAAGTCACCGAGGTCAACATCGTCGTCCACGACGTCCACCTCGAAGGGGAGTCCGGCGACGACGAGGACGAAGCGCGGGTGGAATGACGGCCACCGCGACAGGGACCGACGACTTCGCGGCCCGCGCCGACGCGATCGCAGCGGCGGCGCTCGCGGTCCCCGGCGTCAAATGCCTGCACGGCGGCATGCTCGACGAGATCGCCACCGTCCTGCCCGGACGCCGCATCAAGGGCCTGCGCTTCGACGACTGCGGCTGCGCCGTCCACGTCGCCGTCGCCTGGGGCGCCGACATGCCGCTCGTGGCCGCCGCCATCAAGGCCGCGCTGGCCCCGCTCACCGACGGGGCCGTGTCCGTGACCGTCGAGGACGTGGCCGAACCCAGAGACGAGGACCGATGATGAAAGCGACGCTCGCCGGCCTGCTGGCCGGACTCCTGCTGGCCATCGCGGTGACCACCGGAGGCTTCACCGGCTTCCTGCTCGCCGTGGTCCTCGGCGCGGTCGGCCTCGCGATAGCCGGGAAGCTCAGCGGCGAAGTCGACGTGCTCGACTGGTTCCGAGGCCGCCGTGACTAGTGGATTCGCGCTCGCCGACGTGCCCGGCGGCACCGACCGACCGCCCGAGGAACGCGGCACGCTCAGCCTCAATGAGACGGCCGTGGCCCACGTGCTCGAAGGCGCCGCGCTCGGCGCGCCCGGCTCGGCCACTCGCGCCGCGCTGCTTGGCCGCGGCTACCCCAAGGCCCGCGCCACCGTCAAGCACGGCCGGATCTGGGCCAGCATCGACGTGGGCGTGCGCTGGCCGGGGCCGACCGCCGACACCGCGCGCGGCATCGCCCGTCGGGTGCGGGAGGAGGCCGCCCGGATCACCGGGCTCGACGTGGCCGCCCTCGACCTGACCGTGCACCTGGTCGACAGTGAGGACGGAACGGAACGGAGAGTCAAATGAAGCGCCGCGCCCCCCGCCGCCGACCCGCCGCGTCGTGGCTCGGCCTCGTCGGCGCGGTCCTCCTGGCGGGCCTGGCAGTCCTGTTCGGGCAGCATGCCGCGGCCGAGCGCGGCTGGACTTCGCGCGACTCGTGGCTGCTCGCCGCTTTGGACCGCCTCGACGACCCGGCCCCGCAGACGTGGGTCCTGGCCGCGGGGATCGTGGCCGCGCTCTTGGGCCTGTGGTTCCTGATCGCCGCGTGCGTCCCGGCCCGCCGCAGCCACCTGCCGGTGGAGGGCCGCTGCGACCTGTGGGTCTCGCCGCGCGCGCTCGAAGCGCTCGCGGCCGACGCTGCCGAACGCGCGCCCGGCGTGCTCCACGGCCACGGCGAGGTGCGCCGCCGCAGGCTCCGCGTCGAGGCGCTGCTGGCGCCCGGCACCGAGTCGGGCGTGGCCGGGGTGCTCGACGCGGTGGGGGAGCGGCTCACCGGCCTGGCCGATCTCGAAGTGTCCGTGCAGGCCAAGGAGGGAAGCCGATGAGAATACTCGCGATCGACCGCGCGGCCGCGGTGGTCCTCGGACTGCTCCTGCTCGCCGCCGGGGCCGCCGTGCTCGAATGGCGGTTCGACTTCTTCGGCCTGTGGAAGCGCTTGGATTCGGGCGCGGTCCGCGACGTGGCCGAGTCTTCTTGGTTCCCTTGGGCCGCAGGCGCGGCCGCGATCGTGTTCGCGGCGCTCGCCCTGTGGTGGCTCATCGCCCGCGTGCCGAGGCCGGTGGCGGGCAAGATCCGCCTCGGCTCCTCGGGCACCGACAGGGTCGAAGTGGACGTGCGCTCGGTGGCCCCGCGCCTGAGGGAGAGCCTGGAACGCAACGCCCCGGTCGACCACGTGACCAGCTCCCGGTCCCACACGGGCACCGGGCAGCTCGTCCAGCTGCGAGCGAGCGTCGACCCCAGAGGCGACGGAGAATCGCTCCGCAGAGCGGCGGACGCCCTGGCCGCGTCGGTCGAAAAGGCGTTCCCAGACGGCGAAGTCGAATTGAGAGTCCTCATCGACGCACCGCGCCGCCCAGGAGCAAGAAAGACCCCAAGAGTCCACTGAACAGGGCTGAGGGCAAGCGGCGCAGTAACGCGGGCACGGGCCCGTACCCCACGCTCGGGCGTTGTCATACTCTCGCGCGACCATAGAAGTCGGGGGCGGTCGAGTTTGGACACGCCCGACCGCAGGGGGCGATCCACGCGGTCGGGCGTGTCGCGACGCAAGCGCCCCCGGTGCAAATGATCGCGCGAGCCACCGACACTCGCTGCCGCCCCGGTTCTCGCTCTCGCGCGCGAGTTCCGCTCGCTTCACGGCGATGTCGTACCCTCGCGCGATCATTGCAACCGGGGGCAGTCGAGTTCGGACACACCCGACCGCAGGGGTCGATCCACGCGCCCGGGCGTGTCGCGACGGACCCGGCGGGAACTCCCTTATGGACCGTGTCCTCGACTGGGGGCTGATCTGCACGTTGAGCTGCTGGTTCGAAGACCAGGAGACCGCCCCCGCGTGGTTTCGCGGCGCGTTCGACCCTCGGCCGTGGCCCGCGCCGTCGGCTACGCCGACCCGTTCGCGTTCTCCTCGGCGTTCAAACGCCTCCAGGGCATGAGCCCCAGGGACTTCCGCGCCCACTGGGAGACCGCCGCCTAACCGAGCGCCGCGTCCCGCTTGTTCCGCCAGTTCTCCGAGTACCCGAACGCGACGTCTCGCGCGTGGACCTCGCGCACCGCCTTGGCCGCGTCGGCGAGCGCCGCCAGGTCGCCGTCCTCGACGCGGTAGCCGAACGGGTAGGACCGGCGTCCGGAGAACCACTCCATCCACAGGAGCACCAGGTCGCCGTCGTGTTCGAGATCCTGGCTGCTGCGGCTGCCCCGTTCGTTGCGCTCGATCGTCCACCCGCCGCCGGGTCGCGGGGCCGCGATGAAATGCGGGTCGAAGTCCCAGGTCCACCGGCCCTCAGAGAGCGCCTTCGGGCTGCGGACGTTGAGCACGGCGAGATGCTCGGCGAGGATCTGCGGGGTCCACGGCGCAGGGAACAGCGTCGTCATCGCCACTTGGAGTTCGAACGCCGTCAACCCCGCCGACCGCTCCCCGCGCGGGGCCAGCGCCGCGCACAGCATCTTGGCCGCCAGCGACGGGCCACCCTCGTCCACGAGGGCCACGTGCAGCGCCAGCATCCGTGTGAACCGGTCGTGCTCGGCGGCCGTGGCGAACGGCGGGAGCGGGATCGAATCGACGGCGGGGCGGCCCCAGGGGAGGCCGTCGGGAAGGAAGGCGCGCATGTGGACATTGTGCTTCACTGGTACGACAGCGAACCGGCCAGAGCGCCTCCTCGGCGACGAGTAGGGTGGGACCGTCCTTCACCTGAAAGGGGTTTCCCGTGAGCGTCAGCGTGCTCTTCATCGGCGGTACCGGCCGGATCTCCACCTCGTGCGTCCGCGAAGCGGTGAGCCGCGGCCTCGACGTCACCGTGCTCAACCGCGGCCGCACCAGCGAGCGGACCCTCCCGCCCGAGACCGCGCTCGTCACCGCCGACGTGAACGACCCCGAATCGGTGCGCAAGGCCCTCGGCGATCGCACCTTCGACGCGGTCGTCAACTGGGTCAACTTCACCCCCGAGCAGGTCCAGCGCGACATCGACCTCTTCAAGGGCCGCTGCGGCCAGTACCTGTTCATCAGCTCCGCCTCGGCCTACCAGACCCCGCCCACCCACCTGCCGGTCACCGAGTCCACGCCCCTGAAGAACCCGTACTGGCAGTACTCGCGCGACAAGATCGCCTGCGAGGAACTCCTCGTCAAGGCCTACCGCGAGGACGACTTCCCGATCACGATCATCCGCCCCTCGCACACCTACGACGAGACCATGCTGCCCTTCGACGGCGGCTGGACCGTCGTCGACCGCATGCGCCAAGGCAAGCCCGTCATCGTGCACGGCGACGGCACTTCACTGTGGACGATCACCAACAGCCGCGACTTCGCCGTGGGCTTCACCGGCCTCCTCGGCAAGGAGGCCGCGATCGGCGAGGCCTTCCACATCACCGGCGACGAGGCCCCCACCTGGAACCAGATCTTCCGGTACATCGCCGACGCCGCCGGAGTCGCAGACCCCGACCTCGTCCACGTGCCCTCCGACGCGATCGCCGCCGCCGACCCGAACTGGGGCGCGGGGCTCCTCGGTGACAAGGCCCACTCGATGGTCTTCGACAACGCCAAGGTCAAGTCCCTCGTCCCCGAGTTCGGCCTCGACACCACCCCCTACAAGACCGGCGCGCGCGAGGTCATCTCCTGGTACGACGCCCACCCCGAAGCCCAGGTGGTCGACCCCGAGACCGACGCGCTCATGGACCGCCTCGCCGAGCGCTACGGCGTCTGAACCGGCACGCGAACGGCCCCGAGCGCTTCGCTCGGGGCCGCATCCACCGCGTTAAATCACGTACCTGTTCCCAACCGACGGCTTCGAAGCCGTCGATGACGCTCGTGCGCCGCCCGCGGGCCTTCACCTTGTCCACGTAGACGCCCCGGCCCTGGTACAGCGGGTCGCTCGTGTACGTCCACCGCACCGCCACCGCGCCCGAAGGCAGCTCGGCGCGGGCGTCGATCCACTGCCGCCCCGAGAACCCCGAGAACGTCCCGTCACTCTCCCAGCGATGGTCGTCGACCCGCAGGTCCACCGGCACCGGCGTCCACGTCTCGCCGTCCACACTGGCCTCGAACGCGGCGGGATCGGAGACCTCCGTGTCGTACCAGAGCGCGAACTCGACCCGCTCGGCCCCGCGCGGCAGCGCCGCGGTCAGCGTCGCCGCCGACTCGTCGGCCAGCCCCGCGAACCACGAGTGCGTGCCCGTCCGAGGCCGCACCGGCACCGCCCGCCCGAACGGCCGACTCGCCGCCCGCCGGTACGCGCTGGCCGTGCCCCAGTCCCGTGTGGGGTGCACCCGGTTGGTGAGCAGCACCAGCAGTGTCCCCGCGAGCGGGTCGAGCACCAGTGACGTGCCCGTGTACCCGGTGTGGCCCACCGTGACCGGTGAGTTCATGGCGTCCATGTACCAGCGCTGGTCGAGCTGCCAGCCCAGGCCGCGCGCGGCGCTCTCGCCCATCCCGGCGTTCTGGTTCGTGAAGACCAGCCGCGCGGTGGATTCGGTGAGGATCTCGGCGTTGCCGTAGCGGCCGCCGTTGAGGATCATCTGCCCGAACACCGCGAGGTCCCATGCGGTGGCGAACACACCCGCGTGACCGGCCACGCCGCCGAAGCCCCACGCGTTCTCGTCGTGGACTTCGCCGCGCACCAGGCCCCGGCCCGTCCACGGCTGATATTCCGTGGCCGCGGTCCGGCCCGCATCGGGCGGGTTGTATCCGGTGTCGGTCAGCCCCAGCGGCTCGCACACGATCTCGGCCACCAGCTCGTCGAGCCCCTTGCCCGAGACCGCTTCGAGGATCTTCGCCAGGACGATCAGGTTGAGGTCGGAGTACTCGTAGCCGCTGCCGGGTTCGCGGCGCAGCGGGTGGGCGTAGATCGCCGCCATCCGCGCCTCGTCGTCGGGCAGGTCGTACAGCTTGATGAACGAGATCATCCCCGAGGTGTGGGACAACAGCTGCCCCAACGTGATCGGGGTCTTCTGCGGGTCGGTCGAGTCGAACTCCGGCAGGTACTCGACCACCTGCGACTTGAGGTCCACCAGGCCGTCGTCCATCAGAGCGCCGGTCACCGTGGCGGTGAACAGCTTCGAGATCGAGGCCAGGTCGTAGACGGTGTCCTCGGTGGCCTCCTCCCATTCGTCTTCGGGGAGCTCGATCGGGGCTTTCGCGGCCTCGTCCCAGCCCGAGTAGCGCAGCCGGTGCCCGCCGGCCTCGTGCAGGGCCACCACGCCGTGCCGCGCCCCCAGCACCGTGTACCCCGGGAACGACGGGGCCGGTCCCTCCAGGTGCAGGTCCAGTTCGGGGGCGACCCGGTCCAGGTGCTCGGCGGTCAGGCGCGCCTGCCGCGCCGTCCCCGAGCGCAGCCGCAGCGGCGACTCGGGGAACGTCACGTCGTAGGGTCCGGCATCAGGGGGGCCGGTCAGTTCGGGCATTGAGGGTTGCTCCTCGGCGTAAGCACGGGGAGCGAACGAGAGCGCAGAAACCACCGCCCCCGTCGCGCCCCCGATCACGGTTCGACGCTTCATCATGTCTCCCGGTTATCGTGCCATCACTAAGAGGTGCCGCGATAGAGCAAATGCGACTTCCGTTGCTCGGAAAACGCATCCAATTCCTCGGCCCAGATCGCGGGGAGCTCTTCGGCGTCCGCGCCCGCCTCGATCGCCAGGCGCACCGCCTGGTTGCCCGTGAGCTTGTCCAGCCAGAACGATTGCCCGCCGTCCTGGGACCGCCATCCGTGCTCGGGGAAGGCCCGCCGCTGCTCCACGATCATCGTCAGCGCCGTCTGGATCGGGTCGAAGCGCCGCCGGTCGGTCACCTGGAGCTCGGTGCCACCGCAGACCTGCCCGGTCCACTTCGAGAAGCTCGGCGTGAAGTACGCCTCCCGGAACCGCGTCCCCGGTAGGCCCTGCACCGCCTCGGTCCACGTGTGGTCGATGCCCGGCGCGCCGAGCAGCTCGAACGGCTTGGTGGTGCCGCGGCCCTCCGACAGAGCCGAGGCCTCGAACAGGCACGTCCCCGGATACGCCACCGCGGTGTCCACAGTGGGCATGTTCGGAGAGGGCGCGACCCACGGGAGCCCGGTCTCCTCGAAGTACATCGAGCGCTTCCAGCCCTCCATCTTCACCACGGTCAGGTCCGCCTCGGTCTCGACGAACTCGTGGTTGAACAGGGTCGCCAGCTCGCCCACGGTCATCCCGTGGCGCTGCGCGATCGGCTTGAGCCCCACGAACGTGGCGTGCTCGGGGTGGAGCACCGGCCCGCTCGCGGACTGGCCCGTCACCGGGTTCGGCCGGTCGAGCACCACGAACCGCAGCCCGAGCTGCCCGGCCGCTTCGAGGGCCAGGTACATCGTCCAGATGTAGGTGTAGAACCGCGAGCCCACGTCCTGGATGTCGAACACGATCGTCTCGACCCCGGCCTCGGCGAACAGCTCGGCCATCCGGTCCTTGTCGTTGTACGCGTTGTACACCGGCAGGCCGGTCTTCGGGTCGATGAAGTAGTCCTCGCCCTCCCCGGCCTGCGACACGCCCCGGAAGCCGTGCTCGGGGCCGAACACGGCCACCACGTCGACCTTCCCGCTGGCGTGCATGAGGTCCACTTCGTGGCTCAGGTCCGGCAGCACCCCGGTCGGGTTGGAGATCACCCCGACCCGCTGCCCCGCGAGGGCGGCGAAGTTCTGCTTGGCCAGGACCTCGATCCCGGGTTTGACGCGGCGTCCGCCGCCGTTGCCGTGTGCCTGGGCCGGGAGCGCCACGCCGGCCGCGAGCGCGGTCCCCGCTATGGCACTGCCCAGGAGTCTTCTGCGCTGCATGGGATCGCCCTTCAGTAGGTGAGGCCGTGACCGAACGCGAACAGGACTTCGTCGGGGTCGTCGGCGCTGGGCACGTCGACCGGGAGCTTTCCCTGCGGCGCGAGTGAACCGACCACGGCGCCGACCGCCGACTGGAGAGCGTCGGCCGCGTACGAGTAGGTCGCCAGGTAGGCGTTCACCTCATCGGTGAAGTACGCGATGTCGTAGGGGTTCCTGACCCCCAGCGCCACGAGCGGCACCCCGGTGGCCGCGAGTGCGCGCACCAGCTCGGCCTGCGCCGGATTGTCGGCGACCCCGTTGGTGGACACCACGATCAGTCCCTGGCCCTCGGCGGCGGCCACGGCGGCCTCGATCTGCGCCGGGGTCGGGGCGAGCCCGGTGACCAGTGTGGACGGGGTCCAGCCGCGCGCGGTGAACTCGTCGGCGATCGTCACCGCAGTGGCCTCGCCCCAGCCGGTGACGAGCACGTGCCCGCCGTCGGTGGCCATCGGCAGCGTCCCGTCGTTGGTCACCAGCGTCACCGAGGTGTCGCTGATCGCCTGCGCCGCTTCGAGGTGCTCGGGGATGCCCACGATCCCGGCCACCTCGTCGGGGTCGGCGTACGGGTCGTCGAAGAGCCCGAGCCGGTACTTCAGGTCCAGGACCCGCGTCACGGACTGGTCGATGCGCCGCTTGGTGATCTCGCCTTCGGCCACCGCGGTGAGCACCGCGTTGTACGCCAGGTCGATGTCCATCGGCATGAGCAGCACGTCGGCCCCGGCGAGCAGTGCCAGGACCGGGACGCGGTCGTCGCCGTAGCCTTCCCTCACGCCCTCCATCTGGAGCGAGTCGGTGATGACCAGCCCGTCGTAGCCCAGCTCCTCGCGCAGGAGCCCGGTGAGGATCGGCTGCGACAGCGTCGCGGGCGTGAGCGATTCGTCCAGCGCCGGGAACTGGATGTGCGCGGTCATCACCACGTCCACGCCGGACGCGATGGCCGCGCGGAACGGCGGAGCGTCGATCGCCTGCCACTCCTCGAAGGTGTGGTCGATGCGGGGGAGTGAGTGGTGGCTGTCGTCCTCGGTGTTGCCGTGCCCGGGGAAGTGCTTCACGGCCGAGGCGAGGTCGCCCCTCTCCTGGTAGCCCTCGACCTGCGCGGCCACGAAAGCGGCCACGTGCTCGGCGTCGGACCCGAAGGACCGCACCCCGATCACGGGGTTGGCGGGGTTGACGTTGACGTCGGCGTCGGGCGCGAAGTTCTGGTTCAGGCCCATCGCGCGCAGCTCCTGGCCGGCGATGACGGCCGCGGCGCGCGCGGACTCGGGGTCGTGGGTCGCGCCCAGCGCCATCGCGCCCGGCAGCTGCGTCGCGGGCGGCCCGATCCGGGTCACCAAGCCGTGCTCCTGGTCGGTGGCGATGATGAGCGGGGTCCCGCAGCGGCCGGTGGCCGCGTCCTGGAGCCCGTTGGAGAGCGCGGTGATCTGGTCGGGGTCGGCGACGTTGTTCGACCACGCGAAGTAGATGATGCCGCCGAGCTTGTACTTGTCGATGAGCTGCGCGGCGTTGTCGACGCCGTGCGCGGCCCGGTTGTTCGCCACGTCGGTGGCGTCGGTGGAGGTGGCGCTCTGCCCGTACGCGTAGGTGGTGAAGAGCTGGCCGACCTTCTCCTCCAGGCTCATGGCCTTGAGGCGGCGCTTGACGAACCGGCGGCGGTGGGCCGCGTCGCTGCGTCCGGGCCCGGCCTGTGCGGCCCCTGAGGTGGCGACGGCGGCCGCGGCGCCCACGGCGGTCCCGAGGGCGACGCCGAGCACGGTCCGGCGGGGATGGGTCTCCATTGAACGGACTCCAGTCTGAGCGGGAAACGGGGATGGGGGTCCTGTTTGGAAAGGTGCGCTGTGACCGGGTTTCACCCGACTCGCTCATCCTGGCAGAAACTTTCATGTGAAGGCAAGACTACGGAGAGAATTTTCGCGGCGGGTTTCGCGCCCGCCGCGCCCCTGTGGCCTCACCTGTCACGCATCCCGTTGCCCCGCAACGGAGTCGTCCATCCCGCGCCGAGGCTCAGCGGAGCGCGGGTTCCTCGAATTGCAGCGTCCCCGCGTCCGCGTCGAGGTGCGCGGTGAGCCCGAGCGGGATCGTGAGCGAGGGCGCGCGGTGCCCGAACCCGAACTCCTCGACGACCGGGATCCCGAGCCCGCCGAGCTGGTCGAGCATCACCTCGCGCACCCCTTCGTACGGCCCGCAGTCGACCCACGAGCCGAGCACGACCCCGGCGAGCTCGTCGAACCAGCCCGATCGCCGCAGCTGCGTCATGGCCCGGTCGATGCGGTAGGGCTCCTCGCCGATGTCCTCGAGCAGCAGCAGCCCGCCCGCGAGGTCCGACCGGTGCTCGGGCGTCCCGATCCCCGACGACAGCAGCGTCACCGTCCCGCCCAGCGTCACCCCGGTGGCGGTGCCGCCCACCAGGGTCCGAGCCGTCCCCGAAGCGAGCTTCTGGACCCGCTCGGGCTCGAACAGGGTCTGGCGCAGGTGCTCCTGCATCCAGGCGTCCTCGCAGAACTTCGACCAGGTGGGCATCGGGCCGTGGATCGAGGACGCGCCCAAGCGGATCGCGACCGCCTCGTGCATCGCCGTGACGTCGCTGAAGCCCACGAAGGCCTTCGGCCCGGCCGCGCGCATCCGGTCCCAGTCGACCAGGTCGAGCATCCGCTGCGCGCCGTAGCCGCCGCGCGTGGCGATCACGGCCGCGAACGAAGGGTCGCACCACGCCTCGGTGAAGTCGGCCGCGCGGTCCTCGTCGCGCCCGGCCAGGAACGAGTGCACGTCCCTGGCGTGCGGCATGAACACCGGCTCCAAGCCCCAGGACCGCAGCACGGACGCCCCGGACTCATAGCCCGCGGCCGGGGCCGGACTCGCGGGGGAGACGAGCGCGACCCGGTCCCCGGGGACGAGCCGGCGGGGGCGCTCCAGCGGTGCGAGGCTCACGTGTGCAGCTCCAGATCGAAGTCGGGGCCCTCGAAACCGAAGACCCGCGCGTACAGCGCGTGCTCGGCGAGCACGGCGTCCTTGACCGTCTCGGCCCGCCGGAACCCGTGCTGCTCGCCCTCGTACGTGCGGTACGCGTGCAGCACCCCCAGGCCTTCGATCCGCTCCAGCAGGCTCTCGGCCTGCGCGGGCGGGCAGATCTCGTCTTCGAGGCCCTGCAACAGCAGGAACGGGGCCCGGATCCGCTCGGCGTTGTCCACAGGGGACCGCAGCTTCGACCGCTCCACGATCACGTCAGGGGTCCCCACGAGCGAGTACACGTATTGCGACTCGAAGTCGTGCGTGTCGTCGACCCGCCAGCCCGCGAGGTCGAGGATCGGGTACTTGACCACCGCGCACGCGTACACGCCTTCGGCGGCCTTCGAGGTGAGCGACGCCGCCGAGGTCCAGCCCCCGGCGCTGCCGCCGCGGATCGCGAGCCGCTTCGGATCGGCCGTGCCCTCGTCGGCCAGCGCCCGCGCCACGGCCGCGCAGTCCTCGACGTCGACCACGCCCCACCGCTCGCGCAGCCGGTTGCGGTACTCGCGCCCGTACCCGGTCGAGCCGCCGTAGTTGACCTCGGCGACCCCGATCCCGCGCGAGGTGAAGTAGGCCAGCTCCACATCGAGCACCGACCGCACATGGCTGGTCGGCCCGCCGTGGACCCACACCACATAGGGCGGCAGTTCCCCTTCGGGCCCTTCATGATCGGGACTTTGCGGCGCGTAGACGTGCGCGTGGATCTCGCGCCCGTCAGGGCCGGTGAAGGTCCGGTGCTCAGGTTCGGGATAGTACGCGGGGTCGACTTTGTCCTCGTGCGCCGAGGCCACGACCTTCGCGGTGTCGGCCACCGAGTCGTACTCGACGAGCTCGTATCCGCTCTTCGGCCCGGCCGCCATGCCGTACACGCGGTCACCCACGGCCACCAGCTCGGCGGTCCAGTCGCTCCACGCCTCGGCGACGCGACCCAGGCGCCGCTCCCAGCCGTCGAAGATCCCCAGGCGGCTCTCGCCCCTGCCGTGGACGGCAGCCACGTCGCCGCTGGCGAGCACCTGGAACCACCGGGCCCCCAGCGACCACAGCGGACCGGCGAACTCGGCCTCGGCCCGGTGCAGCACCTCGGTCTCGCGGCTGTCGGGGTCGACCCAGTGCAGGTTCCACCAGCCGCTGCGGTCCCCCGCGTAGATGATCGAGTTGTCGCGGGCCCATTCGACCTGCGCGATCGACTCGCCATCGCCCCCGGCCACGGTGCGCGCGTCGGCGAAGTCCCCGGCCTCGGTGACCTCGGCGGTGCGCAGTTCGGTCTCGTCCCAAGGCATGTGCGGGTGGTTCCACGCGATCCACGCCACCCGCGAGCCGTCGGCGTTGCGCTTGGGCCCGGTCAGGAACCGGTACGAGTCGTCGGTCAACTCGCGCACCGCGCCCCGATCGGACGCGGCCGAGCCGTCCAGCGGCACCGCCGCGAGGACCCGCCGCACGTCGGTGGGCCGGTCCCCGGTGGACTCCTCCAGGACCGCCCACACCTCGCCGAACTCCTCGGCCACCACGGGTTCGCACCAGCGCAGCCCCGCGGGCGTGGCCGCCTCGGGCGTCAGCGGCACCGGCTCCTTGCCCGCGTCGGGCTCGAACCGGTACATCCGCTGGTCGTCGAAGTTGGTGAACACCACGAGCGGGCCGCGTTCGGCGATGACGCCGGTCCAGGCGGTCCCGCCGTACTCGTGGACGCGATTGCGGGCGTTCCACGGCGCGGGGAGCACCGTCTCGACCTCGCCGCCCTCGCGGCGGCGCACCAGCGCCCGCCGCCCGCCCTCAGTCGGGCGCGGCTCGGTCCACCACAGCTCGCCGCCCACCGCGCCGAGCTGCCCCGGCCTGCCGTCGGAGGCCGCCACCATGTCCAAGGTGATCGGGGACCGCCAAGCGCCGTAAGGGGTCTGCACCACTGTCGGTTCTCCTCGCTCGTGTCACGCGTTGCGCAGGAAGTGGTCCAGGACCCGCAGCCCGAAGGCGAGGCCCTCGACGGGAACCCGCTCGTCCACCCCGTGGGCCAGCGTGCCGTACCCGAATTCGGGCCCCAACCCCAGGGGTGAGAAACCGTACCCCGTGATGCCCAGGCGCGAGAACTGCTTCGCGTCGGTCCCGCCGGACATGCAGATCGGGATCGGATGCCCCTCGGGATCGAACTCGCCGATCGCGGCCCGCATGGCCGCGAACGTCGCCGAGTCCACCGGGGCGGTCAACGGCTCGGTCCGGTGCTGGTAGTCCCACCGCACGTCCGGCCCGCACAGGGCATCCATCGTGGCCTTGAACTCGGCCTCGCCACCCGGCACCACCCGTCCGTCCACTTCTGCCCGCGCGTGCTCGGGGATCACGTTCACCTTGTACCCCGCCGAAAGCACCGTCGGGTTCGCGCTGTTGCGCAGTGTGGAGACCACCAGCTGCGAGGCCGGGCCGAGTCTCTCGACCAGCGCGTCCACGTCCTCCAGATCCGGCTCGACCCCGTAGAGGGCCGCCAATTCGGTGAGCGCGGCCCGCACCGTGGGCGTGATCCGCACCGGCCACTCGTGCGCGCCGATCCGCGCGATCGCCCCGGCGAGCTTGCTGACCGCGTTGTCCGGGTTGGCCTTCGAGCCGTGACCGGCCCGGCCCCGCGCGCTCAATTCCAGCCACGCCGTGCCCCGCTCGCCCGCCCCGATCGGGTAGATCCGCCTGCCGTCCCCGCCGTGGAAGGTGAACCCGCCCGACTCCGAGATCCCCTCGGTGCAGCCCGCGAACCGCTCGGCGTGCGCCTCGGCGAGGTACCCCGCCCCGTACTCGGCGCTGGCCTCCTCGTCGGCGGTGAACGCGATGACGATGTCGCGCCGCGGACGGAACCCTTCGCGGGCCCAGGACCCGATGATCGCCAGGACCATCGCGTCCATCGACTTCATGTCGAGCGCGCCGCGGCCCCACAGCATCCCGTCGCGGATCTCCCCGGAGAACGGGTGGACGCTCCAGTCCGCCGCTTCGGCGGGTACGACGTCGAGGTGGCCGTGGACGAGCAGCGCGTCGGCCCCCGGGTCCGTCCCCGCGATCCGGGCGACCACATTGGACCGCTTCGGGGCCTTCTCCAGGATCTCCGGCGCAAGGCCCGCCGCGGCGAGATGCTCGGCCGCGTACTCGGCCGCTTCGCGCTCGTTCCCGTCCCCGCCGCCGTGGTTGGTGGTGTCGATCCGGATCAGCTCCGAAGCGAACCGGACGACCTCCTCGACCGCTTGCGCGTCAACCATACTGCTCCTCCATCGCCGCTGAGGCGATCGTCGTCACGGCCTTGAAGCACCTGATGGCCTCGTACATCGTGGGCGTCTCGAACGCGACGCGCCGCTCGCCCGAGCGGGCCACGCCCGGGATCACCTCGGCCGCGCCGACCAGGTGCTCGGCGTCGAACTCGATCTCGATCCGGTAGGGGCCTTGCCGCACCGGCTCGTGGCGCACCGCCAGGGCCTTCGCCGCCTTCGCGCCCTCGCGGAGGAGCCGCGCGGTGGTCTCCGGCGTCAGGCACCTCGCGGTGTAGCGCGAGACGTAGTGCTTGACGGCCACGCCGACGGCGTCCGGGGCGTACCCGCGGGCGTCCTCGATGGTCTTGTCGTCACCGGTCACCATGATCACCGGGACCCCGTACTCGGCCGCCACGGCGGCGTTGAGCCGCCCCTCGCTGGCGCGGACCCCGTTGAGCCACACCGAGGTCACCGTGTTCGCCAGGTAGGTGTGCGCGAGCACGCCCTCGCTGCCTGCCCCCGCGTGGTAGCCGAGGAACACCACGCCCGCGACCTCCGGGTCCTGCACGCCCTCCATCATCGACAGCTCCTTGTGGCGGCCGGTGATCATCTCCGCCTCCGCGTCGAGCTGCTCCAGCAGCAGGTTCCGCATCGACCAGTGCGCCTCGTTGACCAGCGGCACCACCGCGGTCCCGTCCCGCAGCCCGGCCAGGACCGCGTTCACGTCCCCGGTGAACACCGGCCGCATCCGCTCCCAGCCCGGCGTCCCGGGCAGCACGTCCCCCGGATGCGTCACGGCGGTCGCGCCCTCCATGTCGGCGCTGATGAGAATCTTCACGCCGCGATCCTCGCACGGTCCAAGTGGCAGGCCACCAAGTGCGGCGCGGCCTCCGGGCCGAGCACCGCCGGGTCCTCGCCCTCGCACTCGTGCAGCACCGCGTCGGCCGCACCCGAGGCGACCTCCTGGCAGCGTGGCCGGAACCGGCACCCGAGGGGAATCCTGGACGCGTCCGGCAGCTCCCCGGCCAGCACGATCGGCTCGGGCACGGCCGCCTTCAGCGCGGGCGCGCCCGGCAGGACCGAGACCAGCGCCCGCGTGTACGGGTGCCGCGGCTCGGTGAGCACCTGCTCGACCGGGCCCTGCTCCACGATCCGGCCCAGGTACATGATCGCGATCCGGTCGGCGATGCTCCACGCCAGACCGAGGTCGTGCGTGATCACCAGCGCCCCCAGCCCCGCGTCCTCCTTGAGCCGCAAGAGCAGCGAGAGGATCTCCCCGCGCACCGAGGCGTCCAGCGAGGCTACCGGCTCGTCGGCGATCAGGATGCTCGGCTCCAGCACCAGAGCCCCGGCGATCACCACGCGCTGGCGCTGCCCGCCCGAGAGCTCGTGCGGGTACGCCAGGAAGAACTGCTCGGGCGGGCGCAGCCCGGCCCGCGACAGCGCCTCGGCCACCCGTCCGGGCTCGTCGTCGGTGATCCCGTGGATGCGCAGCCCCTCGGCCACCGCGTCGTACACGGTGTGCCGCGGGTTGAGCGCCCCCGTCGGGTCCTGGAGCACCAGCTGTACCTGCCGCCGGTAGGCCTTGAGCGCCTTGGACGAGTGCCGCAGCGCCTCCCCGCCGAACGCGACCGTCCCGCCCGTCGACTTCTCCAGGCCCAGCAGCGTGCGCGCCAACGTGGTCTTGCCGCAACCGGACTCGCCCGCGAGCGCCACGATCTCGCCGGGGGAGACGTCCAGGTCCACCCCGTCCACGGCCCGCGCGGTTCGCCCGCCCGGCAGCCCGAACTCGACCCGCAGGTCCCGGGCGGTGAGCACCTTGTCCTCAGACTGCAATGGATTCCCCGTCCTGCGCCACGAAGCACGCGCTCAAGCGGCCCGCGCCCACTTCCAAGAGTTGCGGCGCGGCCTCGCCGCACCGCTCCTCGGCCACGGCGCACCGCGGCCGGAACGAACACCCCTCGGGCAGCTTCGCCGGGTTCGGCGGGTCGCCCGCCAGGCCCCCGGGCCGCTTGCGCGAGGCTGGGTCGCCGATCACCGGGAACGCCGCGCCGAGCGCCGCCGAGTACGGGTGCCGCGCTTCGGCGAACACCTCGGCGGCCGGACCCTGCTCCACGATCCGCCCCGCGTACATCACCGCGGCCGTGTCGCACACCGACGACAGCACCGACAGGTCGTGGCTGATCATCATCAGCCCCACCCCGCGCTCGGTCACCAGCCCCGAGATCAGTTGCAGCACTTGGGCCTGCACCATGACGTCGAGTGCGGTGGTGGCCTCGTCGGCGATCACCACGTCCGGGTCGCAGGCCAGGGCCATCGCGATCATGACGCGCTGTCGCTGTCCTCCGGAGAGCTCGTGCGGGAAGCTCCGCGCCCGCGAAGGCGGCAGCCCGACCCGCTCCAACAGCGCCTCGGCCCGCTTTCCGGCTTCTGCGGGCGTGACGTCCTCGTGGACGAGGATCGGCTCGGCCACCTGCCTGCCGATGCGCTGCACCGCGTTCAGCGAGTGCATCGCGCCCTGGAACACGATCGAGGCGCCGGTCCAGCGCACCGCCCGCAGCCGCCCCCAGCCCATCTCCAGCAGGTCCTCGCCGTCGAGCAGGATCGTGCCGGTGACCTCGGCGGTCTTGGGCAGCAGCCGCAGCACCGCCATCGCCAGCGTCGACTTCCCGCACCCCGACTCGCCCGCGATGCCGAGCGTGCGCCCGGCCTCCACTTTCAAGTCCACGCCGCGCACGGCCGGAATGCGCCCGCGCGAGCCGCGGTAGGTCACGCTCAGGTCCTTGAACTCCAGGAGCGTCATCCCCGCTCACCTCGCAGTCTGGGGTTGAACACGGCTTCGAGCGCCCGCCCGCACATCATGAACGCCAGCACCACGACCAGGATCGCCAGGCCCGGCGGCAGCAGGTACCACCACGCGTGCGCCGAGACCGCGCCGTTGCTCGACGCCCGGTTGAGGATCGAACCCCACGAGACCACGTTCGGGTCGCCCAGCCCCAGCCACGCCAGGGAGGACTCCATGAGGATCGCCGAGGGCACCAGCAGCGTCGCCGAGGCGAGCACGAGCGGCAGCACGTTCGGGAGGATGTGCTTGGTCATCTGGTGCCAGTGCCCGGCCCCGAGCGCCTTGGCGCGCTCCAAGTACGGCCGCGACTGCACCGTGAGCGTCTGGGCCCGCACCAGACGCGTGGTGCCCGACCAGGACACCATCGCGATCACCAGGATCGTGGTGGACATGCTGCGCCCCAGCACCGCCAGCAGCGCGATCGCCACCACCAGGCTCGGCAGCACCATGAACCAGTCGGAGATGCGCAGCGCGACCCACCCGTACCAGCCCCCGACGTGCCCGGCGGTCACCCCGACGGTGGTGCCGACCACGATCGCCACGACCGTGGCCGTAAGTCCGATGAGGAGCGACAGGCGCGCGCCCCACAGCGTCAGGGCCAGGATCGAGCGGCCCACCTCGTCGGTGCCGAGCGGGTACCCGGCCGAGGGCGGGGCCATGCGCTCGCCGGTGGCCTGGGTGACCGAGAGCGCCGACTCGTCGATCAGGATCGGGGCGCTGAGCGCGAGGATCACGATGATCCCGAGGAGCACCAGGCCGATCATGCCGGTCCTCTGGCTGCGGTAGGCGTTCCAAGAACGCGTGAAGGACTGCCGCCGCCGCGCCCATCGCAGGGCGCGCGGGGAGACCGCCGTCGTGGTCGTCATGGTCTCAGCCGGACCTTCTAATTCGCGGGTCGATGAACCAGTAGAGGATCTCCGCGCACAGCACCGCGAGGATGGTCGAGGCGGAGAAGAGCACGAACAGGGCCTGGAGCACGGGCCGGTCCGGGTAGAAGATCGACTGGACGAACAGGCTGCCGAGCCCGGGCCAGGAGAAGACCGTCTCGGTCACGATGGAGCCGTTGACGACCCCGCCGAGGGCCAGGAACACCAGGGTCACCGTGGGCAGCAGCGCGTTGGGGACGGCGTGCCTGCGCCGCACCTCGTCGTCGCGCAGCCCCTTGGCTCGCGCCGTGGTCAGGTAGTCGCTCCCGATCTCGTCCAGCAGGGACGAGCGCATGATCATGAGGTACCCCGCGTAGACCACGGCCGTATATGTCAGGACCGGCAGCACGAGGTGGTGTCCGATGTCGACCGCTTGGGACCAGAAGTCCGGCGGCGTGCTCGGCGAGCGCATCCCGTTGACCGGGAACAGCCCCAGGTACCTGGCGAACACCAGGATCACGATCATGCCGAGCCAGAACGTGGGCGCCGAGTACAGGAGCAGCCCGGTCGCGACCTGGCCCTTGTCGAAGCGGCTGCCCTGCTTCCATCCGGCGCGCGTGCCGATCCAGAAGCCGAGCACGACCGCCAGGACCATGCCGGTGCCCGAGAGCAGGAGCGTGGCCGGGAGCCGTTCGACGATGAGTTCGAAGATCGGCCGGCGGTATTGGAACGACTCGCCGAGGTCGCCGGTGAGCGTCCCGGTGATGTAGTCCCAGAACTGCTGCCACATGGGCTGGTCGAGGCCGAGTTCGGCGCGCATCGCGGCGCGCTCCTCGGGCGAGACGGGCCGCTCGCGGGTGAGCTGGTCGATCGGGTCCCCGGCGATGAGCCGGAAGATGAAGAACGAGGAGAACAGCACCAAGAGCAGCGACACGGCGGCGCCGCCGACGTGCTTGGCCAGGTACCGGCCGAAGCCGGAGGAGATCCGTTTCTCGGGGGCGCGCATCGCGGCGCGCCCCGCGGACGAGGCCCCGATCGGGACCCCGTCCGCGGCGGGCGAGCCTTCGGTCATTCGCGCTCGTCCGCAGTCTTCCTGCGCTGGAGCACGAACCATGCCGCAGCGGCGGCCACGACCACCACGGCCGCGCCGACCGCGATCCACACCCACATCGGGGCGCCGCCGTCGTCGCCTGCGGCCTGCGGCTGCGCGGAGACGTACGCCCACGCGTAGCCCTGCTGGCCGGTGATCATGCCGCCCTCGCTCGGCTGCGTCTGCATGCCGCCGATCTTGTCGTGGTTGTACGCCTCGGTGGTGTTCTGGTAGTACAGCCAGATCACCGGCGCTTCGGTGTACAGCAGCTCCTGCTGCCGCTTGACCAGTTCGGCGCGAGCGTCGGGGTCGGACTCGACCTTCTGCTGCTCGTGGAGCGCGTCGTACTCGGTGTTGCAGTACGAGTTCTCGCTGCTGCGCTCGGAGCCGTCGGTGAGGGTCGGGAGCACCGCGCACGTGTGCATGCCGAGCTGCTCGGTCGGGTTGGGGCCCACGCCCCAGCCGGAGAAGGCGATGTCGAACTCGCCGAGGTAGGCCAGGTCGTTGAGCGTGCCCTGCTCGATCGGCTCGGGCGTGACCTCGATGCCCAGTTCGGTCCACCACTCGGTCACGAACTGCACGATCGTGGCGTACGCGATGTTGTCGGCGTGGTGGTAGAACCGGAAGCTCAGCTTGTCGCCGCCGCCGGGCATGGTCCGGATCCCGTCGTCGCCGCGCTCGTAGCCGGCCTCGTCGAGCATCCGGTTGGCCTCGTCGATGTCGAACTGGACGAGCTGGTCGCCGCCGTCCCAGTGGTACTGCGCGAAGATCGAGGGGATCAGCGAGGTCGCCGGGGTGCCGCTGCCGTCGAGGACGGTGTCCACCAGGGCCTGCTTGTCGATCGCGGTGTGGAGCGCGTTGCGCACCACCGGGTCCTTGAGCGCGGGGTGCCCGTCGCCGAACTCGGTGCCGTCTTGCGTGACGGTCCCGTGGTTGAGCGTCAGGGACACGTACCGGCGTCCTTGCGCGTCGTTGACGGTGACGTGGTCCTGCTTCTCCAGGGCGTCCATCTGGGCCGGGTTGAGCCCGGAGACGACGTCCACTTCGCCCGCTTCGAGCGCGGCCACGGCCGCGTCGGCCTCGGAGTAGTAGTCGTAGACGATCTCGTCGAAGCCCGGGGCGCCGTCCCAGTAGCCCTCATTGGCCGCGAGGCGCACGAACTCGTCGGTCTGGTACTCGGTGACCTGGAACGGCCCGGAGCCGACCAGCGGCGGCTGGTTCGCGTCGTCGGCCGAAGGGTCGGGGTACTCCGACCAGATGTGCTCGGGGACGATGAACACCTCGCGGGTGAGCACCTCTGCCGGGGCCGGCGCCGCCAGGGTGAGCACGAACGTGGTGTCGTCGGGGGCCACGGCGCTGACCAGGTTCCCCGCGAAGTCGATGTTCCAGGTCCTGATGTCCTCGTTCTCGATCATCAGGTTGTAGGTGTAGGCCACGTCCTGGGCCGTCAGCGGCTCGCCGTCGGACCATTTGGCGCCCTCGCGGATCGTGAAGGTCCACTCCAGGCCGTCGGCCGACTCGACCCACTCGGTCGCGAGTCCGGGCACGGGCTCGTAGTCGGTGCCCATGCGCACGAGCGTCTCGTACGTCATGATGCTGGTGTTGTAGGTGATCACGAACCGCCGCTTGAACGGGTTGAAGGTGTCGACCTCCTGGTCGGTGGCGATCAACAGCGTGTTCTTGTCGTCGTCCGCTTGCGCGGCGGCGGGCGCGGTGACGGCGAGCGCGCCCGCCGACAGCATCAGCGCGGCCGCGGCGGACAGGCACCGCCGCATCAGGGCATGGGGATTCATGGGGTGCTGGTTCCTCGCATTCGGTTCCGGGCCTGAGGCGCGCGTGCGGCTCGCGAGCGCGCCGCCGGTCCTCGATGTACCGAACAGAATGACGGAACACTTCTTGAGTTGTCAACGATGTGAAGAAAGTTTTCATTGCCGCAATATGCGAACGCCCCGAACTCCCGAACCCGATGAGCAATTCGGCCGATTCGGCTAGATTCAATCCACTACTGACGGTGACATGGGGGTCGCGGTGTGGCATTGGCTGACTGAATCGCTGGTCGCGCACCCCGAGATAGCCATCTTCCTCGCACTCGGCCTCGGTTTCTTCATCGGCAAACTCAAGATCAAGGGCATCGTCCTCGGGCCCGTCACCGGCACGCTCCTCGCGGGCGTCCTGGTCGGCATCCTCTTCAAAGACGTCGACATTCCCGACCTCGTCAAGACCGTAGCCTTCGTCGCGTTCCTGTTCGCGCTCGGCTACAACGTCGGCCCCCAGTTCTTCGCCGGACTGCGCGGCGACGGCGTCAAGCAAGTGATCCTCGCGGTCATCAACTGCCTCTTCGGACTCGGCGTGGTCATCGTCCTGGCCAAGCTCCTCGGCTACGGCCCCGGCTGGGGCGCGGGGCTCCTCGCCGGCGGCCTCACCCAGTCCGCCGTCATCGGCGTGGCCGACTCGGCCATCAGCGCCCTCCCCGGTCTCAGCGACGCCGAGATCAAGGAGATGGAATCCCAAGTGGCCGTCGGCTACGCCGTCTGCTACCTGTTCGGCACCGCCGCCGCCGCGTTCTTCCTGTCCACCATCGCCCCCCGCATGCTCGGCTCCAAAGACCTCGCCGCCGACGCCCACGAGATGGAGAAGCGCCTCGGCGTGGCCAAAGAACCCGGCATCGCCCCCGCCTACTACTCGGTCGTGCGCCGCGTCTACCGCGTCACCGGCGATCGCCCCGGCACCGAAGGCACCGCCATCATCGGCGCGAGCGTGGCCGACCTCGAAGCCCGCGCCCTCGCCGCCGGACACCGCGTCATGTTCCACGACCTGCGCCGAGGTGGCCGCGTCGAACCGGTCGAACCCGCCACTGTGCTCCAGCGAGGCGACCTCGTCACCCTCGCCGCCCGCAGGCCCGACCTCGTGGCCCTCGACGTCGACCGCTGGGCCGAAGAGGTCGACGACGAGCAGCTCCTCGACTACCAGGTCGAAACGCTCGCCATCGTCATCACCAAGAAGGAGCTCGCCGGAGCGAAGATCGGCCCCGCGTTCGCCGAGCACGCGCCCCGCCTGTTCGTGACCAAAGTGGTCCGAGGCGGCCAGGAGATCCCCTGGAGCGATGAGACTGTCATCCACCGCGGCGACGAGATCACCGTCCAAGGCGGCAAAGAGGAGGTCGAAGCCGTCGTCGGCGACCTCGGCTACCCCAATCGCGCCTCGGACGCCACCGACATGAGCTACGTCGGTATGGGCATCGTCCTCGGCGCTCTCATCGGCGTCCCCACCATCGCCGTCGCCGGAGCCGACATCGGCCTCACCACCTCGGGCGGCGCGCTCATCATGGGCCTGGTCTTCGGCTGGCTGCGCGCCAAGTCGCCGACCTTCGGCCAGTTCCCGCCCGCCGCCAACTGGATGCTCTCCACCGGCGGCCTGTGCATGTTCGTGGGCATCGTCGGCATCATGGCCGGCCCCGACTTCGTCTCCGGCGTCAAGTCCGAAGGCCTCAGCCTCGTCTTCGCCGGACTCGTGGTCACGCTCCTGCCGATGCTGTTGACCATGTACCTCGGCAAATGGATCTTCAAGATCCCCGTCCCGGTCAACCTCGGCATCGTCGCGGGCGCGAACACCACCACCGCGTCCATCGGCGCCATCACCGACAGCGCCAAGAGCCAGGTTCCCGTCCTCGGCTACACGATCCCGTACGCCATCGGCAACGTCCTGCTCACCATCTGGGGCGCGGTCATCGTGGCCGTACTCGCCTGAACCGCAACCTGCATTCCCGAAAGGACCAGCCATGACCAAGGTCGAACGCGACGAGGAACGCCGCCTCGAAGGACTCAGCCCCTTCGAACTCAAGAACCGCCTCATCGAACTCGCCGGCGACAACGAGCGAGCCAACGCCATCGCCATGGTCAACGCCGGGCGCGGCAACCCCAACTGGACCGCCACGGCCCCGCGCGAGGCGTTTTTCCTGTTCGGACAGTTCGCGGTCACCGAGACCCGCCGCGACTGGGACGAGTTCACAGGCCTCGGCGGCATGCCCCAGAGCGAGGGCATCGCCCAGCGCCTCGACGACTACCTCAAGGCCAACGCCTCCGCTCCCGGAGCCGACGCGCTGGCGTCCTATGTGGCCTACGGGGTGGAGAAGCGCGGCTTCGAGCCCGACGTGTGGGTGGGGGAGTTGGCCGACGCGGTGATCGGCGACCACTACCCGGTGCCCGACCGGATGCTCGTCCACGTCGAGAAGGTCGTGCACGACTACCTGGACGCGGAGATGGGCGGCGCGCCCGAGGGCGGCTGGGACCTGTTCGCCGTCGAGGGCGGCACCGCCGCGATGTGCTACCTCTTCGACTCGGCCCAGATCAACGGCCTGCTCGACCAGGGCGACCGGATCGCGATCATGGTCCCGATCTTCACGCCCTACCTGGAGATCCCGCGCCTGGACCGCTACGACTTCGACATCGTGGAGCTCCAGGCCTCCAAGACCACCGAGGCCGGCGTCCACACCTGGCAGTACCCCGACGCCGAGATCGACAAGCTCAAGGACCCCTCTATCAAGGCCTTGTTCCTGGTCAACCCCTCGAACCCGCCTTCGGTCAAGCTCGCCGAGGCCACTTTGGAGCGCATCCGCTCGATCGTGGCCGAGGACAACCCGGGCCTGGTGATCATCACCGACGACGTGTACGGCACCTTCACCGAAGGGTTCACCTCGCTCATGTCGAGCCAGGCCTCGAACACGATCGGCGTCTACTCGTTCTCGAAGTACTTCGGCTGCACCGGTTGGCGTCTCGGCGTGATCGCGGTGGCCCGCGACAACGTGTTCGACCGCCGCATCGCCGGCCTCGACGAGGCCCGCACCGCCGACCTCCGGGAACGCTACGGCTCGATCACGTTGGAGCCCGAGAAGCTCAAGTTCATCGACCGGCTCGTGGCCGACTCGCGCGAGGTGGCGCTCAACCACACCGCGGGACTGTCGACGCCGCAGCAGGTCCAGATGGCGTTCTTCGCCCTCCACACGCTCACCGACACCGAGGGCGCTTACAAGCGCGACTGCCAGGCGATCATCGCCCGCCGCCTCAAGGCCCTCGTCGAAGGCCTCGAAGTGCCGATTCCCGAAGACCCCGAGGCCGCGAACTACTACGTGGAGCTCGACCTGCTCAGCTGGGCCGAACGCAACTGGGGCAGCGAGTTCGCCGACTGGATGCAGGCCAACTTCGAGCCGGTCGACCCGATCTTCCGGCTCGCCCAGGAGGCCTCGGTGGTGCTGCTCAACGGCGGCGGCTTCGACGGGCCCGAGTGGTCGGTACGCGTCAGCCTCGCGAACCTGCGCATGGACTCCTACAAGGAGATCGGGGCCGCGCTCAAGCGGATCGGCGAGGAGTACCACGCCGCGTTCCAGAAGCAGCGTCGATAACCGAGTGTCGAGCGTGGAGAGGGGGAGGGCATGGACTGGATGAAGTCCATTCTGGAGTCGACGCCGGAGATCGCGCTGTTCGCGTGCCTGGCGATCGGCTTCGCGGTAGGCAAGATCCGGGTCTGGAAGATCTCGCTCGGCGGCGTGGCCGGGACGCTGGTGGTGGCGATCTTCATCGGCATGTTCGCCGACATCGACCTCAACGACCAGGTCAAGAACATCGCGTTCGCGCTGTTCATCTTCACGCTCGGCTACGTCTCGGGCCCCACGTTCGTGGCGAGCCTGAACCGCAAGAGCCTGCGGTACGCCACGTTCACCGGCGTCGAGGTGGTCTCGGTCCTGGCGATCACCGCCGCGGCGGTGCTCATCATGAACCTCGACGTCGGCACGGCCGCGGGGCTCTTGGCAGGCGGCGCGACCGAGTCGGCGGCGGTCGGTACCGCGACCGACGCGATCGGGCGGCTCGACCTGTCCGATTCGGAGATCTCGACGCTCCAGGCGAACGTCGGCACGGCCTATTCGATCTCCTACATCTGCGGCCTGATCACGATCGTGCTCCTGTCGAGCCAGTTCTTCCCGCTCATCATGCGCGTGAACCTGCGCGAGGAGGCCGCGAAGCTGTGGGCCAAGATGGGCGGCGCGCGCGACGAGAACACCGCGACCCCGGCCGCCCCCGCGGTCGTTGGCCGCGAGTACCGCGTCCAGGCCGCGGCGGGCAAAACCGTGGCCGAGGTCCAGCAGGCCCTCGGCGGCGGTTCGGCGATCGAGGAGGTCTTCCGCGAGGGGAACACGATTGACCTCGCGCAGGACCTCATCCTCGCGGCAGACGACCGGGTGCTGGTGGTGGGCCACCGCGAGGCGCTCGTGGGCGCCGAGGACGTGATCGGCCGGGAGGTCCCGCTCGACTCCTCGCTGGCGATGGACCTCGACGTGGCCGAGATCGTGGTGACCTCCAAGGACTACAAGGCCACCACGCTCGGCCAGATCCGCGAGGACTTCGCCGAGGACCGCCGAGGGGTGTTCCTCCAGAAGATCCAGCGCGGCGACCACGAACTGCCGGTCAACGCCTCCACGGTGATCCAGCACGGCGACACGGTGCGCCTGGCCGGTTCCAAGAGCGACATCAAGCGCGTGGTGCCCAAGATCGGGTTCCGGCTCGACCCCACCATCACGATCGACATGGTGTACATCGCCGTGGGCGTGGTGGCCGGGTTCCTCATCGGCAAGCTGGTGTGGACGGTCGGCACGATCCCGCTGACGCTCGGCACCGGCGGCGGCTGCCTCCTCGCGGGCCTCCTGTTCGGCTGGCTCCGCTCCAAGCGGCCCACGTTCGGCCAGTACGAGTCCGGCGCGGCCGACGTGGTCAAGACACTCGGCCTCTCGGTCTTCATCTGCGCGGTAGGCCTCTCGTCGGGCCCGCAGGCGGTGGCCCTGGTCAAGGAGTTCGGCATCGGCCTCCCGATCGCGGGCGTCGCGATGACGGCCATCCCGGCCTTCATCTCGCTCTTCGTGGCCTGGAAGCTCATGAAGCTCCCGGCCCCGCTCGTGCTCGGCTCGGTGACGGGCCAGCAGTGCTCCACACCGGGCGTGACGGCGGTCCAGGCCGCGGCGGGCAACGCGACGCCGCTGATGGCCTACACGATCGTCTACGCCTTCTCCAACGTGGTGCTCCCGCTGCTGGGCCCGATCGTGGTGGCGATGGCGCACAGCCTCAACCCGTAGCTCGACAACGCGAACCGGGCCCAGCTTCGGCCGGGCCCGGTTCGCGTTGTCACTCTCGGCTAGACGTCGAGGACCTCGTGGAGCCTCGCCGCGAACTCGTCCGGCTTGCCCGTCTGTCCGTACTCGCCGCCGAGGAAGCCGCCGTGGTCGCTGGGGAACTCCACCGCCTCGACGCCGACGCGTTCGGCCACCACGCGTGCGCCTCGGGCCGCCAGCGTCTCACCGGACTCCTCGCCGTAGGCCGGCACGATCCGCGTCGATGCCTTTGCGAGCGCGTCGAAGTCGTGCTCGTAGGCGTTGCAGGTCACCATGTTCTGGCTCAGCAGCGCGTCCTCGCGGTTGCCGTCGTCCTCTGTCGGGAGGCCGAACATCGCCGGGTCCGGGGCGGGCGCTTCGAGGTAGTCCGCCGGGATCGGGCCGTCGTAGGAGACCAGCGCGATGAACTTCGCCATCGCGGGGCCGAAGCCCGACTTCAGGAACGTCTCGCGGATGTCGGTGCAGACCGCCAGTGCCGCTTCCCGGTCCGGCAGTGCCGAAGCCGCCGGCGGTTCGTGGGCCACGAGGGTCGCCACCTGTTCGGGGTGCTTCGCGACGAGCGCGAGCGCGTTGACCGCGCCGCCGCTGCTGGCGAACACGTCGACCGGGCCGCCGCCGACGGCGTCGATGATGCGGTGCAGGTCGTCGGCGTGCTCGTCGGGATTGGACTCGGCGGCCCCGTCGGTGCGGCGGCTGCGTTCAGACGCGCGCGGGTCGTAGGTCACGACGCGGCGGTCGTCGAAGTGCCCCGCGAGCGTGACGAATCCGGCCGCGGCCATCGGGGAGCCGATGATCAGCAGGGGCGGGCGGGTCCCGTCGCCGCCGTCGCGGACGTCGTAGTGGAGCTCGGCCCCGGGCACTTCGAGGACGTGGGTCTGCGGTTCGGTCATGGCGGTCTCCTGGATTCGTTCGGGTGTCTCACACACTTAGACGAGCCTGGCCCGCCGGATTCATCGGCGGGCCCGATCGCGCCGATTCGGGCCGGTCCCATACTCCGAACGGGGGCCAAGTCCGCACACGGTTGGTCGGTCAGAGCCGCTAGCGTTTAGCATTGTCGAACGCGGCGCTTCAGAGCCGCCGCTGCGGACCTCGATGGAACGGAGGCGCCCGGATGGCCCGGAACATCCAGTCGCTGGAGCGCGCGTCGGCCATGCTGCGGCTGCTGGCCGGGGGCGAGCGCCGCCTCGGCCTGTCCGACATCGCGTCCGCGCTGGGCCTGGCCAAGGCCACCGCGCACGGGATCCTGCGCACCCTCCAGCACGAGGGCTTCGTGGAGCAGGACCCCGACTCGGGCCGCTACCAGCTCGGGGCCGAACTGCTGCGCCTGGGCACCACCTACCTCGACGTCCACGAGCTGCGGGCCCGCGCGCTGGTGTGGACCGACGACCTGGCCCGCTCGGGCGGCGAGGCGGTCTACCTCGGGGTGCTGCACCAGCACGGCGTGCTGGTCGTCCATCATGTCTTCCGCCCCGACGACAGCCGCCAGGTGCTCGAAGTGGGCGCCATGCAGCCCTTGCACTCCACGGCCCTGGGGAAGGTCCTCGCGGCCTTCGACCCGGTGGCGCACGCCGAGCTCGTGGAGGCGAAGCGCGAGCCGTTCACCGCGCACACGGTGACCGATCTGGACGACATCGAGCGCGGCCTGGACCTGGTCCGGGCCCAGGGCTACGCCACCGACGCCGAGGAGACCTGGGAGGGCGTGGCCTCGGTGGCCGCGCCGATCTTCGACCGGCACCGCATGGCCGTGGGCGCGGTCGGCATTACCGGCGCGGTCGAACGCGTCCGCCGCGACGGGCAGCCCCGTCCCGAGCTCGTCGCATCGATCCGCGACACCGCGCGCTCGGTCTCGCGCGATCTCGGCGTCAAGCCCTTCTAGCCGGGCGCCCCTTTTCTCCGTTTTCAGTGTGCCCGTTGTGGCCCTGATCTGCCTCTCTTGCAGGCGTTTCGCATGTTTCGAGAATGCGTCAGTGGTGGTCGTCACATAAGCCTTGACGAGCTGATAGCATGAGAGAACACTTTGCGTACGTCGGTCGACATTGTCGAACGGTCGAGTCGTTTCGGTACCTCAGCCGGACTCGACGTTCACAGCGCCTGCCGCCTATACAAAGCCCTTCCCCCTACGGGCCGAGCCGTGGCTCGGTCCGGACGCAGACAAAGGAGTCGGTGTGTCCAACTCAGACATCATGATCGGCGAGATCGTCGGCACGGCCTTGCTGATCCTGCTCGGCGGCGGCGTGTGCGCCGCGGTGACCCTCAAGAAGTCCAAGGCCCAAGGCACGGGCTGGCTCGCCATCACCTTCGGGTGGGGCTTCGCCGTCCTCACCGGCGCCTATGTGGCCGCGGGCGTCTCCGGCGCCCACCTCAACCCCGCCGTGACCCTCGGCCTCGCCGTCGAGGGCAGCACCCCCTGGAGCCAGGTCCCGCTCTACATCGCCTCCGAACTGGTCGGTGCGATGCTCGGCGCGTTCCTGGTCTGGATCGCCTACTACGGACAGTTCCGGGCCCACATGGCCGACCTCGCGAACCAGCCCGAGGCCGTCGAGGCCGCGGGCGACGCCAAGGCCGGACCGGTGCTCGGCATCTTCTCCACCGGACCCGAAGTCCGAAGCGCCCCACTGAACCTCGCCACCGAGATCATCGGCACCTTCGTGCTGGTCATCGCCATCCTCACGCAAGGCCTGAACGACGACGGCAACGGTCTCGGCCCGCTCGGCGTCCTCATCACCGCCCTCGTGGTGGTCGGCATCGGCCTCTCGCTCGGTGGCCCCACCGGCTACGCCATCAACCCGGCCCGCGACCTCGGCCCCCGCATCGTCCACGCGCTCCTGCCGCTCAAGGGCAAGGGCGCCTCCGACTGGGGTTACGCCTGGGTCCCGGTCGCAGGTCCCGTGGTCGGCGGCGTCCTCGCCGCGCTGCTCTACAACGTTGCCTTCGCGTAGGCGCGCCCGCACAATCGAGACAACCCGCTTTGACAACGACGTTTTGGAGCGAACCATGACCGACACGCACACCGGGCCGTTCATCGCGGCCATCGACCAAGGCACCACCTCCAGCCGGTGCATCATCTTCGACCGCGACGGGCGCATCGTGGCCGTCGACCAGAAGGAGCACGCCCAGATCTTCCCCAAGCCCGGCTGGGTCGAGCACGACGCGGCCGAGATCTGGCGCAACGTCCAGGAAGTGGTCGCCGGGGCCATGGTCAAGGCCGGGGCCCGCCGCGAGGACATCCTCTCGATCGGCATCACCAACCAGCGCGAGACGACCATGTTGTGGGACAAGCACACCGGTCAGCCGGTCCACAACGCCATCGTGTGGCAGGACACCCGCACCGACGTGCTCTGCAAGCAGCTCGGCGGCGAGGTCGGCCAGGACCGCTGGCGCCCCCAGACCGGTCTGCCGCTGGCCGCCTACTTCGCCGGCCCCAAGATCGCCTGGCTCCTCGACAACGTCGAAGGCCTGCGGGCCAAGGCCGAAGCCGGGGACCTCCTGTTCGGCACCATGGACTCCTGGGTCATCTGGAACCTCACCGGCGGGGTCAACGGAGGCGTGCACGTCACCGACGTCACCAACGCCTCCCGCACCCTCCTGATGAACCTGGAGGACCTCTCCTGGAACGAGGAGATCGCCGCGGAGATGGGCGTCCCGCTCCAGGTGCTCCCCGAGATCCGCTCCTCCTCGGAGATCTACGGCGAGGTCACCGGCGGCACCCTCGGGCAGCTCCTCGGTGGCGTCCCCGTCGCCTCGGCGCTCGGCGACCAGCAGGCCGCCCTGTTCGGACAGACCTGCTTCTCGGTCGGCGAGGCCAAGTCCACCTACGGCACCGGCACGTTCATGCTCATGAACACCGGCGAGAAGCTCATCCACTCCGAGTCCGGGCTGCTCACCACCGTGGGCTACCGCATCGGCGACCAGGACCCGGTCTACGCGCTCGAAGGCTCCATCGCCGTCACCGGCTCCCTCGTCCAGTGGATGCGCGACCAGATGGGCCTCATCAAGACCGCCGCCGAGATCGAGACCCTCGCGGCCTCGGTCGAGGACAACGGCGGCGCGTACTTCGTGCCCGCCTTCTCCGGCCTCTTCGCGCCCTACTGGCGCTCCGACGCCCGCGGCGTAATGGCCGGCCTCACCCGGTACGTCACCAAGGCCCACATCGCCCGCGCCGTCCTGGAGGCCACCGCCTGGCAGACCCGCGAGATCACCGACGCCATGACCAAGGACTCCGGCGTGGAGCTCTCCGCGCTCAAGGTCGACGGCGGCATGACCTCGAACAACCTGCTCATGCAGTTCCTCGCCGACGTCCTGGACGCGCCGGTGGTGCGCCCGATGGTCGCCGAGACCACGTGTCTGGGCGCGGCCTACGCGGCCGGACTCGCGGTCGGCTTCTGGGAGAGCACCGAGGACCTGCGCGTCAACTGGCGCCGGGCCGCGGAGTGGACGCCCGACATGGACCCCCAGGTGCGCGACCGCGAATACAAGAACTGGCTCAAGGCAGTCGAACGCACCATGGGCTGGCTCGAAGACTAGTAGTTTCACAACGAGGAGCGCGGCCATGACCACCATGCAGCAGATCCCCTTCGCGGGGACCGAACCGACCCCCACCGTCCGCTTCACCGAGCGGCTCGGCAGGGCCGAACAGCGCGAGGAGCTCGCGAACACCACGTTCGACCTCCTCGTCATCGGTGGCGGCATCCTGGGCATCTCCACCGCCTGGCACGCCGCCCAGTCGGGGCTGCGGGTGGCCCTGGTCGACTCCGGCGACTTCGCCGGGGCCACCTCCTCGGCCTCGTCCAAACTCCTCCACGGCGGCCTGCGCTACCTCCAGACCGGGGCGGTGAAACTGGTGGCCGAGAACCACTTCGAACGCCGCGCGGTGACCCGCCAGGTCGCCCCCCACCTCGCCCGGCCGCTCACCTTCTACCTCCCCGTCTACAAGGGCGGCCCCCACGGGGCCGCCAAAATGGGCGCCGGCGTCTTCGCCTACTCGGCCCTCTCGGGCTTCGGCGACGGCGTCGGCCACCTCCTCAACCCGGCCAAGGCCCGCATGGCCGTGCCCGAGCTGCGCATCGAGGACCTCAAGGCCGTGGCCGTATACGGCGACAGCCAGATGAACGACTCCCGCATGGCCCTCATGACCGTCCGCGCCGCCGCCGACTCCGGTGCGGCAGTGCTCAACCACGCCGAGGTCACCGGTCTTCGCTTCACCAGGGGCCGCGTCTCGGGCGCCGACGTGCGCGACCGCTTGGACGGCACCGAGTTCGGCATCGACGCCCGCGTCGTCCTCAACGCCACCGGCCCCTGGGTCGACCACCTGCGCCGCATGGAGGACGCCGGAGCCGACCCCTCGATCCGGCTCTCCAAAGGCGCGCACCTGGTCCTCAAGCGCACCTCCCACTGGAAGGCCGCGCTGGCGACCCCGATCGACAAGTACCGCATCACGTTCGCGCTGCCTTGGGAGGACATGCTCCTCCTGGGCACCACCGACGAGGCCTATGAGGACGACCCCGGCGCGGTCGCGGTCAACGACAAGGACCGGGCCCAGATCCTCGACGAGGCGAGCGTCTCGGTCCGGGCCGAGCAGCTGCGCCCCGAGCTCATCACGTACGCCTTCGCCGGGCTCCGGGTCCTGCCCGGCGGCCCCGGCGACACCGCGAAGGCCAAGCGCGAGACCGTGGTCACCGAAGGCCGCGGCGGGATGCTCTCGGTGGCCGGCGGCAAGTGGACCACGTTCCGCCACATCGGACGCACCGTGATGCAGAAGCTCGCGGCCATGCCCGGCTACACGATCGGCTCCGACATGGAGCCGATGCGGAACCTGCCGCACCGCCTCCCGCTGCCCGGCGTGGCGAACCCGCACGCGGTCGCGCACCGCCTGCTCTCCGACGGCGGGGCGCCGATCCCGCACCTCGCCGAGGACACCGCCGAGCACCTCGCGACCCACTACGGCTCGCTCGCCTTCGACCTCACCCGCCTCGCGGGGGAGCACCCCGAACTGGCCGAACGCATCCACCCCGACGCGCCCGAGATCTGGGCCCAGGTGGTCTACGCCCGCGACATGGAATGGGCCCAGACCCCCGACGACGTGCTGCGCCGCCGCACCACGCTCCAGATCCGCGGCCTGGACACTCCTGAGATCCGCGCGCGCGTCGAACGGTACTTCCTATAGGAAATAGACTTTGTTGCACGAGGGACGGCCGGGGCGGGATCTGAGGGGTTCCCGTCCCGGCCCATCGCTCTGCGCTCGCGTTCCGTTACGGAACCGACATCGCCGCGCCTGCAACCGGTCGCACGGTCCGGTTCGTCGGTCATATATGGACCCCTCGCCTCGCGGCCCGCGCACCGCCGCCGCCCTCCTCGCCACCGCCCTGCTCACGACCGCCGGATGCCAGTGGCTCGGATCCGATGAGGACGACCAGGTGGAGGACATCGACATCGGGACGCTCGACGCGCTGTTCGAGGAGAACAACCGGCTGGTGGACGAGATCGTGGACATCCAGGGCCGCCTCATCCAGAACTGCCTGGAGGAGGCCGGCCACAGCGTTCACGACGAGTCCTCGTTCGTCAAGTGGAACTTCCAGAAGCGCCCGATGCCCGACGTCGACTCCGGCGCGCTCCCGTGGCTGATCGACCGCGAGATCGCCAAGACCTGGGGCTACGGGATCTGGGCCACCTCGGACGAAATGTACGGCTCGCCCGAGCACCTCGAATTCGAGGAGCTGATGTTCGGGGAGGGCCTGAGCTTCGCGACGGTGGACGCCACGGCCTTCCAGGAGCTGTCCGACGCCGAGCAGTTCGCATGGCACGTCGACTACGTCGGGGAACCGCAGGCCCGCCTCGACTACGCCCACCTGCTGGGGGACGACGACACCATGGGACCGGGCGGCCTGATCGGCTCGGTCGAGCCCGAAGGCTGCATGGGCGAGGTCACCGAGGCGTTCGGTCTCGAACCGGAGTTCGTGCCCGCGCCCGAGTTCGGCGAAGACGCCGGGACCTGGTCGACCTTCCCAGTGCCGCCCGGCCTGGACACCCTCAGTTCGGGGGCGCTCGACGAGGAGGTGCGCGCGGCGAGAGGCGGCGAGGAGGAGTTCCTCGACTGCCTGGAGGAGGCCGACCGGGGCCGGTGGGACTTCAACCAGGGCGGCGACCTCAACGTCAGGCGCTACATCGAGCAGGCCTACGGGTGGGCGATCGACCCGATGTTCCCCGAACCCGAGGAGTTCACCGTCGGCGTTCCCGACGAGCTGCCCACCGACGACCTCGCCGTCCCCGCAGAGCCTGACATCCCCGAGGACTTCGAACCCCGCAGGCAGTGGGAGTCGGCCCTCGCGCTCGATCTCCTGGACTGCGCCGAGGAGTCCGGGCTCGACGACGGCGCCAGGCAGGCCTGGGCGAACGCCTACGGCGCCGAACTGCTCGACCGCGAGGCCGAGACGGTCGCCTGGCAGGAGGAGATGCGCTCCCTCATCACCGTCGGGCAGGACCTGCTGGCCGCGGGGTGACGCCCTAGTTCCGGTCGATGTCCGGGTGGATCGCCAGGAACAGCGAGTACGGCTCCGCTTCAGGGCCGGGCTCCCAGGTCAGGATTTCCTGGAACACGCCTTGGAACCGCTGCTGAGCCTCGGCGTACTGCGCCTTGTCCAGGCGCAGCCCGAGCCGGGCGATGTTGACCTTCGCCGGGTCCGACAGTTGCGCGACCTCGGTGTTGAACGCGTCCATCATCGCCGTGGACATGTCCGACCAGAACTCCTCGTCGAGCCGCAGCGCCCATGACTTCCGGGTCGCCAGGTACGGGATCTCTCTCGCGCCCCGCGCCCCGATCCGCTCCTCCTGCGGCGCGAGGAACCCCGTGTCCACGAGTTTGCGCACGTGGTGCAGCACCGTGGCCGGGTTCGCGCCGATGCGCAGCGCGATCTCCTTGTTCGTCAGCGCCTGATCGAGGCACAGCCGCAGGATCCGCAGCCGCACCGCTGAGGCCAGCGCCTTGGCCTCGGCCTCGGTCGCCAGCGGTCGGTCGTCCTCGAATCCTTCGCGCTCCTGTGCCACGACCCCATCCTAGGGGGTCCCCGCGGACGAAGTGATTGACTTTTCCCAACTGATTGGGAATACTCAATCGCATGACCGTCCTCGAGTCTCCCGACACCGTCCCGCCCGCACGGCGCGACCGGCTCGGCCTGCTGCGCGACCGCGACTTCCGCGACCTGTTCCTGTCGACCACGGTCGCGCAGATCGGCTACCAGATCACCTCGCTCGCGCTCCCGCTCGCGGCGGTCATCGCCCTCGGGGTGAGCGAGTTCGAAGTCGGGGTCCTCTCCTCGATGACCACGATCGCGTTCCTGCTCATCGGCCTGCCCGCGGGCGCCTGGATCGACCGCATGCGCCGCCGCCGCGTGCTCATCGTCAGCGACGTGGTCCGCGCGTTCGTGCTGCTCACCGTCCCAATCGCCTGGTGGACCGACACGCTCACCATCTGGCAGCTGTACGCCGTGGCGCTCCTCATCGGCGTCTTCACCGTGTTCTTCGACGTCTCCTACCAGAGCTACCTGCCGCATCTGGTGGGCCGAGCGCGACTGGTCGAAGGCAACGCGAAACTCGAGGTCGTGCGCTCCACCGCCCAGCTCGGCGGGCCGGTGTTCGCCGGGCAACTCATCGGCTGGCTCACCGCCCCCGTGGCGCTGGCCGTCGACGCGGTGGCCTTGGGCGCCTCGGCGCTGTTCCTGGTGCGCATCCGCCGTCGCGAGCCCAAACCCGAAGTGGCCCAAGGCGCCAAGATCGCCAAGGAGATCAGGGACGGCCTCGGGTTCGTCCTCGGCAACCGCGTCCTCAGCTCGATCGTGGCCTGCACCGGCTGGTACAACCTCTGGAACGGCGTGTTCATGGCCATGCTCGTGGTGTTCCTGCCGCGTGACCTGGGCCAGAGCCCCGGCCAGATCGGCCTGCTGTTCTCCGTGTACGGCATCGGCGGCCTCGTGGGCGCGCTCGTCGTCCGCCCGGTGACCGCCTGGCTCGGCGAAGGCCGGGCCATCTGGATCTCGATCCTGGCCACCTCGCCGTGGATCCTGCTGATCCCGGCCGCCGAACCGGGCTGGCGTCTGTGGCTCGGGGCCGCGGGGATGGCGATCGTGGGCGTCGGCACGGTCGTCTACAACGTCAACCAGGTGAGCTTCCGCCAGCGCCTGACCCCCGACAACATGCTCGGCCGCATGAACGCCACGGTGCGGTTCATCGTGTTCGGGGCCGTCGCGGTCGGGGGCCTGACCGGCGGTGTCCTCGGTGAACTCGTGGGCGCGCGGAACACGCTGTGGATCGGCGCGATCGGGTGCAGTCTCGCGTTCTTGCCGGTGTTCTTCTCGCCGTTGCGGAACCTCCGCGATCTCCCCGACCCCGAGCACGCCTAGGCCAACGAACTCCCGCCCGGCGGCGATGCCGCGAGCCTCGTCGCGGCGCCTGCCGCCGCCGGGCGGGTCCCTCAGCCCATCTCGTCGAACGCGGGGGAGTAGGCGTACTTGCCGCGCAGCTCAGGACGCCACGCCGAGAGGGTCCGAATCTGGAAGTACGCGCCCCAGGCCGCCTCGGGCGCCTCCACCCCGAACTCGGTCGAGGGCACGAACCCGAAGCGGCCGTAGAACTTCGGATCGCCGAGCAGCACGATCCCCGGCTCGTCCCGCGCGTCGGCCGCCGCGATCGCCGCGTGCATGAGCGCGGAGCCGATCCCCTTGCCGTGCAACGACGGGTCGACGCTGATCGGCCCGAGACCGAGCACCCGCTCCCCGTTCAGCCGCCCGTACGTGGAGACGACGTGCCCGACCGGCTTCCCGTCCGCCTCCGCCACCAGCGAGTACTCGGGGACCCAGTCCCCACCGGTCCGCAGGGCGTCCACCAGGTCGGCCTCGTATCCCGCGGCGTGCGCGGCGGTGGCGAAGGCGGCGTCGTGGAGGGCGTGGATGAGCGGGGCTTCGCCCTCGGTCTCGCGTCGAATCACAGTCACCGCACGAGTATCGAGGGCGTATCGCCAGCTCGCAAGCCAATTGCCGGGGCCGCCTCCCGGGCGGCCCCTCGCGATGCGCCTACCCGACGGGGGCGAGCTCGCGGTCCCGAGCGGCGTCCCCCGCGACCTTGAGCTGGAGCAGGCCGAGGGCGATGACGCCGACCGCGGTGGCGTAGTGGACGAAGAACGCCATGGCGGCGCTGCCGCCGTGGATGAGGATGAGCGAGCCGTCGCCGATCGGGATGAGGGCGGTGGCCAGGAGCGCCCATCCGAGCGCGCGGCGTTCGCGGATCAGCAGCAGGACCAGGAGCACGATCGCCGAGCCCAGGTCGCGCGCGCCTTTGACGCTGAGGAACTGTGCGGCCTCGCCGGTCGGCCAGTGGGCGAAGCCCATGCTCGGGGCGACCGCGGCGGGGGTGACGAGGTACTGAAGGCCGAAGGAGAAGACGAAGAGGACGCATACGACGGTGAGGACGTCGGCGGTGATGCGGCGGGCCATGGGGACTCCTTGTGTGAGGGTGGCTAGAAAATCTAGCGTTGCTAGGAACACGAATGACGCTAACATACCCTTGCTCGATTGTCTAGCACTGCTAGAATTGTGCTCATGGCTACCCAGCAGCGTCGCGAACGCGAACGCGCCCAACGCGAAACGCTCATCGTCAACGCCGCCCGCGAGATGGCCGAGGCCGACGGCTGGGCCTCGGTGACGGTCCGCAAGCTCGCCGACCGGATCGAGTACAGCCAGCCGGTGCTCTACAGCCACTTCGCGGGCCGCGGCGCGATCGTCGACGCCGTGGCCCTCCAGGGCATCGCCGAACTCACCGAGGTCTTCAGGGCCGCGCGGGCCGGGGCCGCGCCCGGCGGTGAGCTCGCCGCCCTCGCGCAGGCCTATCTCGACTTCTCGGTCGGCAGTCCCGCGGTGTTCGAGGCGATCTTCACCCTCGCCGAGGGTCTCCCCTTCGGAGTGGACGCCCCCGAGGTCCTCAAGGCGGCTTTCGCCGAGCTGTTCGCGGTCTTCGCGCCGCTCGCGGGCGACCGCGACCCCGAAGCGTTCACCGAGGTCGGCTGGGCAGCCCTCCACGGCCTGGCGGCCCTGGGCCGCGACGGACGCCTGCGCCCGGACCTGCTGGAACAGCGGCTGGAGATCTTCCTGGGACTCTTCGCCGCTTGATCTGTCACGTTCGGGCCCGCTCGCGGGTCTCTTACTTTTGAGCGACTTTCACGGAGGGACCCATGGACGACGACTTCCCGGTGCAGCGTTTCGAGGAGCACCGCGACCACCTGCGGGCCGTGGCGTTCCGGATGCTCGGCAGCACCGGCGAGGCCGAGGACGCCGTCCAGGAGACCTGGATGCGCTTCGCGCGCACGGACACCGCCGAGGTGGAGAACCTGCGCGGCTGGCTCACCGCGGTCGTGTCCCGGATCTGCCTCAACCTGCTGCGCTCGCGGCGCACCCGCCGCGAGGACGCGCTGGAGGGGCACGAGTCGATCGCCGACGCCGGAGCCGGGCCTGAGGCCGAAGCGGTCATGGCCGACTCGGTCGGCCTGGCCCTCCAAGTCGTCCTCGACTCGCTGGGCCCGGCCGAGCGGCTCGCGTTCGTCCTGCACGACCTGTTCGGCGTGCCGTTCGACCGCATCGCGACCGTGCTCGACCGCACCCCCGAGGCCACCCGCCAGCTCGCCAGCCGCGCCCGCCGCCGCGTCCGCTCGGGCCGCCCCGCGCCCGACACCAGGCGTCAGAAGAGCGTGGTCGACGCGTTCCTGGCCGCCGCCCGCGAGGGCCGCTTCGAGGACCTCCTCGCCGTCCTCGACCCCGACGTCACGGTCCTCGCCGATGACGCCGCGGTCGCCACCGGCTTCGCCGGCCACCAGGTCACCGGCGCGAACGCGGTGGCCGAACTCTTCAACGGCAAGGCCGCCGCCGCGATCCCGGTCCTGGTCGACGGCGCGGTCGGCGCGATGTGGGCACCCGGCGGCCAGCCCCGCTCGGTACTCGCCTTCACCGTCGAGGACGGCCGCGTCACCGGCATCGACATCACCAACGACCCGGCCGCGATCGCCGCCCTCGACCTGGTCCGCATCGACTGAACCCGGCCGCGGGACCCGACGATCCGCAAAGGCCTGCACGGCCTCGACTACCCGCGGCTCGGTCAGCACGGCGGCCGGGTGCTCTACGAGGGGCCGGTCGCCGGTCTCGAAGGGACCGCCACCGCCCAGGCGCTCCTGGACTGAGTCCTATGCGCGCCGACCGGACCGGTCGGCGCGCATCCGTCCCTATCTGGGTTCGCCGCGCCGCGGCGGGGTGCCGTAGACCGGCCGGTACTCGGCGAACTCGGTGGTGAAGACCGCGAGGCCTTCGGACAGCGAGGGCAGCCTGCGTTCGATGCCGTGCACCGCTTCGGTGGGCACGAAGCCCGACACGAAACCGGCGGTGTCGGTCGAGAACTGGCCCTTGATGTCCGAGCGGGCCTCGCCGAGGACTTTGAGGACCGCCTGCCCGCTTCCGGCCGGGAACTCGGCGCTGAAGCTGTTGAACGGCTCGCACACCACCGTCCCCGACTCCTTGAGCATGACGTCGAGCAGGTACTTCACGACCTCCCGGAAGTCGCCCGCGGTGCTGGCGCGGCCGATGTAGCCGGTCGCGGTGAGCACCACCCGGCAGTCGGTCACGCCCCAGCCGTACAGGCCGCGCCGCAGGACCTCGTGGACGGTCTCCTCGATCGCGTTGTGCAGCGCCCGCGTGAGCGAGCCGCGCTCCACTTCGAGTTCGTAGCCGACCCCCGATCCGGGCTCGCCCGGTTCGAGCCGCAACCCCACGGTCGCGAGGTGCGGGGTCTGCTGCCACGGGCCCATCTCGTGCAGGGCCTCCGAGACCTGCTGCGGCCGTTCGACATGGATTGCCCGGGTCTCCTCGAACTCGACGGCGATCCCGAACTCCTCGTCGAGCAGCGAGGCCACGACCTCCTTCTGCACCTCGCCGTAGAGGCGCACGGCGATCTCCTCGGACAGCTCGTCCAGGTGCGGGTCCACCAGCGGGTCGCGTTCGGCGAGGCTGAGCAGGGCCCGGTTGAGCGGGATCCGGTCGTCGGGGTCGGCCGGGCGCACGACCGTCTCCAATGTGGGCGGGGTGAAGAACCCGCCGCGCGCCAGGGCCTCGGGGGAGCCGATCGCGTCGCCGATCCTGATGTCGGCCAGGCCTTTGAGCTTCGCGATGCTTCCCGGGACGGCCGTCCCGGGCACCGTGGCGGTCCCGGTGTCGAACACCTCGACGGCCGTCACCTTGCCTTCGAAGGACTCGACGGTGCCCCGGTCGCCGCGCCGGTAGCCCGTGACCTGGTCGCGCGGGGCGATGGAGCCGCTGCGCATCCGCAGGTAGGTGATCTTCTGGCCCGCGTCCGCGTGCTCGACCTTGAACACCGTCCCCACCGCATCGCCCGAGTCCTCGGCCTCGGGGACCGGCAGGAACCGCTGAATCCCTTCGGCCAGTGCCGCCGCGCCCGCGCCGGTGATCGCCGACCCGAAGTACACCGGGTGCGCCGCGCCCGATCGGACCTGCGCGGCCAGCTCGGCTTCGCAGTCGAGCGGCGCGTCGTCGAGGTACGCGGCGAGGAACTCGTCCGAGCCCTCGGCGAGCATCTCGGCGGCCCGCTCCTCGAACGCGTTGTCGCCGAAGGCGAACGGCACCACCTCGGCCTCGCCCGAGCCGATCCGCTCGACCGTGGCCATCGGCAGCAGCCGCGGGCTCAGCAGTTCGGCGAGGTCGGCCAGGAGCTCGGCTTCGCGGGCGCCGCGGCGGTCGATCTTGTTGACGAACAGCAGCGTCGGCACCCCGAGCCGCTCCAACGTGCGGAACAGGACCCGGGTCTGGGCCTGCACGCCTTCGACGGCGGAGACCACGAGCACCGCGCCGTCGAGCACGCGCAGCGCGCGCTCCACTTCGGCCACGAAGTCGGTGTGGCCGGGCGTGTCGATGAGGTTGACGGTGAGATCGCCGAGGCGGAACGCCACGACCGCGGACTGGATCGTGATCCCGCGGCGGCGCTCCAGGTCCATCGAGTCGGTCTGCGTGCTGCCGGAGTCGACGCTGCCGACGCGGTCGATGATCCCCGCGTCGTAGAGCAGTCGCTCGGTCAGGCTGGTCTTACCGGCGTCGACATGGGCGAGAATCCCCAGATTGAGAAAAGGCAATGAACGTCCTCGGAAGTGAGATCGACTGGATTCGCATGGTGTTTCCCGAGGTACGCCGCATGTCGAGTCCTGCTCTCTGTAGCTCCGAAGCGCCATTGCCGACGCTGCGACCGAGGCTAAGCGCACCCGCGCGAGGCGCGCAACCGGTTTTTTCCGGCCCCGGCGCGATAGCATCCGCGGCATGGGCACCACCTTGCAGCACGCCTTGACCGCCGCCGACATCGCCGCCGCCAACACCCTGACCCGCCGCTGGCTCGCCTCGCGCACCGAGATCCCCGCCGCCGCATCGGGACTCGGCGTCTGGCCCCTGCTCGCCGTCTTGGCCACCGGAGCGGTGGGGGAGACCCGCGACGAACTCCTCGCGGCCGCCGGACTCGACCCCGCCCGCGCCGCCGCGCTCCCCGAAGCGCTCCTGGCCGCCGCCGCGACCTCGCCGGCGATCCGCCTCGCCGTAGCCGTCTGGGCCGGTGCCCGCGTCACGCTCGACCCCGACTGGACCGCCGGGCTCCCCGTCGACACGGTCGGATCCCTGACCGGCGACGCCCCCGCCGACAAGGCCGCGCTCGACGCCTGGGCCGCCCGGCACACCCAGGGCCTCATCGAGGAGATGCCCCTCGACTTCGCCGCCCCCATCGACCTCGTGCTCGCCAGCGCACTCTCGGTCCGCACCGACTGGAAGACCCCGTTCCAGGACCTCCAGCGGTCCTTCACCACCGGCCCCTGGTCCGGCCTCGGCCCCTGCCGCGCCCTCAGCGCGACGCTCCGCGAGGACGTGCTCCGCTTCGCCGACCACGCCACCGTCCTCACCCTCCCCGGCAACGGCGACATCGACGTGCTCCTGGGCCTGGGCCGCCCCGACCTCGCCCCGCACGCGGTCATGGACGCCCTCCTCGACGCCCTCGACCCCGCATGGGGCCGCTCGGCCACCGAACTGGCCGTAGGCGAACGCGCGGTCGGCGTCGAGGTCGCCGAATATCTCACCGCCGGCCGCCAGAGGGACCCCGAGACCCAGGTCGAGACCGTCCGCTTCACCCTCGAATCCGACCTGGACCTCTCCGAGGACGCCGCCGCACTCGGCCTCACCCTCGCCTGCGACGACGACCGCGCCCGCTTCGACCGCCTCGCAACCGAACCGGTCCACATCTCCCAGGCCAAGCAGTCCTGCAAAGCGATCTTCAGCGCCAAAGGCTTCGAAGCCGCAGCGGTCACCGCCCTCGCCATGACCCGAGCCGCGGCCCTCCCCAAACCCAACCACCGCCATGTGAGGGCCACGGTCACCTTCGATCGCCCCTTCGCCTACCTCGCCCGCCACCGCCCCACCGGACTCGCCCTGGTAGCAGGCTGGGTCGCACAACCCGAACCCGCAACCCCGCGTTAGCATCCCCGCATGAAATCCCTTGAGGACGCCCTGACGCCCGCGGACGTCGTGGCGGCCAACGCACTCACCAAGCGCTGGCTCCTCTCCGGCGACGACGTCCCCGCGGCCGCATCAGGACTCGGGGTCTGGGCGCTTCTCGCCGTCCTCGCGACCGGCGCGGTCGAGGACACCGAGGAGGAACTGCTCGCCGCCCTCGGCATCCCCGCCGAGCGTGCCGCGGCTGTTCCCGCCGCGCTTCTGGATGGTCTTCGCGCCACCGAGTCCATCCGCCTGGCCGTCGCCGCCTGGGCCGACGCGACCCTCATGCTCGACGCCGACTGGGTCGCTTCGCTGCCCGCCGACGTGGTCGGCGTCTTCACCGGCGACGCCGTCGCCGACGAGGCCGCGCTCGACGCCTGGGCCGCCCGCAACACCCAGGGCCTCATCGAGAAGATGCCCCTCGACCTCGACGCCACCGTCATGCTCGTCCTCGCCAGCGCGCTCTCCGTTCGCACCGAGTGGCTCACCACGTTCGAGAACCACTACGACCGCATCGCCGAAGGCCCATGGGCGCATTTCGACCGGCCGAAGCTCCTCACCGCCGAATACTGCGAGCCGGTGCTCCGCGTGGGCGCGAACGCGTCCGTGCTCACCGTCCCCGGCGAGGACGATGTGGACGTGCTCCTCGCGATCGGCCGCCCGGACACGACCCCCAGCGAGGTCGCGGCCCGACTGCTCGCCGCCGCGAACGACCCTGACTGGGGCCGCGCGGCCGCCGACCTCGCCCCGGGCGGGACCGGCCCTGGCGTGCGCGTCGTCGAAACCTACGAAGCGCATCCGCAGACCGCGCCCGAGACGATCGCCTACACGGCCGCGTTCGAGGTCGCCGCGGACCTCGACCTCCTCACCGACGCCGGGGCGCTCGGCCTCGAACTCGCCTCCGATTTGGACCTCGCGCGTTTCGACCGCCTCGCCGCCCAGGCCCTGTACGTCTCCCAGGCCAAGCAGACCTGCGTCGCGTCCTTCGACGCCACCGGTTTCGACGCCGCCGCAGTGACCGGGTTCGGCATGGCCTTCATGGGCGGCCTGCCCCCCGAACCTGAGCAGACCCACAGGCATGTCAAGGCCGTCGTCTCCTTCGACCGACCCTTCGCCTACCTCGCCAGGCACCGCCCGACCGGTCTGGTGCTCGTCGCGGGCTGGGTCGCCGAGCCGGCACTTCATTGACCTTGGCGCAGCGTGCCTTCGCGCCGCTCGAAGTCGCAACCCCGCGTTAGCATCTGTGCATGAACCCCCTTGAGGACACCTTGACGCCCGCCGATGTCGCGGCCGCGAACGAACTCACTCGGCGCTGGTTCGCTTTCCGTGCCGAGATGCCCGCTGCGGCTTCGGGATTGGGGGTCTGGCCGCTGCTCGCCGTGCTCGCTACCGGCGCTTCCGGGGAGACGCAAGAGGAGCTGCTTGCGGCTGCGGGCCTCGATGCCGCTCGCGCCGCCGCGCTTCCCGCGGTGCTGCTCGACACCGTCCGTTCGATGCCCGCGATCCGCATCGCCCTCGCGGCCTGGGCCGGTTCCCGCGTCACGCTCGATCCCGATTGGGTCGATGGGCTGCCGGTCGACGTCGTCGGGGCGCTCACCGGGGATCACGCCGCCGACAAGGCCGCGCTCGACGCCTGGGCCTCGGACAACACCGACGGGCTCATCGACCGGATGCCGCTCGAATTGGACGATTCGATCCTGCTCGTCCTCGCGAGCGCGCTGCTGGTGCGCACCACCTGGACCACCGAGTTCGCGGCCATGCCCATAACCTTCGGGTCGGGGCCCTGGAAGGGGCTCGGCTTCGAGTCGCTCAACGCCACCTACCACCAGGACGTGCTCCGCGTCGGCGAGGACGCCTCCGTGCTCACCGTCGCCGGGACCGACGACATCGACGTGCTCCTCGGCCTCGGCCAAGAGAACCTCGACCCCCGGGCGGTCTTCGCCCACCTCTACGAGGCCGCCGTCGACCCGGCCTGGGGCCGATCCTCCACCGAACTGGCCCCAGGAGAGCGGGGCGTCGGCGTCGAGGTCGTCGAGTACGTCAGCCCGTTCCCCCAGACCACGCCCGAAGTCGCGGCCCGGACCGTCGCCTTCGAACTCGACGCCGAACTCGACCTCAAGACCGACGCGGCAGCACTCGGTCTCACGCTTGCCTCCGACGAGGACCGCGCCCGCTTCGACCGCCTCTGCGCGCAGCCGCTCTACGTGAGCCGCGCCAAGCAGGCCTGCACCGCGATCTTCAGCGCGACCGGATTCGAAGCCGCCGCGGTGACCGCCATGGGCATGGCCATGGCAGGCGCGGCACCGCAGCCCGCAGAGCACCGGCACGTCCTCGCGAAGATCGCGTTCGACCGGCCCTTCGCCTATCTCGCCAGGCACCGCCCGACCGGCCTGGTGCTCGTCGGCGGCTGGGTCGCCGAACCCGCGCGACCCTGACGCCCGGGCGCGCTCCTTGTCGGTTCGGTCGCTGCGCCCGCGCCGAGGAGGTGGCTCGCCGCCCGGCCCTACCGTCTCCGAGCCCGCTCCGTACGGTGCCACCGCGCCCGATCCCGTTCGCCCGCAACCTACTCCGGCAGCGGCGCCCCGTGCCAAGTCCAATCCGAACCCCGCCGCTCGAACCCGTCCAGCTCACCGCGGCCCGTGGCCCACAACAGCGTCGGCCACGGGTCCGTACCGGTCGGCGCCTCCGGGAACAACCGCGCCAGCGCCGGAGCCACCAGCTCCGCGGGCGGCGAGCACTCCACCCCGAGCCCGGTCGCGATGTCGAACGCGTGCGCCAGCGTCTCCACGACGCCCATCGCCGCGAACCCCTCCGGGTCGGCCGTGCCCCAGACGTGGAACGCCCGCGCCGAATCGGGCCGGGTCTCGACCACCGCCGACACCAGCCCGCCCACGTTGAGCAGCACCGCGAGCCCCGCCTCCGGCCCCAGCTCCCGGTCGGTGACGATCGGCAGCGGCCGGTCCCCGCCGCGATCCCACAGGATCGACGGCCGCCACTCCTCCGGCACCGGCGGCGCCAGGCGGAACGCGTACGAGAACACGCCGTTGTTCAAGTGGTCCAACGCGTCCCAGCAGTCGCAGTCCATCGGCCCGGCCCGGTTCCCCCACGCCTCCTCCGGTGCGCCCCGCAGCGCCTCCGCGGTGAACGCCACCGCCGCCTCGACCATCGCACCAGTCACCCGAGTTCTCGTCATGACCGGACCCTAACGGCCCGCCGCCGCTCTCGCAACGTCCTCATTCGCCCTGCCACGCGTACCAGAGCTCGGCGTAGATCCCGCTCGCGGCGAGCAACTCGTCATGCGTCCCGGACTCGGCGATCCGCCCCGCCTCGACCACCGCGATCCGGTCGGCCGAGGCCGCCGCCTGCAACTGGTGCGCGATCGCGATCACCGTGCGGCCCGCGAGCGCCGCCGCCAGCGCCGCCTCGACCCGGCCCGCGCTGGCCGGGTCGATCCCGGCGGTGGCCTCGTCGAGGATCACGATGTCGGGGTCGGCGATCACCACGCGCGCGAGCGCGATCTGCTGCGCCTCGGCCGTGGACAGCTTCCGGTGCTCGTCGCCGAGCATCGTCTCCAGTCCTTCGCCGAGCGCCCAGCCCGCGTCGACGCGGCGCAGCGCCTCCTCCAGGCGGGCGTCGTCGGCGTCGGGCGCGGCCAGGATCAGGTTGTCCCGCAAGGTCGCGGTGAACACGTAATGCTCCTGGGTCACCAGCACCACGTGGCGGCGCAGCTCCTCGACCCCGATGTCGGCCACGGGCACGCCGCCGAGCGTCGCGGTCCCGGTGCGGGGCCGGTCGATCCCGGCCAGGAGCCGCGCGATGGTCGACTTCCCGGCCCCCGAGGGACCGACCACCACGAGCCGCTCGCCCGGCTCGGGGCGCAGGCTCAGCCCGTGCAGCACGTCGGGGCCGTCCCCGTACCCGAACGTGACCTCGTCCAGGCGCAGCTCGGTCCCGGATGGAACCGCGGTGCGCGGCTCGGTCCCGATGAGGTTGACGCCCTCGATGCGCGCGAGCGCGGCCCCGCCCTGCTGGAACTCGCCGAGCTGCGTCATCACGGCGTTGGTGGGGTTGGCGATTCGCACGGCCACGGTGATCCCGGCGATCGCGGTGCCCAGGGTCATCGAACCCTGGAAGTACGCGAACCCGGCCGCGAGCACCACGATGAGCAGCTGCCCGCGGTTGATCATGAGCAGCTTCGTGAAGAAGCTCGTCTGGAGCCTGACGACCCGCATGTACCTGTCGGCCATGCTCTGCCCGCGCGCGTACCCGATCTCGCGCCGCTCCTCTTGGAGCGCGAGGGAGGCCACGGTGCGCGCGCCCGACCCGGACGCGCTGAGCGTCTCGGCCGACTCGCTCATCGCGGCCCGCTGCGCCAAGAACGCGGGCGCGGTCCGCCTCAGGTAGCGCCGGGCGCTCAGGTACAGCGGCGGCACGGTGACCAGCGAGACGAGACCGAGGAACGGGTCGACCACGAACACGGCCGCGTATAGCACGATCACCTCGATGAGCGTGGTCGCGACCGTGGGTCCGTTGTCGCGCAGCATGTCGGCGACGGTGTTGACGTCGGAGGCCGTCCGCGTCCCCAGGTCCCCGCGCCCGGCGCGCTCGACCTGGACCAGCGGCAGCGTGAGCACGCGCCGCACCACCGACTCGCGCAGCCGCGCGGCGGCCCGCTCCCCGAACCGGTAGCCCGAGCGCCGCCCGAGCCGCGAGAGCACCAGCTGCACGGCCACGCACCCGAGGATCACCAGGCACACGGCGTTGATCCGCCCGATGCTCCAGTCGGCCCGCAGGCCGTCCACGACCAGCCCGAGCAGGATCGGCACGGCCACGCTGAACGCGGCCGCGAAGAAGTACAGGACCAGCACCATGACGGCCCGCCCGCGGTCGGCCGCGAGCAGCCGCCCCACGGCCCGCCGCACCTCGGCGGGCGAGGCCACTGGCAGCCGCCCCTCGGCAGCGGCGGGCGGTGGCGTGTCGCCGGAGGCCGCTTCCCCTCGTCTCGCAGTCCCGTTCGCGCCCATCGACTTCGCTCCGCTTCCCGCTCGACGCGCCATCATTCGCCCCCGCCCGAAGCGAGCGCCCCGCCTGTCCGCGCCGCCCGCCGGTCTCGGTTCGCGCTCCGCCCCAGGCCGTTCGTGTGCCGATCCATCACGCGCCCCCATGCGAGGCCAGGGCCCGGTACGCCGGGTCCGCGAGCAGTTCGTGGTGCGTCCCGGTCGCGTGGACCTTGCCCTCGACCATCCACACCACCCGGTCGGCGTGCGCGAGCCACAGCGGTGAGGCCGTCACCACCACCGTCGTGCGCCCGGCGCGCAGCTCGGCGCATCGAGCCGTGAGCACCGATTCGGTGTGCGCATCCACAGCGGACGTGGGCTCGACCGCGAGCAGCGTCTCAGGCTTGGCCGCCAGTGCCCGCGCCAGGCGCAGCCGCTGCCGCTGGCCCCCCGAGAGGTTCCGCCCGCCCTCCTCGATCCAGGCGTCGAACCTGGAGCCGAGGCTCGTGAGCACGTCCTCGGCGCACGCGGCCGCGATCGCCTCGCGCGCTTCGCCTTCGCCGACCCGCAGCGTGGCCGCGAGCGTCCCGGCGAACACGTAGTCCTCGTTGGTGAGCAGCATGATCCGCTCCCGCACCTCGTCGAGCGCGTACTCCTCCAGCGCGTGCCCGCCCCACTGCGCCTCGGAGTCCCTATAGCGCGCAAGGCGTTCGCACACTTCGGCGGCCGGTGCGGTCTCGGCGGTCACGACCACCGTCAAAGAGCCCACCGGCACGGTCAGGCCCGAGTCGGGGTCGCGCAGTTCGCCGCCGGAGCCGCGGATCGTCCCGGTGTCGGCGAGGTCGGGCTCCAAGTTGAGCATCCGCACCACCCGTTTGCCCGCGACCCAGGACGCGACCAGGTAGTTCGCCGAGGACACGAAGTTCCCCGAGACCGCGATGAAGATCGTGGCGAAGCTGAACGCCGACGCCAGCCCGCCGATGCTGATCGACCCGTGTGCGGCCAAGAGCGCGCCGACCCAGGTGATCGCCGCGACGAACACGATCGGCATCGAGGTGCGCAGCGCGTGGATCCACGAACTCGAATTCGCCACCTCGTATCCGTTGCGCCGCAGCTCATCCGAGCGCTGCCCGTACCGGGCCGCGAAGAGCACGTCGCCGCCGATGCCGCGCAGCACCCGCAGGCCGCCGACGATGTCGGCCGCGTGCGCGGTGAGCTCGCCGATCTTGGCCCGGTAGTCCGACTGCCTTTGCTGGAGCCGCCCCAAGAGCGGCCCGGCGATGAGCGCGGTGACCAGGCCGCCGCTGATGAGCACCACTCCCAGCAGCGGGTGGATCGACCACACCAGGAGCGAACCGACGATGAACATCGTCAGGTTGTTGACCACGAACCCGATCTCGGCGACTGCCCGCGCCGCGCGCCGCGTGTCCTCGCTGGGCAGGTTCACCAGCTCCCCGGCCGAGACCCGCTCCCGCACGACCGGCCCGACCGCGTTGAGCCGGTCGGTCAGGTCGCGCACGATCTCGCGCTGGTTGCGCGCCTCGACCGTGGCGAACTGCCGGAACCCGTTGGCCCACAGGACCGGCTGCGCGACCACGAGCACCGCGGTGACGGCCGTCCACAGCGCGAAGTCTTCGATCGAGCGGGCGATGAGCCCCTCGTCGATGATCTTCCCGATCATCCACATCTGCGGCATCGAGCAGCAGGCCGAGCACACGTACAGCGCGGCGCCGAGCGCGAACCGCCGTCGGCCAGAGCGCGCTTGCCGCAGGAACAGCCGCATCGGCGTGAGCGGCCCGGGACTGGGGGAGGGCATGTGTCCGAAGCTTACCTGCCGACCGGCTGTGACGCCTCCTCGTTTCCGGCTCGCTTCGCAGTCGTGCCGTCACGCAGCGTGGATTTCCGTGCGCGCCGGTTTGCGTTGCGCCGCTTCGGGGAACCCGTTCCGTCCACCATCGACACAACTTCGATGGGGAAGGAGTGGTCATGCCCATCGTCGCCACGCGGCACCGTCCGCTTATCGTGCACGTCATCACCATCGTGTTCGGGCTCATCGCCCTGATCATCCTGCTGCACCTCGCGTTCGTGCTCCTCGAAGCCAACACCGCCAACCCGTTGGTCGCGTTCTTCGCCGACCTGGCGAACTGGTTCTCGTGGCTGTTCCGCGACATGTTCACCGTGGACGACCCCAAGGTCCGCGCGGTCGTCAACTACGGCCTCGCCGCCCTGGTCTACCTCGCCATCGGCGGCGCCGTCTCGGGCGTCGGCCGCCGCTGGGGCACTTGAGGATCCGACGGACAGGGCCCGGCCGCGCAAAGCGGCCGGGCCTTCACCTCGTCTGCGGTCGGTAGGCGGCCACCACGAGGACCGCGAGCGAGGCGGTGAGCCCGCCGAGCACCATGACCGCCGACGGCGAGCCCCGGTCCACCACCGCGCCGCCGAGCAGCGCCCCGAGTGAGATGGTGGCCTGGAACGACGCGGTGAACAGCACGCCCGCGACTTCGGGATTCGCCGCGGCCCTGGCGAACCACGTCTGCGAACAGACCGGGACGCCGCCGTAGGCCGCGCCCCACAGGACGAGGAGCGCGATCGCCCCGCCGAGGTCCTGCCCGAGCACCGGCAGCAGCACCGTCCCGGCCGCGATCACGCCTGCGGTGGCCCCGAACGTGGCCCGCGGCCACCGCGCCACGGCCGTGCCGCACACGAGGTTCCCGGCGATCCCGGCCACGCCGTAGACCAGCAGCGCCCCCGTGACGACGGCCGGCCCGGCCCCGGTGACCTGTTCGAGGAACGGCGTGATGTACGTGTACGCCCCGAAGTGGGCCAGCACGATGAGGAACGTCGCGGCCAGCGCGAAGCGCGTCCCGGTGTGTTTCAGCGTCCGCCCCAGCAACCCCAGTCGGGTCGCCTGCGCAGGAGGCAGCGCGGGCAGCGTGAGCAGCAGCGCCGCGAGCACGGCGGCGCTGAGGATCCCGAGTACCACGAACGCCGTGCGCCACCCGGCGAACTGCCCGATGAGCGTCCCGGCCGGGACGCCGAGCACCGACCCGAGCGGCACCGCCGAGAAGATCACGGCCGCAGCGCGTGCGGTCGAAGCAGCGGGCACGAGCCTGCTCGCCAGGCCCGCGCCGATCGACCAGAACCCGCCGATCGTCAGTCCCACGAGCACCCGTGAGGCGAGCAGCACCCAGTAACCGGTGGCCGCCGCGGCCATGAAGTTGGCGACCGCGAGCAGCAGGATGAACGCGCACAACATCATCCGTCGGTCGAAGCGCGCCGTCGCGGCGGTCACGAGCGGCGCGGCGACGGCCGCGAGGAGGCCCGGCATGGTCATCATCAGCCCGGCCATCCCGTCCGAGACGGTGAAGTCCGCGCCGATCGAGGTCAGCAATCCGATGGGAAGGATCTCGGTGGTCACGATGGCGAAGATCCCCATCATCACCGCGATCACCGCGGGCCAGCGGGCGGCGGTCTCCATCGGTGCGGGCGCGGTCTGGGCCGCGGTGTCGGTGTGCACGAGTCGGCGTCCTGTCTCGAGGTCGGGTGCGGTGAGCACGCACAACCTCACCAGGACGCGCCGCCCGATGCTGGCCGGCGAACGACGTCAACCGTTATTCAACCAACTGGTTGACAACGATCGCGCTTCGGAGTAGCGTCGTATTCAACCGAGCGGTTGAGGAGGATTCTTGGACGACAGCTCGATGCGGCTCGACCGGGCGTTCGCGGCGCTCGCCGATCCGATCCGACGCGATCTGGTGGCCCGGCTGGCCGTGTCCGACGCGACCGTGGGCCAGCTGGCCGAGCCCTACGAATGCAGTCTCCAGGCGATTTCCAAGCACGTGAAGGTGCTCGAAGAGGCCGGGCTGGTGACCCGCAGCAGGGACGCGCAGCGCAGGCCCGTCCACCTGCACGCCGAGACGTTCGACCTGATGACGCAGTGGATCGAACGCTACCGCCGCGAAGCTGAGGAACGCTACAGCCGCCTCGACGCCCTGCTGGCCCGCACGGCCGACGACGAGGGGCGAACCGACTTGACGAAGGACGCATCATGACCCAGCACCAGACCGAGATCACTGCGGACCCGAAGACGCCGACGATCGAGATCACGAGGGAGTTCGACGCCCCGCCCGAGCGGCTGTTCCGCGCCCACGTCGACCCCGACCTCTACGCCCAGTGGGTCGGGCCGCGCTCGATCACCACGCGCATCACCCGCTGGGACGCCCGGACCGGCGGCGAATGGGCCTTCGCCAACGACCGCGACGGCGAGGAGATCGCCGCCTTCTACGGCAGCTTCCACCAGGTGCGCGAGAACGAGCGGATCGTGTGGACCTTCACCTACGAGGGCGAACCCGACGGCGTCGCCCTGGAGACCCTGGTCTTCGAACCGCTCGAAGGCGGGCGCACGCGCCTGCGGGTCCTGAGTGTGGTGGGGGACTTCGCGACCCGCGACGGCATCCTCGCCAGCGGCATGGAGGTTGGCGTCGACGAGGGCTACGACAAACTCGACGAGCTCCTCGGCGAGGTCCCGGACGACCCCTCCGGGCGGCACGCGCACGACGCGGCCGTATTCACCTCGTTGGTCGAGTCCGCCACCGCCGAGGACTGGTCGCGTCCCAGCCCGGTCGCGGAATGGACCGCCCTGGACGTGGTGAAGCACCTGGTCGAGTGGTCCCGAAGTTTCCTCAAGGGCGCCGGGATCGAACTGGAGCCCTTGGACGTCGAGGCCGACCCTGCCGCCGCCTGGCGTCGGCACGTCGCCGACATCCAGTCCATCGTCGACGCCCCCGCCGGGCGTGTGCTCAGCAACCCCCACACCGGCGACAAACCCGTGGACGAGGCGATCGACCAGTTCTACACCGGGGACGTCTGGATGCACTCGTGGGACCTGGCCAAAGCGCTCGGCCGCGAACCGGAACTGGGCCAGGAGCGCTGCCGCGCCGCGCTCGCGGCCATGCGGCCGATCGAGCAGATGCTGCGCGACAGCGGCCAGTTCGGTCCCGCCCGAGCCGTCGCCGACGACGCCTCCCCGCAGCACCGGCTCGCGGCGTTCATCGGCCGCGACCCCGCCTGGAAGCCGGAAGGCTGAGCCGACGCGAAACGGGACCGGCCGCAATGCGGCCGGTCCCGTCGTCGTCCCCGGATCAGTCGGCGTCCCGCATCCGCAGGAGCTTACGTGCCTCCACTGTGGATATCGCGGGCCGCTGTGCCAGTTCCGCCGCCGCCGCGGCGCGGGCCACGAGTTGGTCGTTGCCCTTCACCGGTTGCCTGCGAGCGAACGAAACGGTGTCCTCCATGCCGACGCGCAGGTGCCCGCCGTGCGCGAGCGAGGCGTACATGACCGGCAGCGTGGTGCGCCCGATCCCGGTGGCGGAGAACGTGGTCCCCTCCGGCAGGTACCGGCGCACGGCCTCGGCGAACGCGGTCACCGTGGACGCGTCCCCGGCCGCGCCGCCGGGCACACCGAGCACGAAGTCCACGTGGACGTGCTCGCCGAACGGCAGCCCGTGCTGATCGAGCAGCCGCGCCAGCGACGCCACGTGCCCGAGGTCGAACAGCTCGTACTCGGGCACCACGGCCCGGTCGATCATCCGGGCGTGGAGCTCGGTGATGAAGTCCCAGCGGTTGGTGAACACGTCGGGGCCGAAGTTCACCGTGCCCATCGTGCACGAGGCCATGTCCGGTTCGGCGTCGAGCACGGCCAGCCGCGCCGCCTCGCCGTCGCGCACCGACCCGCCGGTCGACAACTGCACGATCAGGTCCGTCGTGTCCCTCAGGGCCGCGACGGCGTCGCGCAGCCGCACCGGGTCGAGCGTCGGCTTCGCGTCGTCGTCCCGCAGGTGCACGTGGATGATCGAGGCCCCGGCCCGCTCGCACGCGACCGCGGTCGCCACGAGTTCGTCGAGCGTGACCGGCAGCGCCGGGACCTCGCCCTTGTCGACTTCGGCCCCGGTGGGGGCCACCGTGATGAGGGTCCCGCTCACCCGACCTCCGCCGCCTCGTCCTGGCGCGCGGCGGCCTGCCGCGAGCGCGCCGCTGCCTCGTTCCCGGCCTCGCGCACCGCCACGGGCGGGTGCATGTTGCCCCACCACTGCTGCCCGGCCTTGGGCAGCGTGTCGATCGGGTCGTAGAACGGGTAGCGCCGGGTGAGCGCGTCGGGGTCGTCGGCCTCGATCGAGGTCCGGTAGTTCTTGGTCCAGTACGAGATCCCCAGCTCGCGGTCGTACTCGGAGAGCTGGTGGACCCAGCGCTTCCCGACCATCGGCACGTCGCAGATGATCCGCGGGGTCGCGTACCCGGGCAGGTAGCCCATGATCGCGGTCTGGAGCTCCTGCGCCTGCGCCACCGAGGTCCGCCAGTGCTCGGCGTTGGGGATCATGTCGCACATGTAGAAGTAGTACGGCAGGATGTTCGCCTCGCCCTGCATCGCGAAGCACAGGTCGAGCAGGTCGGCCTGGGTGTCGTTGATGCCCCTCATGAGCACGCCTTGGTTGCGCACGTCGCGCACGCCCGCGTCGAGCATCGCCGCGGCCGCCTTCGCCACGGTCGGGGTCACCGAGTTGACGTGGTTGATGTGCGTGTGGATCGCCAGGTTCACGCCGCGTTCGGCGGCGGTCTTGGCGATGCGGCCCATACCGTCGACGATCTCGTCCTGGAGCCAGTGCTGCGGCAGCCCCATGAGCGCCTTGGTTGCCAGGCGGATGTCGCGGATGGTCTCGACGTCGAGCAGGCGCTCGAGGAACCGCTCCAGCTGGCGCCACGGCAGGTTCGCCACGTCGCCGCCGGAGACCACCACGTCCCGCACGCCCGGGTGCGTCTCCAGGTATTCGAGGATCGCGCTCTGGCGGTCGACGGGTTTGAGCGCGAGCCTGCGCTTGTCGACCGTCGGCGTGGAGTTGCCGACCAGGTCCATGCGGGTGCAGTGCCCGCAGTACTGCGGACAGGTCGAGAGGAGCTCGGCGAGGACCTTCGTGGGGTAGCGGTGGGTCAGGCCCTCCACGGCCCACATGTCGTGCTCGTGCAGCGAGTCGCGGCCCGAGAACGGGTGCGAGGGCCAGTCGGTGCGCCGGTCCGAGGCCACCGGGAGCATGTAGCGGCGCACCGGGTCGGACAGGAACGCGTCGGTCCACGAGCCCGCCGAGGTCTCCTCGATGCCGGGCACCATCGTGTTGAGCATCTGCGGCGGCAGGAGCATCGACATCGTGGCCGAATTCGCCATGTCCGCTTCGAGGTCGGCGAAGAACGACTCGTCGAGCCGGTCGCCCACCACCTCCCGCAGCTGCTTGACGTTCTTGACGCAGTGGACCCGCTGCCACTGCGCCGAGGCCCAGTCGGCTTCGGTCACGTCCGCCCAGCCCGGGAACCGCGTCCAGTCCGGCTCCACCAGCTCCCGCCTGCGGTACTGGTAGGGCTGCTCGATCTGGACGGGTGCGCTCACGCCCGAAGGTCGATCCGACACCTTCTCACCTCCATGTCCGGGATGGTGTCCCGGGGAAAGCCTGCGGACGGGGATGGCCGTCCTTGTGACGAGGATAACCTTCCGTTACTGTAGTGCGCTAGGTCCCGCATATTGAGACTCAATAAAGACCCTGCTACCAGAAGGGCGGCAACGATGTCGACAGGCTCACCGGTCGGATCGCACCGAGTCGTCAATCCCGCCGGAGCGCTGCCACAAGCGGCCGAACGGCTCGATCCCGACCCCGAGATCGCCGACGACGAGGTGAGGATCGCGATCGAGCGCCTCAACCTCGACGCGGCCTCCTTCCGGCAACTGCGCACCGCCCACGGCGGGGACGGCGCGGCCGTCCGCGCCGAAGTGCTCGACATCGTCCAGCGCCGCGGCAAGATGCACAACCCCGTCACCGGCTCCGGCGGTATGCTCATCGGCACCGTCGACGCCGTCGGACCCCGCTCCCCGCTCGGCCTCAAGGTCGGCCAGAAGGTCGCCACCCTCGTCTCGCTCACCCTCACCCCGCTGCGCATCACCGACGGCCTCGCCGCCTGGGACGGCGCCTCCGAGCAGGTCCCCGCCGAAGGCCACGCGATCCTCTTCGGCCGCTCCATTGCCGCCGTCCTCCCCGCGGACCTGCCCGAACCGGTCGCGCTCGCCGTGCTCGACGTGTGCGGCGCGCCCGCCCTCGTGCGCCGCGTCGTGGCCCGCCGCCCCCACGCGGCCACCACCGTGGCCGTCCTCGGCGCGGCCGGCAAGTCCGGGTCGCTCTCGCTCGCCGCCGCCCGCGACGCCCACGCCGCCACCGTCCTCGCGGTCGTCCGCACCGAGGACGAAGCGGCACGGCTGCGCGGTACCGGCCTCGCCGACCGCATCACCGTCGCCGACGCCACCGACCCGCTCGGCCTCGCCGAAGCCGTCACCGCCGCCCTCGACGGCCGCGGCGCGGACGTCACCGTGGTCTGCGTCGACGTCCCCGGCTGCGAGCACGGCGCGATCCTCGCCACCGCCACCGGCGGCACCGTGGTGTTCTTCTCCATGGCCACCTCCTTCCCCGCCGCCGCGCTCGGCGCCGAAGGCCTCGCGGCCGACGTCGAGATGCTCATCGGCAACGGCTACGTCCCCGGCCACGCCGACTACGCGCTCCACCTCGTCGACTCCCACCCGGCGCTCGCCGAGCTCTTCACCACCCGCGTCGGCGAACCCGAGGAGGCCCGATGACCGCGCTGCTCCCGCTCGACCCCGAACAGGTCGCCCTCGCCCGCCGCCTCGCCGCCCGCGCCGCGCAACCCGTCGTCGACCTCGCCCGCAGCCACACCACCGTCTCGGTCGAGCGCGCCACCCTGCGCCTCGCCGGACTCACCGGCGCCGACCCCGACGGCATCCCCTGGGTCAACCGCATCGCCGACGCCGTCGCCGACCAGATCGGCATCGAGCACGGCATCGCCCTCCCCGTCTTCCACGCGCTCGCCGACCACCCCGACCTCACCCGCCTCGCCCACGCCGCCGCCGCGGGCGGCGCGCGCTTCACCCTCCCCACCGGCACAGCGGCCGAAGCGGCCCGCGAAAGGGCACGGGCCGCCATCGGGGCCGGCTTCGACCGCATCGACGCCTCCCGCGCCCGCCGCGACCAGCTCGTGGGCGAGATCGGCGACCCGCCCCAGCGCCCCTGGATCTACCTCATCGTCGCCACCGGCGACATCTACGAGGACATCCCGCAGGCCCAGGCCGCCGCCAAAGCCGGAGCCGACGTCATCGCCGTCATCCGCTCCACCGGCCAGTCCCTCCTCGACTACGTTCCCGAAGGGGCCACCCGCGAAGGCTTCGCCGGGACCTACGCCACCGGCGAGAACTTCCGCCTCATGAGAGCCGCCCTCGACGAGACCTCCCGCGAGGTCGGCCGCTACATCCGCCTCACCAACTACGCCTCGGGGCTCTGCATGCCCGAGATTGCCGCGCTGGCGGGCATGCACCGGCTCGACATGATGCTCAACGACTCGATGTACGGCATCCTGTTCCGCGACATCAACCCGATCCGCACCTTTGTCGACCAGCGCTTCTCGCGCCAGGTCCACGCCCGGGCCGGGATCATCATCAACACCGGCGAGGACAACTACCTCACCACCGCCGACGCGGTCGAGGCCGCGCACACCGTGACCGTCTCGCAGCTGCTCAACGAGCGCTTCGCCCATGAGGCGAGCCTGCCCGACCACCTGCTCGGCCTCGGGCACGCGTTCGAGATCAACCCCGAAGTGCCCGAGTCGTTCCGGCTCGAACTCGCGCACGCGCTCCTGGCCCGTCAGCTGTTCCCCGACGCGCCGCTCAAGTGGATGCCGCCGACCAAGCACATGACCGGCGACGTGTTCCGCGGCAACCTCCTCGACGGGTTCTTCAACCTCGCCGGGGTCATGACCGGGCAGTCGATCCTCCTGGTGGGCATGATGACCGAAGCGGTCGTCACCCCCTGGATCTCCGACCGCGACATCGCCCTCCAGAACGTGCGGTACGTCCTCAGCGCCTGCGCCGGGCTCGCCGAGGACTTCCACCCGCCCGCCGACGGCTTCATCGCGGGGCGTGCGAACCACGTCCTCGGCGAAGCGGTCGAACTGCTGGAGAAGATCGTCGACGATGGCCTGCTCAACGCCATCGCCGACGGCACCTTCGGCATCATGAAGCGCCCCGCCGACGGCGGCCGCGGCCTCGACGGCGTCGCCAAGCGCGCCGAGGGTTACTGGAACCCGGCCACCGAGATCCTGGATGGAGGCGAGCAGTGAGCCGCATCGTCCGCCCCTACGGCGACACCACCGGCGACGGCATGGTGCAGATGTCCTTCACCCTGCCGATCCCGCACGACAAACGCGCCGAGGGCGCGGCCCTCCAACTCGCCGCCAAGATGGGCCTCGACGGCGCGATGCTCGTCCACGCCAAGGCCATCGGCGAGTCCTACACGTTCTTCGTGGTCTACGGCGCGACCACCCACCTGGTGAACCTGGACGAGGTCAAGGTCGTCGAGCGCGACTTCCCCCACATGAGCCCCAAAGAAGTCAACGACGCCGTACGCGAGAAGCTCGGCCGCAAGCTCACCGTCGTGGGCGCGTGCATCGGCACCGACGCGCACACCGTCGGCATCGACGCGATCCTCAACATCAAGGGCGTCGCGGGGGAGAAGGGCCTGGAGTACTACCGCGAACTGCGCGTGGTCAACCTGGGCGCGCAAGTCGCCGTCCCCGACCTGGTCAATCGCGCCGTCGACGAGCAGGCCGACGCGGTCCTGGTCAGCCAAGTGGTCACCCAGAAGGACGCCCACCTGCACAACACCCGCGAGATGTCCGCGGCCTTCCGCGAGGCCCTGCCCCCGGGCAAGCGCCCGCTCCTGGTCGTCGGCGGCCCCCGCTTCGACGAGAACGCCGCCGCCGACCTCGGCGTCGACCGCATCTTCAGCCGCGGCACCATGCCCTCCGACGTCGCCTCCTTCCTCGTCCACCGGCTCGTGTTCTCGAACCGGACCGAACCGCAGACGACCGAGCCTTCGAACGGAACCACAGCATGACCGACCACAACGGCACCGCCGTCACCCACCGCCGCTACATCCCCTACAGCCACGCCCATTACGGCGGCGACCTGGTCGACGGCGCCTACGGACTCGGCATGTTCGGCGACGTGGCCACGGAACTGTGCATCCTCACCGACGGCGACGAAGGACTGTTCGCGTCCTATGCGGACGTACAGTTCAAGGCCCCGGTGCGGGCCGGCGACGTGGTCGAGGCGACGGCAACGGTAGTGCGCACGGGAAAGCGAAGCCGCACCGTCGAATTCGTACTGAAGGTCGTCTGCCGGGCCCAGCCCGACAAGGGCGCCTCGGTCGCACAGGTCCTGGACGAGCCGATCATCGCGACCACGGCAACGGGCACGGTGGTGGTGCCGTGACCGGCACGGCTCGGGGACGAGGCGTCGAAGGTGCCGACCGAACGGCGGCGACGATCGCCCACGGGCGGCGGCCCAGGCGGGGCGGCGCCCGGGCTGCGAGAGCGGCCGTTCGCGCCGACCGTCACGATGCGGATGGCTCGGCTGCGAACGGCGTCGTCCAGCGGAGCGGTGCCGCCTGCGACATGACGGCGATCGACCGCCGAGCCTTCAGATGGCGTCGCAGGCGGGACGGCGTGCGCGCCGTGGTCCGGACGGAGGCGTGCGTGGCCGCCTGCGCTGACTGTCACGATGCGGATGGCGCCGCCGCGAACGCGGTCGTCCCACGGAGCGGTGCCGACCACGGCATGACGGCGATCGACCGCCGCGCCCGCGGACGACGTCGCATGCAGTGCGGCGTGCCCGCCGCGATCCGAACCGCTGCGAGTACGGCCGCCCGCGCTGACCGCCACGATCGCTCCTCGCAGCGCGGCGGCGACCGCGAAGCGACGCCGATCGCTCGCGGTGGCGTGAACGGGACCGACTCGGGGCCGGACAGTGTCGGCCGTGAACGCTGCGGTGCGCGCCTCGCAGGTCGGACAGCCGCGGTCACGGCCGCCTGCCGCACCGCCGGCTGCCGCCACCGGGATCGCTGCGCCGCGGATCTTCGCGCCGCTCGTCCTCGCCGTCTTCCTTCCCGCCTCTCGAACCCGCCGGGAGCCACGCGATGACCAGTGCCGTCGTCTGCGTCGACGTCGGGTCGACCTACACCAAGGCCGCCGTCGTCGACGCCGACAGCGGGGCCCTCCTCGGGGCCGCCTCGCATCCGACCACGCTCGCCACCGACGTCATGGAAGGCCTCGACAACGCCCTCGCCGCAGCACTTCCCAAGGGCGTCAACGTCATCGACACGCTCGTGTGCTCCTCGGCCGGAGGGGGCCTGCGCCTCGGCGTCATCGGCAACGAACCGCTCGTCACCGCCCGCGCCGCCTACCGGGCCGGGCTCAGCGCCGGGGCCCGCGTGGTCGACGTGCGCGCCGGGCACCTCACCGCCGCCGACTTCGACGCGCTCGCCGCCGCCCGGCCCGACGTGCTCCTCCTCGCCGGGGGCACCGACGGCGGCGACGACACCGTCCTTCTCGCCCACGCCGCCGACCTCGCCGCCTCCGGCCTGCGCACCCCGGTCGTCCTCGCGGGCAACGCCAGCGCCGCCCCCGAGGTCACCGCCCTCCTGGGCGCCGCCGACATCCCCGTCACCGCAGTCGGCAACGTCCTGCCCCGCATCGGCGCGCTCGACCCCGTCCCCGCCCGCACCGCCCTGCGCGAAGTCTTCCTCCACCACGTCATCGCCGGAAAGCACCTCTCGGCCAGCGCCGACTTCACCCGCATGGTCAAGGCCGCCACCCCCGACGCGGTCCTCACCGGCGTCGAGACCCTCGCCGAACTCGTCGCCGACGACCTCCTCGTGGTCGACGTCGGCGGCGCGACCACCGACGTCTACTCCGTGCTCACCCCCGACGCCGAACTCCAAGGCCCCCGCGCCGAAGTCGCCGGGACCGCCTGGCGCTCGCGCACCGTCGAAGGCGACCTCGGCGTGCGCCACACCGCCGTCGGCATCACCGAAGCCGCCGAGGAAGAGGACCTGCCGGTCTCCTGGACCCTCCCCGAGGCCGCGCGCCTGCGCGCCGCCGACCCCGGTCTGCGCACCGACGACCTCGCCGACGACGCCGAACTCACCGCGCTGGCCGCCCGCGTCGCGGTGCGCCGCCACGCGCGCGGCGAACGCATCGGCGGCCCGACCGAGCCGCTGCGCGGCGGCAAGGACCTCGCGGCCGTGGGCCTGGTGATCGGCTCGGGCGGCATCCTGCGCCGCGACCCGGACGCCGTCGAGCTCCTGCGCGAAGCGGTCGGCGGCGACACCTCCGGCGGGGTCCGCCCGCCGAAGGACGCGAGGTTCGCGATCGACGCCGACTACCGCCTGGCCCCGGCGGGCCTCCTGGCGGCCGAGGGCCGCACCGACCTCGCCGCGCGCCTCCTCGCCGATATCTAGGCGGTGTTTGCGCCCCTCGCGCCGATTAGCCCGCTCGCTTCGTTGTCGGCCTTCCCGATCCAACACCGGTATCGGGAAGGCCTTCTGCGACCTCGGCGACGCTTGCGAGCCGTATACGAGCCCAGCGAGCGAACGAATGGACTCCGATACCGACTCGCCGCGAGTTCCCAAACCCGCCCTAGCCGTTCGCACGCCGGCCCGAGGCGACCTGTCCCCAGGTCGCCCGCCCTCATCCGGTGGCCCCCGCGCCGCCTGAGGCGACCGTCCGAGCCCGGGTCGCAGCGGACACCGACGGCCCCGCTTCGCGGGCCCGCAGCGCCTCCGGCCTCCTCAGTCCTTGCGTGTCCCACACTGCCGTCGGCCCCTGACGATCGCGTCGGAGGCGGGCGGGGTGGGTGTACGGTCTGGTGCGTATCCCGCACAAAAGGAGTGATCAACAGTGGACGTGGAGCGCACCGAGCTGCCCGGAATCGGCGTGCGATTCGAATTCGAGACCAAGCGCCATGTACGCCTCGGCATAGTCGCCCACCGCGAAGGCCGCCGCGACTTCGTCATCTACGATCCTGACGATCCCGATTCGATGCTCGACTGCATCGTGTTCTCGGCCGACGAGTCTGCCGCGATCGGCGAGCTCCTCGGCGGCGCCCGGATCGTCGAGAAGCTCAACCGGCTCCACCACGAGATCGACAACCTCGTCTCCCGCCAGCTGCTCGTGGACGCCACCAGCCCTTACGCCGAGCGCCCTCTCGGTGACACCCGCGCCCGCACCCGCACCGGCGCCTCCATCGTCGCGATCGTGCGCTCCGACGGCGTCGAGACCGGACCCGCCCCCTCGGCCACCCTGCACGTCGGCGACCGGCTCGTGACGATCGGAACGCAGGAGGCGGTCGACGCGGTCGAGAGAATCCTGCGGGGGCTCGAATAGTGCACGACACTGTAGAGCTCCTCCTCGAACTGGGCGTCCTCATCGGCGCCCTCGGACTGCTCGGCGCGTTCGCCGGGCGGTACGGCATCTCGGCGATCCCCCTCTACCTCCTCGCGGGCCTGGCGTTCGGGCACGGCGGCGTCTACGAGATGCACGCCATCACCGGTTTCCTCGACGTCGGCGCCGAAGTCGGCGTCGTCCTCCTGCTGTTCACCCTCGGCCTCGAATACACCCCGCGCGAACTGCTCGGCACCATGAAGACCTCGTGGACCGGCGCGGTGGTCGACCTGGTCCTCAACGCCACCCCCGGCGTGCTCTGCGCGCTGCTGCTGGGCTGGGGCCCGGTGGCCGCGGTCGTGTTCGGCGGCGTCACCTACGTGTCCTCCTCGGGCATCATCGCGAAGGTCCTCACCGACCTCGGCTGGCTCGGCAACCGCGAGACCCCCACGATCCTCGCGCTGCTCGTGGCCGAGGACCTGGTCATGGCCCTGTACCTGCCGATCCTCACCACGATCCTGGCCGGGCTCGCGTTCGCGCAGGCCGCGGTCGGCCTCGGCGTGGCGCTGCTTGCGGTCGCCGCGGCGTTCCTGGTCGCCTCCCGGTTCGGCGGGCTGCTCTCGCGGTTCCTCGCCTCGCCCAGCGACGAGATCCTCATGCTCAAGGTCATGGGCATCGTCCTGGTCGTGGCCGGACTCGCCGAGAAGGTCCACGTCTCGGCCGCCGTCGGCGCGTTCATCGTCGGCATGGCGCTCTCCGGCGAGGTCTCGCGCCAAGCCGAGGAGACTCTGGAGCCGCTCAAGAACCTGTTCGCGGCGATCTTCTTCGTCAACTTCGGTTTGGAGACCGATCCGACGGCGCTGCCACCGGTGCTCCCGGTCGCGATCACGCTCGCGGTCTGCACGATCGCCACGAAGTTCGCCACCGGCTGGTGGGCCGCCGAACGCAGCGGCTCGATGTTCACCGGCAAGCTCAGAGCCGGCCTCGTGCTGCTGCCACGAGGCGAGTTCTCGATCGTCATCGCAGGCCTTGGCGTCACCGCCGGACTCAATCCGCAACTGGGCTCGGTCGCCGCCGCCTACGTGCTCATCCTCGCCGCCCTCGGCCCGATCGCCCCCCGCCTCGCGGGCCCGATCGTCGCCAAGCGCCGCAGGCAGGCGAGAGCCAAACGCCTGGCCGAAGCCGCGAACACCTGACGAAGAGCCCGGTCGGCCCCAACCGACCGGGCTTTCGCACTCACCTCGCGCACGCCTGACCAGCCGTTTCGAGTGCGGTGGCGAGCGCCACCGCACCCGAACGGGTGACTCGCCCGCTCCGGGGCCCGATTTCTGTCGTACCCCTCGGCGATGATCAGCGCATAGTCCCCTGGGTGGGTGGGGGTTTGGGATGGCAGTCGGCCTCAAGCCCCCCAGTGCCCGCGACCGGAGTGAATACTGCGACAGCGGCCACAGCGCGGTGCGAACCGTTATCAGCGCTTGATAGAACTCAGGGATGGCTGAAACCGCGAAAGAGCCCCGCCCCGCCGACGAGGTCGTCGAGATCGCCCGCGACCTGATCCGGATCGACACCACCAACACCGGCGACAACGCGACCGCCAAAGGCGAGCGCGCCGCCGCCGAATACGTCGCCGAGAAGCTCGCCGAAGTCGGCCTCGAAGCGAAGATCTACGAATCCGCGCCCGGCCGCGCCTCCGTGGCCTGCCGCTTCCCCGGCGCCGACCCCTCCCGCGGGGCCCTCCTGCTCCACGGCCACCTCGACGTCGTCCCCGCCGAGGCCGGCGAATGGTCCGTCCACCCCTTCAGCGGCGAGATCAAGGACGGCTACCTCTTCGGCCGCGGCGCGGTCGACATGAAGGACTTCGACGCGATGCTCCTCGCCCTCGTGCGCGACTGGAAGCGCCGCGGCGTCCTCCCCCCACGCGACCTCGTCCTCCTCTTCACCGCCGACGAAGAGGCCGGCTCCGACTACGGCGCCCGCTTCATGGTCGAGGAGCACCCCGAGGTCTTCGAAGGCGTCACCGAAGCCGTGGGCGAAGTCGGCGGCTTCTCCATGACCCTCCCGAACGACCTGCGCGTCTACGTCGTCCAGACCGCCGAGAAGGGCCTCGACTGGCTCCGCCTGCGCGCCTCCGGGCGCCCCGGCCACGGCTCGATGCTCCACGACGACAACGCCGTCACCCGCCTCTCCCGCGCCGTCGCCAACATCGGCGGGCACCAGTTCCCCGTCGAGATCACCCCCACGGTCCGCCAGTTCCTCGAATCGGTCTCCGAACTCACCGGCATCGAGTTCGACCCGTCCAACCCCGACGAGACCGTCGCCAAACTCGGCCCCATCGCCCGCCTCGTCGGCGCGACCCTCCGCAACACCGCCAACCCCACCCGCCTCGACGCCGGCTACAAGACCAACGTCATCCCCTCCACCGCCGACGCCGTCATCGACTGCCGCTCGCTCCCGGGCCGCAACGACGAACTCGAAGCCACCCTCAAGGACCTCGCCGGAGCCGGCATCGACTTCGAATACGAGATCCGCCAGCCCGGCTACGAGACCTCCTTCGACGGCCCGCTCGTCGACGCGATGGCCGAAGCGATCCGCCTCGCCGACCCCGGCGCGGTCACCGTGCCCTACATGCTCTCCGGCGGCACCGACGCCAAGGCCTTCGCCACCCTCGGCATCCGCTGCTTCGGCTTCGCGCCGCTCCAGCTCCCCGCCGACCTCGACTTCACCGCGCTCTTCCACGGCATCGACGAGCGCGTCCCGATCTCGGGACTCCAATTCGGAGTCGACGTCATGGACCGCTTCGTCTCCCGCTCATAACCCCTGCGAGAACCCAACGGGCCCTTGCGCGGTGACCACCCTCACCGCACAAGGGCCCCTCTTGTGCTTGCCGGCCCCGAACATCGCGGCTGCGATCGTCAGCGATGTTGATTTTCTTCCTCTAGAAGCAGCCCGGTCACCGCGTCGAGCCCCGCTCCGCAGCGACCGCCACGGCACGCATCCGAAATTCCCGAAGCCATTCGCTTCCCTTTCGCGTGCCTGCATCCTCTCCTCATCGACTGCTTCCTGGAGGCCGCCTTGCTCCGCCATGTACACGTATCCCTTGTAGACGTCACCAAGCGCTACGCCGACCACCTCGTCCTCGACCGGATCGCGTTCACCGTCAAGCCCGGAGAACGCCTCGGCGTCATCGGCGACAACGGTTCGGGCAAGTCCACCCTGCTCAGGCTCCTCGCCGCCGTCGAAACACCCGACAACGGCGAACTCACCGTCACCTCCCCGGGAGGCATCGGCTACCTGCCCCAGCAGCTCGACCTGCCCGAGGACCGCACCGTCGCCGACGCGATCGACCTCGCGCTGGCCGACCTTCGCGAGATCGAGGCCGCCATGCGCGAGGCCGAGAACGCGATCGCGGGCGGCGACGAGGCCGCCGCCGAGCACTACGCGGACCTCATGGCCCGCTTCGAAGCCCGCGAGGGCTGGGACGCCGACCTGCGCGTCGACCGCGCGTGCGCCGCGCTGGGCCTGCCCGGGCTCGACCGCTCGCGCCCGATCGGCACGCTCTCGGGCGGCGAGCGCTCGCGGCTCATGCTGGCCGCGACGCTCGCCTCGCGTCCGGCGCTGCTGCTGCTCGACGAGCCGTCCAACGACCTCGACGACGCGGCCGTGTCCTGGCTCGAAGCCGAGCTGCGGGCCTGGCCGGGCACCGTCGTCGCAGTCACCCACGACCGGGCCTTCCTGGAGGCCGTGACCACCACGATGATCGAAGTGGGGGACCGCAAGGCCCGCCGCTACGGCAATGGCTATTCGGGATATCTCGTTGCCAAGGCATCCGAGCGTCAACAGGCGCAGGCCGCCTACGACGAATGGAGCGCCGAACTCGTACGCCAAGAAGGCATCGTCGACCACAACGCCGACCGCATGGGCGCGATCCCGCGCAAGCTCCCGATGGCGAACATGTCCACCGGGGCCTTCCGGGCACGCAATCGTGACCACGGCGCGTCCAGCCGCATCAAGATCGCCAAGCAGGCGCTCGAACGGCTGCGCGCCAACCCGGTCGCGCCGCCGCCCGAACCGATGCGGTTCACCTCGACCCTGGTCACCACCGAGGTCGACACGCGCCGCGCGGCACTGCGACTCGAAGGCGTGCGCGTGGGCGACCGCCTGAAGGTCGACCGGCTGTCGGTCGCCCACGGCGAACGGGTCCTCATCACCGGACCCAACGGCGCGGGCAAGACCACGCTCATGCGAGTCCTCGCCGGAGAACTCACGCCCGACGAAGGCGAGAGTGATCGGGGTGGCGCGATCGGCCACCTGCGGCAGCTCTCGGGCCCCGGCTCTGAGCGCCAATCGGTGCTGCGGGCCTTCGCCGAGGGCCGCGTCGGCACGCTCGAAGAGCACGCCGAGGCCCTGCTCTCGTTGGGGCTGTTCGCACCCGAGCAGTTCGGGACCCCGGTGGCGGCCCTCTCGACGGGCCAGCGCCGCCGCCTCGAACTCGCGAGGCTGGTGACCCGCCCGGTGGACGTGCTGCTCCTCGACGAGCCCACGAACCATCTCTCGCCGGTCCTGGCCGAACAGCTCCAGGAGGCCCTCGCGACCTACACGGGCACGGTGGTCCTGGTCAGCCACGACCGCCGCCTCCGCGAGTCCTTCGAAGGACGACGCCTGGAGATGGACGCCGGGTCCCTGGTCTGACCGAATCCGCGACGAACGGAGTGCAAACCCTGATGGCCGTATCGATCATCTACGAGACCCACTCGATCACCGAGGACAACGAACGTGGCATAGCGACCGGGCACCTGCCCGGTCGCCTGTCGGCGCGGGGCCGCGCAGCCGCCGCGGAACTCGGCGAGCGCTACCAACCGGTGGGCGCTGCAGGTCCTCTTGGGCGGCAGCCGGATCGAAGACCTCCTAGATGCGCCGTTCCAGTGGCAACCCGGCTGGCATTACCACCTCGCCTGACTCACCACCGCTGTGGGCCCTTCCGATGCCGGCACGGGAAGCGACGCCACCATTGGAATCCCAGGGCACGGTGAAGCCCATAGGGGAGAAGCGCTTCGTCTTGCGTGGGACCGCCTGTCGGACGGGTCCACGCTCGAAGGGCACCTCTCAGGCCTTGCGGTCGAACCAAGCGTCTTTATGTGCCTCGTTCCGAGCACTGCCCCCGGCCAGGGTGATCCCGACCGGAGATCTCCCACCCAATGACCCAGAAGGTCGGTTCGCTGTGAGACCCGATGGCACGAAAGGACTGAGACCTGGAAAGTCTCGGAGAAAGTCCGGTTTGCCTGTAGGCCAGAGGCTTGGCTTAGTCTGCTTGCACCTACACGACACCTGTACGTTTTCCATATCCCTGTGCGTAAATCAATTCTCCCATGAACACCAAGGGATAGCATCACCCACAAGGGTGCAAATGACTCATGTTCAACCCATCTCGCCTGCGCCGCAACCGAAACCAACCCGCCAGACCGCCGCCCAGCCCGCCCCCGCCACACCCGACCGTCGCTGACAGCTCGAACCCCGACCTTCGACCCACCGCCGTCTACCGACGAGCCAGCACCAATTCCCTGGCCTCCGTAGCGCACTGAGCCGCATACTCCGAAGGCGGATACCCGATCAAATCCTTGAAGTCATGCGTGAAATGCGCCTGATCGCTCCACCCCAGCTCCGCCGCCAGGCCCGCCAGGTCCACCCCAGGGTCAGCCGCAAGGCGGTCCGCTGCATCGTGCAACCTATACCGCCGCAGCAGCATCTTCGGCCCCAGCCCGATGTACGCCCCGAACAGCCGCTGCAGCCCCTTCACCGTCGTGAAGCACTGCGCCGCGAGCTGATCCACCCGAGTGAGCGTCCGGTCCTCCAACATCCGCGCCACGATCCCCAAGAGCTCCTCGTACCGCTCATCGACCCCGGAAGGCATCCGAGCCTTCAAGAACGCCGAGACCGCCTCGATCCCCGCCTCGTCGCCCCCGCTCATCACGATCGCGTTCAACTCGTCCACATCCGGCCCGAACACGGTCCCCGCGCCCACCGCCCAGTCCGCGACCGAGGCCGCCTCGATGCCCGTGAACGCGGTGAACCCGCCGGGCCGGAACTTCGCCCCGAACACCCGCCCGCGCCCGGCCAGCGGGTGCCGCGACACCGCCACCCCGGGCCCGTGGACCTCCGCGCCGATCACCGGCATGAAACTCAGGTTCGCGCACGGGTGGGGGATCACCACCGACTCGTACGCCGTACCCTCCGGCAGGTCCCAGTGCACCGCCCAGTACCGCTCCACGTACATGCCGAGCGCCCCCGTCACCGGATACCGCCGCAGGTCGATGTGCCGGGCGGCCTGCTGCGGTCGCAGGAGGCCCTTGTCGCTGGAAGTCGGTCCGTTCACCACGTCTGCATCGTAGATCCGGGGTACGTCGCTTTTTTACAAGCGACCGGCCCCGGCCTCGGCGAGACTGGGGCCATGAGCACAGATCCCGAGCACACCAGCGTCAACCCGATCCCCGAGGGCTACCACTCGATCACGCCGTTCATCGTGGTGAAGGAAGCCGCGAAGGCCATCGACTGGTACACCGAGGTCTTCGGCGCCGTCGAACTCACCCGCAACACCGGGCCCGACGGGAAGGTCTGGCACGCCGAGATCCAGATCGGCGACTCGATCCTCCAACTCGGCGACGTCAACCCGGGCTTCAACATGGCCGAACCCGACCCCGAGACCATCACCGCCTCGCTCGTTCTCTACGTGCCCGATACCAACGCGGTCTTCGCCAAGGCCGTCGAAGCGGGCGCGCGCGTCCGCGAGGAGCCCTCGGTCTTCCTCACCGGCGACCTGTACGGCTCGATCGCCGACCCGTTCGGCCGCCGCTGGGCGATCATGACCCGAGTCGAGGACGTCTCCCGAGAAGAGGGCGAGCGCCGCGTCGACGAGTGGATCGCCTCCATGAGCGAAGGCGAATAACCCGCCGGAGTCGCGGGTCGACGCCCGCGGCTCAATAGCTCTCCGGGTACCCCACGGTCGGCGCCGAGACGTCGTCGAGCGCCAGCCGGATCTCCGGAGGCAGGAACAGCTGCTCGGCCGCCAGCGAGGCCCGCAGCTGCGTCGCGTTGCGCGCCCCCACGATCGCCGAGGCCACGCCCGGCTGGTCGCGGACCCACGCCAGGGCGACCTCCAGCGGGCTCACCCCGAGCCCCTCGGCCGCCGTCGCGCACGCCTCCACGATCCCCGCCGACCGCTCGTCCAGGTACGCCCCGGCGAACCGCGACCACTGGGCCGAGCCCGCCCGCGAGTCGGCCGGGCGCCCGAACCGGTACTTGCCGGTGAGCACCCCGCGGCCCAGCGGCGACCACGCCAGGACGCCCATCTCCATGGCCAGGCACGCCGGGAGCACTTCGCGCTCGACCCCGCGCTGGAGCAGCGAGTACTCGACCTGGCTGGCCACGACCGGGGTGCGCCCCGGCCACGCCGACTGCCACGCGAACGCCCGCGCCGTCTGCCAACCGGTGTGGTTCGACAGCCCCACGTAGCGCACCTTGCCGCTGGCGACCGCGTTGTCGAGCACCGACATGGTCTCCTCCAGCGGCGTGTCCGGGTCGTACACGTGCAGGATCCACAGGTCGACGTAGTCGGTCCCGAGCCGGCGCAGCGACCCTTCGAGCGACCGCGTCAACCACCCGCGCGAGGTGTCCCGCTTGCGCGGCGCGCCGTCGGTGCGCACGCCCGCCTTGGTGGCGATGTGCAGCTCCGAACGCGCCGCGATCTTGCCGATGAGCTGCCCGATCACCTCTTCTGCGGCGCCCTGGCCGAACACGTCGGCGGTGTCGACGAGCGTGCCCCCGGCCTCGACGAAGGTCTGGAGCTGCGCGGCGGCATCCTCCAGCCCGGCCTCGTCGGTGGTCCAGGTCATCGTCCCCAGACCGAGCGAGGAGACCTCGATCCCGCTGCGTCCAAGTGGTCGGCGTTCCATGAGCACACAAGGTACATCGAGCAACCCTCGCATGAGTCCCGCAGGTGCGCTTGAGAGGACGTGTCCGAAGCCTCCCCGCGCGATTCGCCGCCGCTGGCCGCGCGGCCGGTATTCGAAATAAGATCGCGGACATGGATTCCTGGACCGCACCGCACGTACCCTCCCTGCCCGGCCACGGCCCGACCCTGCGCCTGCACGACACCGCCTCGGCGGGCCTGCGCGAGACCGTCGAGCCCGGCGGCGAGCGCGCGACCATGTACGTGTGCGGCATCACCCCCTACGACGCCACGCACCTCGGCCACGCCGCCACCATGATCACGTTCGACCTGGTCCACCGGTACTGGCTCGACCAAGGCCTCGACGTCCACTACGTGCAGAACGTGACCGACGTCGACGAGCCCCTGTTCGAGCGCGCCGAACGCGACGGCACCGACTGGCAGGTCCTCGGCCTGCGCGAGACCGCGCTCTACCGCGAGGATATGGAGGCCCTCCAGGTCCTCCCGCCGCGCGACTTCGTCGGCGCCGTCGAGTCCATCCCCTCGGTCGGCAAGGCCGTCGCCGAACTCCTCGACAAGGGCGCGGCCTACCGCCACGACAGCGGCGACGTCTACTACTCGGTCCAGTCCCACCCCGGCTTCGGCTCCGAGTCGAACTACGACCGCGAGACCATGCTCCGCTACGCCCGCGAAAGGGGCGGCGACCCCGACCGCGAAGGCAAGCGTGACGCCCTCGACCCGATCCTGTGGAACGCCCCCAAGGACGGCGAGCCCTCCTGGGACTCCGCCGCCGGCCCCGGGCGCCCCGGCTGGCACATCGAGTGCGCCTGCATCGCCCTCGACCACCTCGGCCCCCAGATCCACGTCCAGGGCGGCGGCAACGACCTCATCTACCCCCACCACGAGATGTCCGCCGCGCACGCCGAGTCCCTTTCTGGCGCAAGCCCGTTCGCCCGCGCCTACGTCCACACCGGCATGATCGGCCTCGATGGCGAGAAGATGTCGAAGTCCCTGGGCAACCTCGTGTTCGTCTCCAAACTCCGCGCCGAAGGCACCGACCCCGCCGCCGTGCGCCTGGCGCTTCTGGCCCAGCACTATCGCGAGGACCGCCAGTGGAGCGCTGCCGCGCTCGCCGAAGCCGAACTGCGCCTGGGGCGCTGGCGCGAGGCCGTCGGCCGCGAACTGGCCGTCCCGGCCGGGGCGATGCTCACCGCCGTTCGCGAGCGCCTCGCCGACGACCTCGACACCGCCGGAGCCCTGCGGGCCGTCGACGAGTGGGCCGCCGAGACGCTCGCCGCAGGTGGGGAGGACCCCTCGGCCCCGAGCCTCGCCCGCGACACGATCGGAGGAATCCTCGGCATAGACTGCACGCGCTGATTGTGCGAAATGCCGAGTATCGGTACGCTCATCACTGAGCGTGGCCGACTCCCCATTCCCCTGGAGTCGAATTGAAGATCCTGCTGCTTGCGTCCGCCTTCAACGGTCTCACCCAGCGCGTCTGGTGCACCCTGCGCGAGCAGGGGCACGACGTCGGCGTCGAACTCGCCCCCGCCCACGACACCCCCGAGTCGCTCACGCGCACCGTCGAGCGCATCGACCCCGACCTCATCGTGTGCCCCTTCCTCAAGCACCGCGTACCGGAGGAGGTGTGGCGGCGCTGGACCACCGTGATCGTCCACCCCGGACCGGTCGGCGACAGGGGCCCCTCCTCGCTCGACCACGCCCTGCTGGGCCAGAGCCCCCGCTGGGGCGTCACGGCCCTCTCGGCGGTCGAGGAGATGGACGCGGGCCCCATCTGGGCCTCCTTCACGTTCGACGTCCCCCAGGGGATCACCAAGAGCGCCCTCTACAACAGCCGCGTGGCCGACGCGGCGATGGAGTGCGTCGCGGCCACCGTCCGCAAGGTCGCCGCCGGGGAGCGGCCGATCCCGGCCGACCGCCACCCGCGCCCGATCCCCGGCACCGGCGAACTCCCGCTGCTGCGCCGCCCCGCGTTCACGCTCGACTGGCGCGCCCCCGCGGCCGACCTGGCCCGCCGCATCGCCGCCGCCGACGGCGCCCCCGGCGCCTCGGCCGAGATCGCCGGGCGCACCTACTGCCTCTACGACGCCGCCGCCACCGACGAGCGGACCCTCGCCGAGCCGGGCACCATCGTCGGCCGCGACTGCGAGTCGATCGCGTTCGCGACCGGCCGCGGCCTCCTGTGGGTCGGCTACGCCGCCCTCCTCGAACGCAAGCGGGGCCCCAAGCTCCCCGCCGCGATGGTCGTCGACGCCGCGAGCGTCCCCTTCCGGCCCGCCCCCGACGCGATCGCCGAGACTCGCTACCGCCGCGAAGGCGACATCGGCTACCTGTCGATTCGCTCCTACAACGGCGCCATGCACACCGAGCAGTGCCGCCGCCTCACCGGAGCGGTCGAGAAGGCCCTCACCGAGGACACCCGCATCCTCGTGATCACCGGCACCGAGCACGCCTTCTCCAACGGCATCCACCTCGGCGTCATCGACGCCGCGGCCGACCCCGCGGCCGAGGCCTGGGACAACATCAACGCCATCGACGACCTGTGCCTGGCGATCGCCGAGGCCGACCAGCTCACCGTCGCCGCGTTCTCGGCCAACGCCGGCGCGGGCGGGGTCATGGCCGCGCTCTGCGCCGACGTCACCGTCGCCCGCGACGGCACCGTCCTCAACCCCTACTACGACATGGGCATCTACGGCTCCGAGCTGCACACCTGGTCGGTCGCCAACCGCGTCGGCGCCCAGACCGCCGCCAGGCTCCTGGGGGACAAGCTCCCGATCTCGGCCGCCGAGGCCGCCCGGATCGGCCTCATCGGCGCGGTCGGCCCCCGCGACTGGGACGAGTTCGGGCGCTGGCTGCGGGCCGTGGCGGTCGGCTACAACGAGCCGGTCGCGCGCGGGCGCATGTTCGCCGCGAAGGCCCGCCGCAGGGCCGAGGCCAAGCCGATGTCGTACTACCGCACCATCGAGCTGGCCGAGATGGCCCGCGACATGTTCGACGACAGGCACGGTTTCGACGCCAAGCGCCGCGCGTTCCTCGGCAAGTCGGCCCCCGCCGAGACCCCCGCGAAGCTGCGCTTCGGCCAGGGACAGGGCTTGCCAGTCTCGCCAGTGCGTTGACAGGCCGCGTCCCACCTGATGGACTGTCCCTATGTTCGAAGAAGGACAGTACTTCGCGCCGGTCAACACCGACGCCGACGGCACGGTCGTCGTGGAACTGGGTGAGAACCACCCGGGCTTCGCCGACCCCGAGTACCGCGACCGGCGCAACGCCATCGCGGCCCTCGCAATGGACTGGGACCCGGGCCTACCCATGCCCCAGGTCGCCTACACCGACACCGAGCACGAGATCTGGCGGCTGGTCAGCGCCGAACTCGCCATCAAGCACCGGGAACTGGCCGCCAGCGAGTACCTCGAAGGCGGCGAGCGCCTCAAGCTCCCCGCCGACCACATCCCGCAGCTCCACGAGGTCTCCGAGGCCCTCGCGCCGCTGACGGGGTTCAGCTACCTGCCCGCGGCCGGGCTGGTGCCGCTGCGCGAGTTCTACGGGGTGCTGGCCGACGGGAAGTTCCACGCGACCCAGTACATCCGCCACCACTCGGTGCCGCTGTACACGCCTGAACCCGACGTGATCCACGAGGTCATCGGCCACGCCAACGCCCTCGCGTCGCCGAGGTTCGCCGCGCTGTACCGAGCCGCGGGCGAGGCGGCCCGCCGCGTCCACTCCGAGGACGCGCTCGAATTCGTCTCCCGCGTCTTCTGGTTCACCCTGGAGTTCGGGGTGATGAGCGAGAAGGACGGCCTCAAGGCCTACGGCGCGGGCATCCTCTCCTCCTACGGGGAGATCGACGAGTTCCGCGGGATGACCATCATGCCGCTCGACCTGGTCACGATGGGCACCATCGACTACGACATCACGCACTACCAGGACAAGCTCTTCGACGCCGGTTCGATGGAGCAGCTGGAGGACGTGGTGGGGGAGTTCTGGGAGACCTGCGACGACGACTCGATCGAGCGGCTCCTGGCCGACGCCGGGAAGGGCTAGGCGGGGCCTAGTAAAGGCCCTTCTCGTACACCTCGCCGTAGTGCTGCTCCAGTTGCTCGACGGTCTCTGCGACGATCTGGGTCTCCTTGACCAGCTGCGCCTGCGAGGGCAGCGTGTCGGGATTCCAGGACTCGGGGTTCCAGATGCCCGAGCGCATGGCGGCCTTGCCGCAGTGGTAGAAGATCGTGTCGATCTCGACCACGAGCGCCAGGATCGGCTTGTGGCCCTTGACGATCATGTGCTCGAAGAAGGGCGCGTCCGAGACCACACGGGCGCGCCCGTTGATCCGCAGCGTCTCGCGGCGCCCGGGGAGGACCGACAGCAGGCCCACATGCGGGTTCGCGAGCACGTTCATGTAGCCGTCGACGCGCCGGTTGCCCTTGCGCTCGGGGATGGCGATCGTGGTGTCGTCGAGCACGTGCACGATCCCGGCCGGGTCGCCCTTGGGGGAGGCGTCGCAGTTGCCCTCGGCGTCGGTGGTCGCCACGACCACGTACGGCGAGGCCGCCAGCCATTCGCGGTCCCTGGGGTGGAGTCGGAACCGCTCCTTCTCGGCGGCGCGGGACATCGGTTCCCCGACGATCTCGCGGAGCTTCGCGGGGTCGGTGACTTCGGTCCACAGTCGAGTGTCATCGTCCATTGAGTTGTTTCCTTCCGGCAGAGGGAGGTTCAAGGCCGATGCTACGCCCCGTCCCGGTTGGGGTCGAGTCTGTTGCGACGGTCGTCCGCATCTTGGAGCGCGTGCCGCACCGCGTAGCGGACCACCCAGTACAGGATGTAGAAGCCGAGGGCGGCGAAGAAGAAGGGGAGGAATTCCATACCCGCATCCTATTGATCCGAGTGTGATCTTCCACCGACACGGTGCCCAGCCTGTGAAACCGACTTCCCACTTGTCGGCACGCGTCGGTACCCTTGGTCCCGTGTCTACGCAGAGTCTGTTCCTCGATGTCCTCAGCCGCCGCGTCGTGATCGCCGACGGGGGCATGGGCACGATGCTCCAGACCTTCGACCCCACCATGGAGGACTACGACGGCCACGAGGGCCTCTCGGACATCCTCTGCCTCACCCGGCCCGACATCGTGCTCGGCATCCACGACGCCTACCTGGCCGCCGGGGCCGACTGCGTCGAGACCAACAGCTTCAACGCCAACTACGGCGGCCTGGTCGAATACGACATCGCCGACCGCGCCCGCGAGATCGCCCGCGCCGCCGCCTCCCTGGCCCGCCAGAAGGCCGACGAGTACGCCACCCCCGAATGGCCCCGCTTCGTCCTCGGCTCCATGGGCGGCGGCACCCGCCTGCCCACCCTCGGCCACGCCCCGTTCGCGCTCCTGCGCGACCACTACGAGGCATGCTCGGTCGGCCTCATCGAAGGCGGCGCCGACGCGCTCCTGGTCGAGACCGCCCAAGACCTCCTCCAGGCCAAGGCCGCCGTCATCGGCGCGAAGCGGGCCAACGCCGCCCTCGGCACCGCCGTCCCCATCATCGCCCAGGTCACCGTCGAGACCACCGGCACCATGCTCGTCGGCGGCGAGATCGGCGCGGCCCTGACCAGCCTCGCCGCCCTCGGCATCGACCTCATCGGCCTCAACTGCGCCACCGGCCCCGCCGAGATGAGCGAGCACCTGCGCTACCTCTCGCGCCACTCGCCGGTCCCGATCTCGGTCATGCCCAACGCGGGCCTGCCCACCCTCGGCCCGAACGGCGCGGTCTACCCCCTCACCCCCGAGGAGCTCGCCGACGCCCACGAGGACTTCGTCAAGAACTACGGCGTGAGCCTGGTCGGCGGCTGCTGCGGCACCACCCCCGACCACATCCGCGCCGTCCGCGCCCGCCTCGGCGGCGCCGACCTCATCGCCCCCAAGGACCGCACCCCCGTCCTCGAAGCGGGCGTCTCCTCGTCCTACCACCACGTGCCCTACCGCCAGGACGCCTCGATCCTCAACGTCGGCGAGCGCACCAACGCCAACGGCTCCAAGGCCTTCCGCGACGCGATGCTCGCCGCCGACTACGACCGCTGCGTCGAGATCGCCCGCGAGCAGGCCGGCGGCGGCTCCCACCTGCTCGACTTGTGCGTCGACTACGTCGGCCGCGACGGCGCCGAGGACATGAAGGTCCTCGCCTCCCGCTTCGCGACCGCCTCGACCCTGCCGATCATGCTCGACTCCACCGAGCCGAACGTGGTCGAAGCCGGCCTCGACGCCCTCGGCGGCAAGTGCATCGTCAACTCCGTCAACTTCGAGGACGGCGACGGCCCCACCTCCCGCTACCAGCGCATGATGCCCCTCGTCGCCGAACACGGCGCGGGCGTCGTGGCCCTGTGCATCGACGAGGACGGCCAGGCCCGCGACCGCGACTGGAAGGTCCGCGTCGCCACCCGCCTCATCGACGACCTCACCGGCACCTGGGGCATGAACATCGAGGACATCTTCGTCGACGCCCTCACCTTCCCCATCTCCACCGGCCAGGAGGAGACCCGCCGCGATGGGCTGGAGACCATCGAGGCCATCCGCGAGATCGCCCGCCTCTACCCCGACGTCAACTTCACCCTCGGCGTCTCCAACATCTCCTTCGGCCTCAACCCGGCCGCCCGCCAGGTCCTCAACTCCGTGTTCCTCCACGAATGCGTCGAGGCCGGCCTGACCAGCGCCATCGTCCACGCCTCCAAGATCCTCCCGATGGCCTCCATCCCCGAGGAGCACAAACAGGTCGCCCTCGACATGGTCTACGACCGCCGCACCGAGGACTACGACCCGCTCCAGCGCCTCATCGAGATCTTCGACGGCGTCAGCCTCGCCGGCACCAAGGAGGCCCGCGCCGAAGCCCTCGCCGCCCTCCCGCTGGGCGAGCGCCTCGCCCAGCGCATCATCGACGGCGACAAGAACGGCATGGACACCGATCTCGACGAAGCCCTCGCGGGCGGCACGCGCCCCCTGGAGATCATCAACGACCACCTCCTCGAAGGCATGAAGGTCGTCGGCGACCGCTTCGGCGCCGGCGAGATGCAGCTCCCGTTCGTGCTCCAGTCCGCCGAGGCCATGAAGTTCGCCGTCGCCCACCTCGAACCCCACATGGACAAGGCCGACTCCACCGACAAGGGCACCATCGTCCTGGCCACCGTCCGCGGCGACGTCCACGACATCGGCAAGAACCTCGTCGACATCATCCTGTCCAACAACGGCTACACCGTCGTCAACCTCGGCATCAAACAGCCCATCAACGCCATCCTCGACGCCGCCGAAGCACACGACGCCGACGTCATCGGCATGAGCGGCCTCCTGGTCAAGTCCACCGTCATCATGAAGGACAACCTCGCCGAGATGATGGCCCGCAGCCTCCACCGGCGCTGGCCCGTCCTCCTCGGCGGCGCCGCGCTCACCCGCGCCTACGTCGAGGACGACCTCCGCGACATGTTCCAAGGCGGCCAGGTCCACTACGCCCGCGACGCGTTCGAAGGCCTCTCCCTGATGGACAAGGTCATGACCGCCCGCCGCACCGGCGTGCCCATCTCCGACCCCGAGCAGGACGCCAAGATCGCGCTGCGCCGCCAAAGGCGCGCCAAGCAGGCCACCCTCGTCGCCGAGACCCTCCCCGACCTCGACGACACCTCGGTGCGCTCGAACGTGGCCACCGACGTCGACATCCCCGTCCCGCCGTTCTACGGCTCCCGCGTCGTCAAGGGCATCGCCCTCGCCGAATACGCGTCCATGCTCGACGAACGCGCCACCTTCCTCGGCCAATGGGGCCTCAAACCCGGCCGCGGCGACGACGGCGCCTCCTACGAGGAACTGGTCGAGACCGAAGGCCGCCCGCGCCTGCGCTACTGGCTCGACCGCCTCGCCACCGACAACGTCATCGAAGCCAAGGTCGTCTACGGCTACCTCCCGGTCTACTCCGAAGGCAACACCCTCGTCGTCCTCGACGAGAACGGCCACGCCGAAAGGGCCCGCTTCACCTTCCCGCGCCAAAGGCACGGCAAGCGCCTGTGCCTGGCCGACTTCTTCCGCGCCAAGGACGGCGAGCAGCTCGACGTCCTCGGCATGCAACTGGTCACGTTGGGCTCCAAGGTCTCCGAGTACACCAACGAGCTCTTCGCGGCCAACGCCTACCGCGACTACCTCGAAGTCCACGGCCTCACCGTGCAGCTCACCGAATCGCTCGCCGAGTACTGGCACCGCCGCATCCGCCGCGAATGGACCCTCCCCGGCGGCGGCACCGTCGGCGACGCCGACCCCGGCGACCTCTCCGGCATCCTCGACGTCGACTTCCGCGGCTGCCGCTACTCCTTCGGCTACCCGGCCTGCCCCGAGCTCGCCGACCGCGCCACCCTCGTCGACCTCCTCGGCGCCGACCGCATCGGCGTCGAACTCTCCGAAGGGGACCAGCTCCACCCCGAGCAGTCCACCGACGCGATCGTGCTCCACCACCCCGAAGCGAGCTACTTCAACGCGAAATAACGGGCACCGCTGCCCGGCGCCGATGCGGCGCCGGGCACTCGACCCCCACCGCTTCCCACCCGCCACCCGCGGCCCGGCACCATAGACCCATGTCGCACGAACTCGTCGCCTATCTCGGCGTCATGGACGCCGGGAAGTCCACCCTCGCCCTCCAATACCACCACTCACTCGGCGGCGACGGCGTCGTGTACACCTCAATGGACCGCGGCGGCGAAGGCGTCGTCTCCAGCCGCCTGGGCCTGAGCCACCAAGCCCGCGAAGTCAAACCCGGCTTCGACATCTACGACGACCTCGCCGAACTCAGACCCCCCTACGTCGTGGTCGACGAAGTCCAGTTCCTCGAAGCGCCCAAACAGATCAACCACCTCGCCGACGCCGTCGACGGCCTCGGCATCGACGTCTACGCCTTCGGCCTCAAAACCGACTTCCTCGGACGCCTCTTCCCCGCCTCCCAGCGCCTCATCGAACTCGCCGACCGCGTCGAAGAACTCCCCGTCCGCGTCAACTGCTGGTGCGGCGAAAGGGGCACCCACAACGCCCGCGTCCGCGAGGGCGTCATGGTCTTCTCCGGCGACCTCGTCGAAGTCGGCGACATGGACTCCTACACCGTCCTGTGCCGCCGCCACCACCGCGCCGGACTCGCCTGACCCCTGTGAGCCGCCTCGCGGCCCCACCGCAAACCTGGAACGCCCCCAGGCCCCGCACGTACTGTGGGGCCTGTGACTGACCTTCCGCCGTTCCCGCAGGCCGTGCTCTTCGACATGGACGGCACCCTCGTCGACAGCGAACCGGTCTGGGACGGCGGCATCGAAGAACTCGCCCAGATCCTCGGCGGCACCCTCGACCCCGACGTCCGCGCCCGCATGGTCGGCACCAACGAAGACGCCTCGGTCCTCATGCTCCTCGAAAGCCTCGGCCGCCCCCTCGCCGAAGCCCCCGAACGCCAACGCTGGCTCCGCCGCCGCATGAGGGAACTCTTCAGCCAAGGCGTCGCCTGGAAACCCGGCGCCCGCGAACTCCTCCTCGAAACCCGCGCCGCCGGCATCCCCACCGCCCTGGTCACCTCCACCCCCCGCGAACTCGCCGACGTCATCCTCGGCGGCCTCGGCCCCGACAACTTCGACATCACCCTCTGCGGCGACGAAGTCGACCAGCGCAAACCACACCCCGAGCCCTACCTCGCCGCCGCCGCCAAACTCGGCGTCGACATCACCGCCTCGGTCGCCCTCGAAGACTCCCTCGCCGGCGTCACCTCCGCGCTGGCCGCCGGAGCGGTCACCGTCGCGATCCCCTCCGAAGTCCCGCTCCCGGCCGACCTCGACGTGCACCACCTCAGTAGCCTCGACGGCATCGACCTGGCCTACCTGCGCGCCCTGGTCTCCTAAAACTCGTTGACCGCCCGGCCCGGCTGCGCCAGTCTGACCGGATGGAAGCCGAGCCCAGCCACGTCATCGTCAAGGCCCTCGCCGACCCCGAGCGGCTCAAGGTCTTCGCCGAACTCGTCCTCGCCGATTCGGGCGTCGCACTCGCCGATCTGAAGACCCGAAACCCGGGCGCCGAGCGCGCCCTCTCCCGCCTGTTCGAGGCCGGCCTGGTCGTCCGCGAGGACGGCGGCCTCCGCGCCGCACCGGACGCGTTCCGCGCCGCCGCCGCGGCCGCTCGCCGGACCCGTCCCGACGCGCCCGCGGGCGTCGCCCCCGAGATCGCCGGGCTCTACTCGGGCGGACGCATCGCCCAGCGCCCGGTCAATCGCCGCACCCGGTCGCCCTCCTCAAGGACCTCGCCGCCCGCCTCTTCGAGTTCGAACGCGTCTACGCCGAACGCGAGGTCACCGAGGCGCTCGCGACCGAATTCGACGACCCGCTCCAACTGCGCCGCGACATGATCGACGAGCTCATCCTCGAACGCACCGAAGGCGGCGCCGAGTACCGCCGCCGCGTCCCCCCGCCCCTCTGACCCCAAGCACCACGACGGCCGCGAAGCGAACGCTTCGCGGCCGTCGTACGTCGTGCCTCACGCCTTCGCCGTGTAGTCCTCCCGGTGCAGGTCGCCCCAGCGCTCCAGCGGCAGCAGCGCCTCGTTCAGCGACTCACCGCGCGGCGTCAGCGAGTACTCCACGCGCGGCGGCACCTCGGCGTACAGCTCCCGGTGCACCACGCCGCTCGCCTCGAGTTGCCGCAGGTTCTCCGCGAGCACCTTCTCGCTCACCCCGTCGAGCTTGCGGCGGATCTGCCCGAACCGCACCGGTCCCTCGGCCAGCACCCACATCAGGTGCATCTTCCACTTGCCGCCGACCACGTCGATCGCGATGCTCATTCCGCAGATTTGATCCGCGTCACTCTCGGCCAGCATCGAACCCCTCCCGGCCATATTTCGAACCTCGAAGTAAGTAGCCGCACCTGGAAGTGCGGTCTTGCAGAGCCTACCCGCAGCCACCACCATTGGACCGGCAAGCAGCACTCAGGAACCACCACTTACCAAGGGGCACAACATGTCTGCCAAGAACTCGGTCACCGTGATCGGCCTGGGCCCGATGGGCCGGGCCACCGTCAAGGTCCTCCTCGACGCCGGATACGACGTCACCGCCTGGAACCGCAGCCGCCCGAAGCTCGACGCTATCGCCGAACTGGGCGCGGTCCCCGCCCCGACCGCCGCAGCGGCCGTGGCCGCCAACGACACCGTCCTGCTCTCGCTCATCCACTACGACGCGATGTACGGCGTCCTCGAGCAGGCCGACCTCACCGGCAAGACCATCGTCAACCTGTCCTCCGACTCGCCCGGCAACGCCCGCCGCGGCGCGGCCTGGGTCGCCGAGCGCGGCGGAACGTTCCTCACCGGCGCCTACATGACCCAGAGCGACGACCTCAAGCACGCCGCCTCGCGCCTGTACGTCAGCGGCCCCGAGGACCTCTACGCCACCCAGAAGGAACTGCTGGAGACCCTGGTCCCCAACGAGTACCTCGGCGCCGACTACGGCACCGCCCAGCTCTACTACCAGGCGGGGCTCGCCCAGTTCCACGCGTTCCTCGCGTCCTTCGAGCAGGCCGTGGCCATCGTCGACGCCGCGGGGGAGGACGTCGACCGCTTCGTCGCCTTCGCCACCGAGTCGCCCGACAGCTACAAGGACTTCATGCTCTTCTTCGCCGAGGCCGCGAAGCAGGGCGGCTGGGGCGACGTCGCCAACCTCCAGATGATGCACGCCGGAGCCCAGCACGTCATCGACACCGCCGAAGAACTCGGCGTCGACGCCGACCTCACCCGCACCCTCCAGCGCTACTACCAGCGCGCCCTGGACGCCAGCGAAAAGTCCGGCACGCCCGTCCCCAGCTACCAGATCTTCCGCCACGGCGCCTGACCACCGCCCCGACCCGGGCCCGGCAGGGTGCCAGGGCCCGGACCAGCATCGAAAGGAACAACCATGAGCGCGAACGCGAAGTCGACCGTCACCGTCCTCGGCCTCGGCGCGATGGGCTCGGCCATCGCCGAGCGACTCCGCCGGACCGGCCACACCACCACGGTCTGGAACCGCACAGCCGCCAAGACCCGACCGCACGTCGAAGCCGGCTCCGCCGCCGCCCCCACGGTCGCCGACGCCGTCCGAGCGAGCGACCTCGTCCTCGTCGTCCTGCTCGACCACGCCAGCGTCCGCGAGCACCTCGATCCCGTCGCCGCCGAACTGCGCGGCAGGACCGTCGTCAACCTCGTCACGACCACCCCGAACCAGGCCCGTGAAACCGCCGCCTGGGCCGCCGAGGAGGGCATCGCCTACGTCGACGGCGCGATCATGGCCACCCCGGACATGATCGGCGGTCCGGGCTCGCGCCTGCTCTACTCCGGCGACGAGGCCGCCTACACCAGCGCCAGATCCGCCCTCGAGACCCTCGGCACCGCCGATTTCGAAGGCGCCGACGCGGGCCTGGCCTCGCTCAAGGACATGGCGCTGCTCTCCGCGCTGGACCTCATGTTCAGCGGCTACGTCCAGGCCATCGCCATGATGCGCACGGTCGGCGTCCCCGCCGTCGAGACGGCCCGCGAAGTCCAGGCCTGGCTCGAACCGATGCTTTCCTACGGTCCCGGGCTCGCCGCGATCATCGACGGCGGCACGTACGACACCGGCGGCCAGAGCGTCGACTTCAGCCGCGCCGGTCAGGCCTCGCTCATCACCGCCAGCCGCGAGCAGGGCATCAGCGCGGCCCTGCTCGAACCGCACAAGAAACTGCTCGACGAACTCGCGGCCACCGGCCGCGGCGACAGCGACTGGCTCCGCATCGTCGACCTCCTCACCATCAGCAAATGACCGCTAAGGAAACCGCAATGTCCAAGGGCACCATCAGCATCCTCGGCCTCGGCGCGATGGGTTCGGCCATCGTCGACCGCCTCCGCGAGTCCGGTTACGACACCGTGGTCTGGAACCGCACCGCAGCGAAGGCCGAACCGCATGTCAAGGCCGGATCGGAGCACGCCGCCACGGTCGCCGAAGCGGCCCGGGCCGGGGACATCGTCATCGCCGTCCTGCTCGACCACGCCAGCGTCCGCGAACACCTCGAACCGGTCGCGACCGAGCTCAAAGGCAAAGTGGTCGTCAACCTGACGACCACCACTCCGAACGAGTCCCGCGCCACCGCCGCGTGGGCCGCCGAGCACGGGCTCTCCTACCTCGACGGCGCGATCATGGCCACGCCGCCGATGATCGGCCGGCCCGGTTCGAGCCTGCTCTACTCCGGCGACGAGAACGCGTTCGCGATCGCCAAGCTCGCCTTGGAGACCCTCGGCACCGCCGATTTCGAAGGCGCCGACGCGGGCCTGGCCTCGCTCAAGGACATGGCGCTCCTGTCGGCGATGTACCAGATGTTCACCGGGTTCCTCCAGGCCGCCGCGATGATGCGCACCGTCGGCGTCGCCGCGGGCCGGACCGCCGAAGACGTCATCGCCTGGCTCAGTGAGCTGATCCCGCACGTGGGCCACTTCGCCGCCGTCATCGACGGCGAAGACGACGACCCGGCCCTGCGCCAGGACGTGGCGTTCACCAGGCCCGCGATCGCCTCGCTCATCACCGCCGCCCGCGAGCAGGGCGTCAGCTCGGACTTCCTCGAACCGCTCAAGAAGCACCTCGACGAGCTCGCGGCCACCGGCCGCGGCGACGCGAACTGGATCAGCGTCATCGACCAGTTCCCGATCAACGAGTAAGCCCAAACGGGGGCGGGGGACTAGTCTCCCGCCCTCAACAGCGCCAGCTTCTCGTACCCGTCGGTCCCCGGATCGGCCGTCAACGTCACCAGCATCTGCCCCGACCCGTCGGCCACCCGGAACTGGTCCTTGTGCAACTGGAACCGACCCACCATCGGGTGGTCGAACTGCACGCTCCCGATGTTGCAGTCGCGCACCTCGGCCTTGGCCCACAGCTCCGCGAAGGAACGGTGCCGCACCGAGAGCTCGCCGATCAAAGCGATCATCTCCGCGTCCTCGGGGAACAGCGCCGCCATCTTCCGCAACTGCGCCACCGTCTCCCACGAGCACAACGCCTCCCAGTCGGGGAAGAACGCCCGCGAGTCGTCGTCGAACAGCAGCCGCACGAAGTTCGGCCCCGACTCCAGGTCCCAACCGAAACCCCCGTACAGCAACTGCGCCATCCGGTTCGAAGCCAGCACGTCCTGCCGGTGGTTCAAGATCAGCGCCGGAAACGCGTCGATCGCCGCCAGCATCGTCTGCAACGAGGGCCGCACACCCTCCGACACCTGGAACGGGCTCAACCGCGAGTTCCCCGCCAGCCGGTGCAGATGCGCCCGCGTGGTCTCGTCCAGCCGCAGCGCCCGCGCCACCGCGTCCAGCACCTGGTCGGACGGATGCTTCGCCCGGCCCTGCTCCAGCCGCGTGTAGTAGTCCACGCTCACCCCGGCCAGCATCGCCAGCTCCTCGCGGCGCAGTCCCGGCACCCGCCGCCGCATGTCCTCGGGAAACCCCACGTCGGCCGGGTTCACCCTCGCGCGCCGCGCCTGGAGGAACTTCCCCAGGTCGACCACGTCCTCCAGTTTGTGGATCCCCGTCGCATCAGATGACATCACTCAAACCTCCGCGGCAAGTATCGCCGCCGAGCGGCCCGGCTGCCTAGGTCTGTCAGTCCTAGGGTCGAACGACCCCAGGTCGAACAGACGTCTGGCAGGCCTGCGGATTCACCCGCACGATGGACCGCATGAGAACACACCTCGTCTACGCCCACCCGCACCACGGCTCGCTCAACGCCTCGCTCCGCGACGAAGCCGTCCAGACCCTCGAAGGCCTCGGCCACACCGTCACCGTCTCCGACCTCTACGCCATGAAATGGAAGGCCGTCGCCGACTTCGACGACTACGGCCCCACCGAGGCCGACTCCTTCATCAACGCCTCCGCCCAGGCCTGGGACGAGGGCACCCTCTCGGCCGACATCCTGGCCGAACAGGAGAAGCTCCTGGCCGCCGACAACCTCATCCTCCAGTTCCCCCTGTGGTGGTTCTCCATGCCCGCCATCATGAAAGGCTGGATGGACCGCGTCTTCACCAACGGCTTCGGCTACGGCACCTCCCGCGACTGGAAGCGCTACGGCGAAGGCAGACTCGAAGGCAAGCGCGCCATGATCGTGGTGACCACCGGCGCCGCCGACACCCACCTGTCCGCACGCGGCATCAACGGCGCCATCGACGACCTGCTCTTCCCCATCCAGCACGGCATCCTCTTCTACACCGGCATGGAAGTCCTCCCGCCCCTCGCGCTCACCGGCGCCGGCTGGAACCCCGACTACGAAGGCATGACCAAGCGGCTGCGCGAACGCCTCGAAACCCTCGCCGAGACCGCACCCATCGCCTACCGCCACCAGTCCACCGACTACGACGAGGACAAGCTCCTCCTCCCGGGCCTCGAACCCGAAGGCACCACCGGCTTCGCCCTCCACACCGCCTGAGACGCAAAGAGCCGGAGCGACCATGTCGCTCCGGCTCCGCACACCGTCCCCCTCAGGGACGCCCCGCTACTCGAACGGGAACTTGTCCGCGAACGCGGGCTTCAGGTCGTCCACCCACACGGCGTTCTCATCGAACTTCGCGTAGAACGGAATCCCCACGATCGAGGGATCCCGCGCCTGGAGCATCCGCAGCGCGAACACCTTCTCCTCACCGATCTGGACGACTCCGTCCACCGCTACCTTGCCCGGCGTGGCCGACATCGACGGGCCTCTCACGGTCCGGCACAAGCCGGAGACCTGACTGAACGCGTCCCGGTAGATCTCCCAAGCCCGCCACAGCGGCACCGAGAAGTAGTCCTGCGGGCCGGTGTCGCGCTCCACGAACATGTAGTACGGGATCATCCCCAGCTTGTGCTGGGTCCTCCACATCCCCGCCCACTGCTGCGCGTCGTCGTTGATCGTCCTGATCAACGGCGCCTGCGTCCGGATCACCGCACCGGTGGACCTGATGCGCCGCACCGCCTCCTGGACGAGCTCGGACTCCAGCTCCTTGTGGTGCGAGAAGTGCGCCATGAACGCCAGGTTCTTCCCCGACGCGACCACCCGCTCGAACAGGCGCAGCGTGTCATCGGCATCAGGGTCCGACACGAACCGCTGCGGCCAGTACGCCAACGCCTTCGACCCGATCCGGATCGACTCCACGTGGTCCATCTCCAGCAGCGGCTCGATGTACCGCCGCAGGACCGGCTCACCCATGATCATCGGGTCCCCGCCGGTGAGCAGCACACTGCTCACCTCCGGGTGGTCCCGCACGTAACCGGTGAGCTGCTCGGTGTCGTTGTTCGCCATCTTCAAATCGGCGATCCCCACGAACTGCGCCCACCTGAAGCAGTAGGTGCAGTACGCGTGGCAGGTCTGCCCCTGCTGCGGGAAGAACAGCACCGTCTCGCGGTACTTGTGCTGGAGCCCCGGCACCGGGTCCTCGCCGGCCTTGGGGATGTTGAGCTGAAGCTGCCCCGCCGGATGCGGATTGAGCTTGAACCGGATCCGATTGGCCGCGGCCGTGAGCTCCTGCTTCGAAGCTTCGGCCTTGAGCAGCCCCGCGATGTGGTCCACGTCCTCCGCGGGAAGCATGTCCTCCTGCGGGAAGACCAGCCGGAACATCGGGTCGTCGAACGCGCGGTCCCAGTCGATGAGCTCATCGACCACGTACGCGTTCGTCCGGAACGGCAGCACCGACGCCACGGCCTTCGTACGAAGCCGCTGCTCCTCTGTCAGCGGCGCTCGCTGGAGCAGTTCCTCCAGGTGTCGAATGGTGTAGGCCTGGAACCGCCTACCGGTGTTTTCAGGAGCAGTCACGAGAACTCCCTCCTCTTGCGATGTAGGTCTGCAACTGGGCAGGCAGGCCTCGTTAACAGACAAGTGCGCGAAACCAACGTTCACCCTGCCGTCCCGGGCTCTCGCCCGTGTCCGGCGCCGCGCTCCTCAGACCGCGGCCGGTGCACCCGATGCTTCCGCGCACACTGTGCGTGATTATGAAATTCTCAGTGGTTTGCGACGACCCTAACCCAGAGTCGCCTCAAGGGAGATCGGGACCGCCTTGAGCGCCTGGCTCACCGGGCACCCGTCCTTCGTGGCCGCCGCGATCTCGTCGAACTCGGCCTTCTCGATACCCGGCACCACCGCGCGCACCACCAGAGCGATGCCCGTGATCCCCGTGCCCGGCTTGAAGTCCACCCCGGCCTCGGTAACGATCTCGTCCGCCGTGTAGCCGGCCTTCCCCAAGCCCGCCGAGAGCGCCATCGAATAGCAGGAGGCGTGCGCCGCCGCGATGAGCTCCTCCGGGCTGGTCTTCCCCTCCGGGTCGTTCGCGCGCGACGCCCACGTGACGGGGGTGTCGGCGATACCGGACGACACGAAGCTGGTCACGCCGCCCCCGTCCTGAAGCCCACCGGTCCAACGGGTCCGTGCGTTACGAGTGACTGACATGCCTTCTCCTCTGATCGGAGTTCCTTCGCTCGCAGGCTAACAGCCGCACTCGCAGTCGGCAGAGCGTCCGCGACGGCGGCCGGGCATGCCCGCCTGCCGCCGTCCTCGGGAAAACCATTGAAGTCTTCCCAGGTCAAGCGTATCGTTGAACAACAGGTGACCCCCCTGATTTCAGGGGCAACGAGGGTGTGTATATTTGTCTCTGCCCGCGGGGGAACGGAACAGCCGAGGAAGACGAGGCCGGTCCGGAGATCACGGAGGCACGCGACAGACTTAAGCGCTGGCGCGGTCCGAGATCGAGGCGCGGGGATCACCTGAGACTTCATAGAGGCTCAATCGCATGTGACCAGGGTCAAGCATCCTGAGTTGGACGATGCGGTTCGAGGCTAGTAATGTTGATCGGGTTGCTTCGGCGGAGAATAAATCCTTGTGTGGGTGGTTTCTTTGTGGTGGCGTGTTGTTTGAGAACTCAACAGGGTGTTTGGATGGTCAGCGTG